>DASXCU010000081.1:0-8036 GCA_036491035.1 Galbitalea sp. | reverse complement strand
GAGGATGTGTCCCCTACTATGGGGACAACCGTTCTCCATCCCGAACATGCCTTACGGTTGGCAAACTGTCGCACCCCGGACTCGCCCCGCGGCAGGGCAAACGCAGGAAAACCCAATGTCTGTTTCAACCCAAACTGACCTCGCACCCTTCGGCTGGTACCCAGATCCCGCCAACAGCGGAATGCTCCGCTGGTGGAACGGCCGACAGTGGACCGACCACCTCGAGTACCCGCGCCCGGAGGTCAACCCCGGCGCCGGCTACAGCTCGAACGCAAGCGGTCTCGCACCCGTTCTTCAGCGTCCGCGCTTTTAGTGCTGACAGCGTCGCGATAATCCGCGACGGGAGTACGCCGCGGCGCGCCTAGCGCTGCAGCCAGGCCAGGACCGCGAGCACTCGTCGGTGATCCGTGCCTGAATCATCCAGCCCCAGTTTCTGGAAGATGGATGTGACGTTCTTTTCCACTGCGCCCGTGCCGATGACGAGCGTCTGGGCAATTGCCGCATTCGTGCGACCCTCCCCCATGAGCGCGAGAACCTCGCGCTCCCGTGGTGTGAGGCTCGCGAGCGGGTCGTGCCGACGTCCGATCAGTTGTGCGACGACTTCGGGGTCGAGCACCGTTCCACCGCTGGCGATGCGGTCGATCGCGTCCTTCAGCTCGCCGAGCGACGCGACTCGGTCCTTCAGCAGGTAGCCGACTCCACCGGTCCCGGCGGAGAGTAGTTCCTGGGCGTACGCGACCTCCACGTATTGCGATAACAGCAGGATGCCGACCCGCGGTCGGAGTTCGCGAGCGCGAATGGCGGCCCGGACGCCCTCGTCCTTGAACGTCGGTGGCATCCGAACGTCCAGGACGACGAGGTCCGGCGAATCCGTGTCGAGCGCCGAGAGCAGCTGATCGGCATCCGGGTAGGACGCGACGACGTCGACGCCCGACTCAACGAGCACGCGCACGAGACCCTCGCGCAACAGCACGGAGTCGTCGGCGACCACAACGCGCAGACCTGCCATGTCTCCAGCGTAGGGGGACATTGTTTGTGCGACGCCGGTCAGAGCGGGCCGAGCGGCAGCCGCGCGGAGATCGAAGTCGGGCCACCGGACGGGCTGTGGACCTCGAGTGAGCCGCTAACCCCGCGCATCCGCTCGCGCAGTCCGGCGAGCCCGTGACCCGCCTTCGCCGTGGCACCGCCGGAGCCGTTGTCGCTGACGGTCACGACGAGATCCCTCACTGTCGACGAGACCCGGATGTCGATCCGGGTAGCGCCGGAATGCTTGATCGCGTTCGTGAGCGCCTCGCTCGCGGCAAAGTAGGCGTTGCGCTCGATCTCCTGGGGCAGGCCGAGCTCTGCCGGCAGTGAGTCGGTCACGGTCGCGGGAATCGGGCTCCGGGTCGCCGCGGACTCGAGAGCGGCGACCAGTCCGCGATCGAGCAGGATGGGCGGAGCGAACCCGCGCGAGAGCGACCGTAGTTCCTCGAGGGCATCCTTCGACTGCTGCATTGCCTCTGCGATCAGGGTCCGCGCCTTCTCCGGGTCGCCGTCCAGCTGGCGGTCGGCGGCGGCGAGATCCATCTGCATCCGGACCAGCCGCTGCTGCGGGCCGTCGTGGATGTCGCGCTCGAGCCGGCGAAGCGAGTGGCCCTCCGCAGACGTCGCTGCACCTCGCGCGTCACTCAGGTCACGGACACGCTGGCCGAGCGCCTCGGACGGCCACGCGCCGAGCACCACTCGGGCGATCCCCCAGTGCATCGAGGTAAAACCGCGGGTGATGAACGGCAGCGTGCCGATCAGGATGACGCCGAGGATCAGGTACAGCGCGATCTCGCCGCCCTGGTAGACGGCGTTCGCAGGGACCAGCCCCCGCCCGAACAGCAGCCACTGCGAAAGGTAAAGCTGGTGGTCCGGCACAGGGATGAACCGGTCCCAGAACCAGTAGGTCAGCCCGCCGAGTCCGACGGAAACCCACACGACCGTAACCGTCCACGTGAACAGCGACACCGCGAAGTTGATCACGATCGTGTACAACAGGGCCAGCCAGTAGTGGCCGTTGTAGATCAGCGAGCGAAGCCAGGACCAGAACCCTGTCTTCGAGCGTACGTCCTGCCAGTCGGCCTGTGGGATGACCGGACGCCCGGCCCACGCGAGCCGAAGAATGTCGAGGGTGCCGAAGATGCGCGCCACGTACATCGCGCCGATGATGATGAACACCCCGATGAAGAACGGCAGGACCGCACCGACGCCGGCGCTGAACAGGCCGATCGTGATGCCGAAGCCGATTGCGGCGATCGGAAAACCCAGAAGCAGGAAGCCGAGTTCGCGCGGAACGTTCCGCCAAAGGCCGCCGTAGAAACTGGGCCTGGCCGGCCCGGTAGTTGTGGTCATGGGAACAGTCTGGCGAGCGGTCTCGCTATGCGGCATACCGCTCCCGCCCGGATCCGGAGTGGGGATATCCCCCGTTCACGCGTTGGCATCCGGATCAGAGCGTCTCTCGGATGTGGTGCAGGGCCTGCTCGGCGAGCCGTCCCCACTCGTCCTGATGGGTGTCCGGAACCCGCACCCAGTCCTTGAACGGGACGATCTTGTTCCCGGGATACCAGAGGTCGGCGCCGGAGAGTTCCAGCGCTCGGCTCAGCGCCTCGGTGCTTCGTCCCAGCTTGAACGCGACAGAGTCGTCGAGAAAACAGGCGATCACCTTGCCGTCGGCGACCAGCCCGCGGCGGCCGAAGAACGGGTTCTGAGTGACGCCCATCATCTTCAGATCGTCGAGCAGCTGGGTGAAGCGGTCGTCGGGTGTCATTCGAGTCCAAAGGTGGGGCGTCCGCCGAGAAGCGTTGCGTACACGGGCATGGTTCGCAGGTTATCGGTCGTCGCGGTTCCCGGATCGCGTTCAACCGCGACGAGGTCGGCCGGTTGCCCGACGGCGATCGTCGACCGACTGGATGCGGCGATCGCCGAGGCCACGCCGATCGCCTGCTCGGGGTGCCACGGCTCACGGCCATCTCGCGAGCGACCGACCGCGGCCGCCAGCGTGCGCCACGGATCGAGCGGCGAGACGGGAGCGTCGGACCCGAGGAGCAGCGTCGCGCCGGCATCCAGCAGCGAGCGCAACGGGAAGACGCGGCGCGTTCGACCCGCCCAGTAGCGCTCGGCGACATTCCGATCGTCCATCGCGTGGTCGGGCTGCAAACTCGCAGCGACGCCTAGCGCTGCAAACCGCGGCACGTCGGCGTCGGCCAGGAACTGGGCGTGCTCAATTCGACCGCGGCACCCGATCGCCTCAAATGCGTCGAGCGCAATCGTGTTCGCTCGGTCGCCGATCGCGTGCACGGCCGGCTCGATCCCGCTGCCGGACGCCCGTGTCATCAGTTCGAGCAGCCGAAGCTCCGGAACCGTGAGGATTCCGTACTCGCCCGCGCTTCCCTCGTATTCGTCCCAGCAATACGCGGTTCGCGTGTTGAGCGATCCGTCGATGAGGATCTTGAAGTTGCCCACGGTGAGCAGCTCTCCGACCCGGTCGCCCGTGCGGAGCCCCTCGCCGATCGCTCGTTCGAGGTGCTCGGTGTAGACCCCGAAGTCCACGCGGAGGCAATCGGTTCCGGCCGACTGTCGACGGGTCCACGACTCGAGGTTCCAGGTCATCTCGTAGTCGACGATCCCCACGATCCCTCGAGCGGCCGCCGCGCGCGCCGCGGCGTCCGCCCACTGGTCGAGCTGGATATCCGGGAGGGAGTCGATCAGGCCGAGGACGCGGAACGCGTCGTCCTCGCGCAGCAGGCCGCTCCCGGTCGCGGTGTGACCGTACAGTCGCAGCGCCGCCGAATTGAGCCAGACCGAGTGCAGGTCCCCGCTGACGACAACCACCGGTGCAGCGGATGCGGCGTCCAGGACTTCGAGATTCGGCGCATCCGGCCACAGGCCGTCCCGGAAGCCGACCGCGACGAATGGCGTCGGCGAGTCGGCGACAATCGCGGCGGCGATCAGGTGCGCGGTCTCGGCAGCCGATGATGCCGCGGCGATGTCCAGCCGCTGCGACTGCAGCGCCCACTGGGTGAAGTGCACGTGGTTGTCCCACAGGCCGGGAACGAGGGAGCGACCATCCAGCTCCACCACCTCGTGGGACCCTGACGAGGAGGTAGCACCGGTCGGTTGGATTGCGGTGATCAGGCCGCCATCGAGCTCGACGTCGACGATCTGGGCGCCCACTCGGGCTCCGCGAAGAATCATGCCGATAAGACTACGAGAGCCGGGTTGCGACCGGCTCGGCTAACTGGGCCGACGGCTCTCGACATTTCGCCGCATCTCGTCGGCGAGGGCCTGCGAGGCGTATGGCCCGTCGCCCTCGAGAGCGGCGATGATCTTTGCGATTACCTCGGGAGACTTGTTCTGGCTCAACTTGAGTCGCGCGTCGAATCTCGTGACCCGCACCCGGATGCCCACGGTACCGGTCGCGATGTGGCGGGCAGCGTCCTCGTCGATCGTCAGGCTCACCGGCTCCGGCAGGCGGTGCTCGAAGTAGTCGACCAGGTCGCCGAGTACCCGGAAGTTCTCCTCGTCGCTCAGGATCTCGGGAGTTCCATACAGATGCGCGGTGGCGTGGTTCCAGGTGGGCACGAACTCGTCATTCTCATACCAGCCGGGCGAAATATAGCCGTGAGCGCCCGCGATGATGACCAGCACCTCGTGTTCGCCGAGCTCGTGGGCGCGCTCATCCGGTCGCCCGACATGGCTGACGATGCTGATGCCGGGCTCGTTCTCCTCGAGCACCACCGGATAGTGGGATGCGACGAGGCCTTTCGCCGTGTTCGACACGATGGTCGCCCACGGGTTCTCCCGGATGAGTCGCTTCACCTCATCTTCGTCGGTGAGCAGATAGTGGGGTGTGTAACGCATGGTCGAGTTTATCGACGGGTCTTGGAACTACACCTGATCCTCCGGGCAGTAGTACAGCTTGCGACCCGCCGCGACCTCCATGACGATCGGGGTTCCGCACACGCGGCAGGGCTCGCCCGTGCGGTGATAGACCCAGTGCCGGTCCTCGCGATTGGCGAGCGCCGCCGCGTGCTTCTTCTTGCTGAGACCGTCCATGGTCATCATCCGACCGGTTTTGACGCCGATCTTCAGGAGCTTCGTCCAGTCCTTCCAGATGGCTCGGAGCGTGTCCTCGGGCACATCCCGACCGGGTCTGTGCGGGTCGAGGCGCGCTCGAAACAGCAGCTCGGCGCGATAGACGTTGCCGATGCCGCTCACCACCGACTGGTCCATGAGCAGAAGGCCAATCGGCGTCGAGGACTTTCGCACCGCCGCGACGAACCGGTCCTCGTTCTTCTTCGGCGAACCGATCAGTGGATCGGGACCCTGCTTGTCGATGATCGCCTGTACCTGATCGACGGTCAGAACCTCGCACGCGGTCGGTCCGCGCAGGTCGGCGACGGTGTTCGCGGTGAGCAGTCGTACGCGTACGGCGCCGACCGGCTCGGGCGGGAAGACGTCGGCATCCGGCGATGCGGTCTCCTGCTCGGACATGCGGAGCCGAGCGACGCGCGGCGCGCCCATGCTGGTCAGCGAGTCTTCGCCGCGTGAGTCAAGAACATTCCCGGCCGCATCGGCCGTGAAGTCCCCCGCGAAATCCCAGGCCCCATACATGCCCAGGTGCACGCGAAGCCAGAGCCCGTTGTCGAACTCCAGGAACATCTGCTTGCCGACCGCTTTCGCGTCGGTCATGACGTGACCGTCGAGCTCTGCCGCTCCGGACGCGAACCGGCCCTGCGGCGAACTCGCGGAGACGCGCTTGCCGACGAAGTGGAGCGCGAACTGTCGCGCGATCCGGTGGACGGAGTGACCTTCGGGCATTCCGGCGGCTAGTCGATCTCGCGACCGGCAATCAGGCCGGTCTTCTCGTACTCGGCCAGCTGGGCGATGCGACGCTCGTGGCGTTCCTCGAAGCTGAATGGTGTGGCAATGAACGTGTCGATGTAGAGGATCGCCTCCTCAACCGTGTGCTGTCGTGCACCGATCGCGATGAGGTTCGCGTCGTTGTGCTGCCGGGCGAGTTCGGCAGTCGGAACGCTCCAGACGAGCGCCGCACGCGCACCGAGCACCTTGTTTGCAGCCATCTGCTCGCCGTTGCCGGAGCCGCCGAAGACGATGCCGAGAGTCTCCACGCCGGCCGCCTGGTCGCGCACAACCGCGCGTGCGGCGTTGATGCAGAAGCTCGGGTAGTCATCGTTCGGATCGAGCGTTTTGGGCCCGTGGTCGACGACCTCGTGACCGGCATCCCGCAGATGCTTCTGGAGGTCCTTGCTGAATTCGAGACCGGCATGATCCGTCGCGATGTGGATGCGCATACAGCCAGTTTAGAAGTGCGGTGCGACACCGCTCGGCCGCTCGAACATCATCCTCCGGGCGGACGACCGGGTTCACCCCATCGCCGACGATGGAAGAGTGACTCAGCCCCTGCTCGAGCGACCAGTCCCTCGCGCCGCCGCGATGCGGACTTCCGCGGATCGTTCGCTGCCGACCGGTGCAATCGTCGTGATCGTGCTCGCCGTGGCTGCGCTGGTCGGGCAGCTCACCCCGATCGGCGAGCGCCTCCTGCCGGAGTCGATCAATACGATGGCGAACTCGTCGGGTCCGTGGGCGATGGTGGTCTTCGCGTCGATCTACTTCAGTCGGCTCACCGGCTGGCGCGCGGCGCTGCTCGCGCTCGCCGCGTTCGTCGTGATGGATGGCTGTTTCTATGTGGTCTTCGACGTGCTCGGCGGCCTCTACCCGCACCACTACCTGACGTTCTGGGTGATCGTCGCGATCTGTGTCGGGCCACTCGTGGGTCTCTGCGCGTCCTGGCTGCGATCGGCGAACCCGATCCTGCGAGTGGTCGCCGTGGCATCGCCGGCGGCGATCCTGGTGGGCGAGGGCATCTTCATGCTCACCTGGCTTCCGGGCGTCAGCACCGTGTACTCGATCGCATCCGTGGTCGTGGGTGTGGCGCTCTTCGCCGTGCTCGCAGTGGCGCTCTTGCGTCGACCGCATCGCGTGGCGATGAGTTTTGCGCTGGCCGTGGTCGCGACCGCGGCCTTCGTCGGGATCTACAGCCTGCTGCCGCTCGTTCTCGACAAGGTCGTGCCGTAGCGAGTCACGGACGCCAGAATCCGGTCATCCCGAGGAGCAGCGCCTGGCGGTCCGATCCGTCCGGGACCTCGACCGGAGGGCCGAAGACGTGGATCTTGCGCAGGTCTTCGATCTGCGGTTCGACGGACGTCCAGAGCATGTCGATCAGGTCATCCGACATGTGGAATGTGATGCCGGCGACTTGGGCGATCAGCGGCGCCTGGAACCCGCGATAGTAGCTCGTGTGCTCGAGGAACGTCGGCACGGGGAAGTCTCCGTAGCTGAGGTGCGCGATCTGGCCGTCCGCGATCGGCTTCGAGACGGCGGCGACAGCCAGGTCGTTCAGCTTGTCGTAGCTGCCGATCGGGTCGGACCCAAGCAGGTCTCCCTTCCACTTGTCGCCGACCTCGTCCATGGTCTTGCCGGCGATCACATCCGGCACCCATGCCTCGTCCTTCGCGTGATTGGCCAGCAGACCGCTCATGGTCGTCGTCTTGTTGGTGCTCCACTCGGCGGGCACCGCCAGCGCGAGAGTCGCGGGCGTGAACTGGTCGATCACCTCGCGCAGTGCTGCGTCGGACGCGAGAAAGAGGTTCTGCTCGAAGAGAAGGTCTGCCATAGCCACAAGCTAGCAGCGGCTCACGACCTCGGCACAGGTTATTTGGTGCTCTCCGAAAGACGGACGTCGACCTGACTCGCCCAGTTGAGCATGTCGAGCATCGAGTTCTGCAGCTGCTCGATGGAGTCCACGATGTGTCGAAGAGTGGGGTCGAGCGTTATCGGGTTCAGGAGCTTGCGCGCCGCCGCGAGCTGGGCGACCGAATCCTGGCAGAACAGCACAGCGTTCGAGATGGTGGACGGGTCGATCGGAGTCGAGGAAGGCGCGCTGTCAGTCATAGCCCAACACTATGCGGCACTAAGCGGCGGGCGTT
>DASXCU010000080.1:0-5665 GCA_036491035.1 Galbitalea sp. | reverse complement strand
GGCTCAATGCTTGATGAAGGTCCCTTGACGTATTCGCCCATTTCCTTGAGCTTGTCGAGGGCAACCTTGCTGTCGATGCCGAGTTCGGCAGCAACTTCGTGTACGCGTGGTTTGGCAGCCACTTCTCTCCTGTTCGGGTCTGCACCCGTAACAGGGGCAGACCATTAAAGACGGACGGATCTCATTTCGAGCCGCTCATTAGTTGTCCATTGGTCAATCAGCCATTTCGTTGGGAGGCTTCGAATGAAGCCTCGACTGTTTCGGTCAGCCTGCCGGTGTCGAGCTGTCCGGCAACCCGAAGCGCTCGCCCGAAGGCTTTGCGCGCTATCGCTTTGTCGACACAGGCCGAAGTGGGATGTACCCACGCGCCTCGGCCTGGCAATGTGCCGGACGGATCCGGAACTACCTCGCCGCTCCCGGCGACAACCCTCAACAAAGAGGATGAGTGCGCGCGGGTGCGACAGCCGATGCAGGTTCTAACGGTAGTCAGTGTACCCCCACAAACTCAGCCCTCGCCGAGGACCGCGTGGAGAGCCGCGACGTGACGCGCAAAACCCGCTCGTCCCCCGGCTGTGATCGATAGCCACGTTCGCGGGCGCTTGCCGACATACCCCTTGCGGATCCGAATGTATCCGGCGGCCTCGAGCAGGGTCGCCTGTTTGCTCAGCACCGAATCACTCACCTCGAGCGAATCGCGCAATATCTGGAACTCGACATCCTCCAGCCTGGAGAGCGCGGCGAGGATGCTCAGCCGCGTCGGCGAATTGAGTAGCTCGTCGAAGTCGTGCCGGGGGTGGGATGCCGGCTCAGCGCTCACGAGACACCGGCAAGCTCGAAGCGATAATCATGGGCAGCGCGGTGGCGACGACCCAGGCAATCCAGAGCGGAACCGGGAGCGGGATGTCCAGCAGCACCACAACCACACCGGCCGCGTAGATGAGGATGCCCGGAAAGAACCCCGCGCGGTACCGAACTGCGGTGATCCGGCTCGTACCACTGCGCCGCACCCGATACGCGGTGCCGAGCAGCCCTACCGCCAGGCCGAACACCAGACTCGACGGTCCGGTGAGCCACGGGGTGTGCGCGGGAAATACGAAGACGACGACCGCAAGCATGGCGCCAAGGACTGTCCCCGCGACGATGCCGAAGAGGACGTCGTGCGGTCGGTTGCGCAGACCTATTCTCTCGCCAGCACTCGTTCCCGCATCGATCGCCCGCAGTTGGTCCGCGGCGCTGTCTGCACTGTCCATCATTGCGTCTCCCCGCTGTGGCGTTCGGTCGTCCGCCTTCAGTCGAGAATCGCATTAACTTTCCGGATTGGCAAGTACTTTCCTAATTGTGCAGCCAAACTCTCAACTATCTAGCGAAACTTGACGGGTTGTGTGGTTCATCCGGCGTTTACTAATGTCGTCTCAACGGCAAGGGGCAACCCGAACCGTAGAAGAAAGCCTCAGGAAGTGGAGCGGCGCAAGCTGCGAAGCGGAACGGGGCTTTCATTCTTTAACCCGGGTGCTGTGCTGGTCGAGCGCCATAGGGCCCGCGGCGCAGCCCAGGCATCCGAACCCTCAACTATCTAGCGAAACTTGACGGGTTGCGCGGCTAATCTCCGGATCACTAATGTCTGTTCAACGGCAACGGGGAAGCCCGGAGCTGCAGAACAAAGCCTCGGAAGCGGAGCGGCGCAAGCTGCTAGCGCATGGGGCTTTGATTCTTTAACCGGTGCTTCTCCCCGCTTACTCAGCGTCCATGACGGAGTCCGGCTGGATGTCGATCCGTGCGCCGGTGAGTTTCGCGGCGAGGCGAGCGTTCTGGCCCTCCTTGCCGATAGCGAGCGACAGTTGGTAGTCGGGCACCAGGGCACGCACCGCTTTCAGCGACTCGTCGATGACGAAGGCGCTGGTCACCTTGGCCGGCGAGAGCGCGTTTGCGACGAACGTGGCCAGGTCGGTCGAGTAGTCGACGATGTCGATTTTCTCGTTGTTGAGCTCCGAGGTAACAGCGCGCACACGCTGGCCGAGTTCGCCAATGCACGCGCCCTTGGCGTTCACGCCCGGCTGGGTGGCCCGAACCGCGATCTTGGTTCGGTGGCCGGCTTCCCGAGCCAGCGAGGTGATCTCGACCACGCCGCTGGCAATCTCCGGCACCTCGAGCGCGAACAGCTTGCGGACGAGGGACGGGTGCGTGCGACTGACCGTGATCTGGGGCCCCTTGAGACCCTTCGACACGCTTGTCACGTAGACACGAATTCGCGTCCCATGCGCGTACTCCTCGCCGGGAACCTGCTCCTCGGGGGGAAGGATCGCCTCGACCGTCCCGAGGTCCACGTGGATCATCCGCGGGTTCGGACCCTGCTGGATGATGCCGGCGACGATGTCGCCCTCGCGGCCCTTGAACTCGCCGAGCACCTTGTCGTCGCCGATGTCGCGGAGCCGCTGGTTGATGACCTGCTTGGCTGCGAAGGCGGCGATCCGACCGAAGTCGCTCGGCTCCTCGATCGCCTCGCCGACCAGGTTGCCATCCTCATCGAGCTCCTCGACGAACACAGTGACGTGACCGGTCTTGCGATCGAGCACGACGCGCGAGGTCGGATGCACCGCCGCTGGCTCGGTCGGCTTGTGACCGGCGGGCTTGTCGTCGATCTGGCCCACGTGCTTCAGGTAGGCAGTGTGGATGGCCTGCTCGATGATGGCCACGAGTTCGTCGAACGGAATTTCACGCTCGCGCTCCATGATGCGCAGCACGCTCAGGTCGATGTCCACTGAGGGCCTCCACTATTCAGATCTTGTAACGACACCGGACTGGTTTTGCCCTGCCGTCGATGACTACGGTAGCAGCCCTCCTTCGCGCAGCGCGGCTTAGCGCAGTGCAGCGATGACGTCGGCGACGGCGACCGGCGTACGGTCGCCCGTGCGACGGTCCCAGAGCTCGATAGTTCCGTCAGCGGCATCCCGCCCGACGATGAGGATGACCGGAACACCGATCAGCTCGGCGTCGCCGAACTTCACCCCGGGCGAAACCTTGGGGCGGTCGTCGTAGAGCACGTCGAAACCCACATCGGTGAGCTGCGCGTACAGCGCCTCCGCCACTTCGTAGACGACATCCTCGCGTCCCGCCGCGACCAGGTGGACGTCGAATGGCGACACGTTCTTCGGCCAGAGCAGCCCTTTGCCGTCGTTCGTGGCCTCCGCGATGGCGGCGAGTCCGCGCGTCACTCCGATTCCGTACGAACCCATCGTTACGGTGACGAGCTTGCCGTTCTCATCGAGCACCTTGAGGCCGAGTGCTTCCGCATACTTGCGACCGAGCTGGAAAACGTGACCGATCTCCATGCCACGCGCGAGTTCGACCGGGCCCGAGCCATCCGGTGCGGGGTCGCCCGCGACTACCGTGGCGACTTCGACCGTGCCGTCCGAGCCGAAGTCGCGGCCGGCGACCAGGCCGAAGACGTGGTGCCCGTGCACGTTGGCGCCCGTGATCCAGCCCGAGCCGTCGGACACCCGCGGGTCGGTCAGGAAGCGGATGCCCGTCGCGGAGTCTTCGCCGAGCAGCGCACCGGTCGGCGTCCACGGACCGATGTAGCCCTTGACCAGGCTCGGAGTATTCGCGTCGGATTCCAGCTTCAGGAAGTCGGCCTCCGTCGCGGTCTCAACCTCGGCCGGGGCGAAGGCGACCTCCGCGCGCTTGAGGTCGACATCCCGGTCCCCGGGGAGCGCGACGACGACGATCTCGCGCGTCCCATCGAGATGAGTGAGAGCGAGGACCAGGTTCTTGAGAGTGTCCGCCGCCGTCCAGGCACGGCCATCCGGACGCGGGTGCTTCTCATTGGCGACCGCGACGAGCGTCGCGATCGTCGGGGTGTCGGGCGTCTCGAGTACCTCGGCCGGCGTCAGCTTCTCATACGACCGAGCAGCAGGGGCCTCCGTGGTGAAGGCTTCGACGTTGGCCGCATAGCCACCCTCTGAGCGCACGAAGGTGTCTTCGCCGACCGCTGTCGGGTGCAGGAACTCTTCGCTCCGCGATCCGCCCATCGCGCCGGCGTCCGCCTTGACGATCACGTAGTCGAGCCCGAGCCGAGTGAAGATCCGCTCGTACGCGTCGCGCTGCTTCTGGTAGCTGACGTCGAGCCCGGCGTCCGTGTAGTCGAACGAGTACGCGTCCTTCATCGAGAATTCGCGACCGCGCAGGAGTCCCGCGCGCGGACGTGCCTCGTCGCGGTATTTGTCCTGGATCTGGTAGATCGACAGCGGCAGGTCCTTGTATGAGCTGTACAGGTCCTTCACGAGCAGGGTGAAGACCTCCTCGTGCGTCGGAGCGAGAAGGTAGTCGGCGCCCTTGCGGTCCTGGAGGCGGAACAGCAGGTCGCCGTACTCTTCCCAGCGTCCGGTCACCTCATATGGTTCGCGCGCCTGCAACGCGGGAAAGTGAACTTCCTGCGCTCCCGCGGCCGTCATTTCCTCGCGGATGATCTCTTCGATCTTGCGACGGACCTTGAGTCCGAGTGGCAGCCAGGCGAACACACCCGCCGACTGGCGACGGATGTAGCCGGCGCGCACCAGCAGGCGGTGGCTCGCGACCTCGGCATCGACCGGGTCTTCGCGGAGCGTGCGGACGAACAACTGAGAAAGGCGAGAAGACACGCGCCAATCCTACTGAGGGTTGTTCGGGTCGTTAAAAGGGGCCAGCCCCGGGTGAGTTGCCTCCCCCGGGGCTCATCATTTCCAGACTGGCTCAGAGGAGCAGTGCCGCTGCCAGCGCAAGTTAACGGGGCGAGCCCCGGGTGAGTTGCCTCCCCCGGGGCTCATGATTTGCAGACTGTTCGGGCCGCTAATCGTTCGTTAAGGCTACGCCGCGCGCCAAGCCACCGAAGCCCCCACTGAAGGGGTCAAGTTGATTAGTTCTCAAGGTTTCGGTTGCCTCAATCGGTGGCCGGTTCCCTCGGTCGACGACGCTACGCGGTGACGACCAGCGGCGAGCCGAGTTCGCCGGGCGGCATCTCGGCTGCGAGCCGGTTCGCCTCCTCGATCAGGGTCGCGACGATTTCCGACTCCGGAACCGTTTTGATGACCTCGCCCTTGACGAAGATTTGGCCCTTACCGTTGCCGCTCGCCACACCGAGGTCCGCCTCGCGAGCCTCCCCCGGTCCGTTGACGACACAACCCATAACGGCCACGCGCAGCGGAACCGTCATGCCCTCGAGGCCGGCGGTGACATCGTTCGCGAGCGTGTACACATCCACCTGGGCTCGTCCGCAGCTCGGGCAGGAGACGATCTCGAGCTTGCGCTCACGGAGGTTCAGTGACTGCAGGATCTGCAGACCGACCTTGACCTCCTGCGCCGGCGGGGCCGACAACGAGACGCGGATGGTGTCACCGATTCCCTCGGAGAGCAGGATGCCGAACGCCGTCGCACTCTTGATGGTGCCCTGGAACTCGGGGCCGGCTTCCGTTACACCGAGATGCAGCGGCCAGTCGCCGCGCTCGGCGAGCAGCCGGTAGGCCTTCACCATCACGACCGGGTCGTTGTGCTTGACCGAGATCTTGAAGTCGTGGAAGTCGTGTTCCTCGAAGAGGCTGGCCTCCCAGACGGCGCTCTCGACGAGTGCCTCCGGGGTCGCCTTGCCGTACTTCTGAAGGATGCTGGGCTCGAGCGACCCGGCGTTCACGCC
>DASXCU010000079.1:0-35499 GCA_036491035.1 Galbitalea sp. | reverse complement strand
CGGGCAGATCGATGATCATGGTCGTCTCCAGACTCGTCCGTCGCGGGCGAGCAGTTCGTCGGCGGATTCCGGCCCCCAGGTTCCGGGACGGTACTGGTCCGGCTGTCCCTGCGTCGACCAGAACTCCTCGATCGGGTCGAGGATCTTCCAGCTGAGCTCGACCTCCTCGTGACGGGGGAACAGCGGCGGGTCGCCCAGCAGCACATCCAGGATGAGGCGCTCATAGGCCTCAGGGCTCGCCTCGGTGAACGCGTGGCCATAGCCGAAGTCCATCGTCACATCGCGAACCTGCATGCCGGCGCCCGGCACCTTCGAACCGAAGCGCAGGGTGACGCCCTCGTCCGGTTGTACCCGGATGACGAGTGCGTTCTGTCCAAGTACGCCGGTCTGGCTCTCCGCGAACAGGTACTGCGGCGCACGCTTGAACACGACGGCGATCTCCGTCACGCGGCGGCCGAGGCGCTTGCCCGCGCGCAGGTAGAACGGAACCCCGGCCCACCGGCGTGTCCCGATGTCGAGCCGGATCGCGGCGAACGTCTCCGTCAGAGACTTCGGGTTCATCCCCTCCTCCTCGAGGAAGCCGATGACCTTCTCGCCGCCCTGCCAGCCGCCCGAGTACTGTCCGCGCGCGGTGGCCGTGGCGAGATCCTTCGGCAGTCGAACCGCCGAGAGGACCTTCTCCTTTTCGGCGCGCAGGTCGGATGCGGCGAACGAGACCGGCTCCTCCATGGCGGTTAGCGCCAGGAGCTGCAGCAGGTGGTTCTGGATGACGTCGCGTGCGGCGCCGATGCCGTCGTAGTAGCCGGCGCGGCCGCCGACGCCGATGTCTTCGGCCATCGTGATCTGCACGTGGTCGACGTAGTTGGCGTTCCAGATCGGCTCGTACATCTCGTTGGCGAAGCGCAGCGCGAGGATGTTCTGCACCGTCTCCTTGCCGAGGTAGTGGTCGATGCGGAACACGCTGTCGGGCGGGAAAACCGACTCGACCACCGCGTTGAGCTCTCGTGCGGTCTTGAGGTCGCTTCCGAACGGCTTCTCGATGACGACTCGGCGCCATTCGTCACCGACCTGGTCGGCCAGACCCGATCGACGCAACTGCTCGGTTACCTGCGGGAACGACTTCGGCGGGATCGACAGGTAGAACGCGTGGTTGCCCATCGTTCCGCGCGTCGTGTCGAGTTCGGCCAGCGTCTTCTTAAGCTCCAGGAAGGCCTGGTCGTCGTCGAATTCGCCCTGAACGAACCGGATGCCCTCCGCCAGCTGCTTCCACACATCCTCGTCGAAAGGCGTGCGCGCATACTGCGCAACCGCGTCATGTACGACCTTCGCGAAGTCCTGGTCTTCCCAGTCGCGCCTCGCGAAGCCGACGAGAGCGAACCCCGGTGGCAGGAGTCCGCGGTTGGCGAGGTCGTACACCGCCGGCATGAGCTTCTTGCGAGCCAGGTCACCGGTGACACCGAAGATGATCAGTGCACTCGGCCCGGCGATCCGGTTGAGACGGCGATCCGCAGGTACTCGAAGCGGATTGAAGGTTGGTGTGATTTCCACCGGGGACATGTCGCTCCTCGCGAGCTTCTTGGGACGCTAGTTCAGCGCGCCGGCGATGACGGCGACACCGGAGGCCGGGTCCGTCATGGTGAGGGTCAATACCGGTCGACCATGGTCGGCGAGCACGCTCGCGTCGCCCGCAGCCTGGTAGGTGATGAGCTGGCCGAAGGTGAATGGGCGGTCCGGAATCGCGAGATCCTGTTCGGCGGTCTGCGTGATCTGCAGGAATACGCCGACCGCTGGTCCGCCCTTGTGGAACTGGCCGGTGGAGTGCAGGAATCGCGGTCCCCATCCGAACGTGACCGGGCGCTTGGTGCGCGCCGCCAGCAGGTCGCGGAGCTCGGCCAGCTGCGGGTGCGCTACGCGGTCGACATAGGCCTGGATGGCGACGTAGCCGTCGTCCGTCAGGTGGGAGAGCAGCTGATTCACAACGGTCGCGAGGTCTGTAGCGCCGGCGACGACATCCTTCGTTCCGCGGACCTCGACGGCATCCTCGACGAACGCCGGCTTGATCGGTGCCGGGGTCTTGTCGAGGAGCGCACGGGTGGCGATCTTGGCCGACTCGACGTCTGGCTGGTCGAACGGGTTGATCCCGAGCAGGCGGCCGGCGACCGCGACTGCGTACTCCCAGGTCAGCATCTGAGCACCGAGCGAGCCGGTGATCTCGATCTCGCCGGGCGCGACGTGACGCTCCTCAGCCGCGGATCCGACCAGGCGAATGATCTGCACGTCGTGCAGGTTCTCGCTCAGCTCGGGTGCCGAAAGCCCCAGCACGACCGGAAGGATGCCCTTGCCCTGCTTACCGGTCGACTCCGCAATGAGCTGCTCGGCCCAGTCGGCAAAGCCCACGATGTGAGTGCCGTCGGCGACGATTCCGAGCTTGTCGCGCAGCGGGTTGGTCGCCGAAATGGCGGCCGCGAGGACCAGGCCGGGGTTGGTGTCGTTGTCGGTGACGAGCTCGAGGATGGTCGCGCTGGCCTCATCGAGCAGTGCATTGATGTCGACGCCGGCGAGACCGGACGGCACGAGACCGAACGCGGTCAGGGCCGAGTAACGGCCGCCCACGTTCGGGTCTGCGTTGAAGACGTGGTAACCGTCGGCGCGCGCGGACACGTCGAGCGGCGAACCGGGGTCGGTCACGACGACGATTCGGTGCGTCGGGTCGATGCCGAGATCACGGAAGGCCTTCTCGTACAGGCGCTTCTGGCTGTCCGTCTCGACCGTGCTGCCCGACTTGGAGGACACCACGAGCGCGGACGTGGCGAGACGGTCGTTCAGGGCGTGCAGCACCTGTCCGGGCTGGGTTGAGTCGAGCACGGTCAGCTCGACGCCATACGTGCGGGTGATGACCTCGGGCGCGAGTGACGAGCCGCCCATGCCTGCCAGAACGATGTGGTTGACGCCATCCGCGTGCAGAAGGTCGCGGAGCTCGAGGATCTCGCTGACGAGCGGGCGAGAGATCGAGACCGCCTCTGTCCAGCCGAGACGCTTCGCGGCCTCGCTGGCGGCATCCGGTCCCCACAGGGAATCGTCGAAGTCGGCGATGCGGCTGGCCACCAGGTCTTTCACGAGGGTCGGGACGACGCTGTTAATGGCGGCCTCGGCATCGCCGCTGGCCTTGATGTGGATGGTCACTTGGCCGCCTCCAGCGCCGCGCTTACGGTGTCGAGCAGCTCGTTCCAGGAGACGATGAACTTCTCGACGCCCTCCTTCTCGAGAAGTGCGGTGACCTCGTCGTAGGAGATGCCCTGCTCGGCGATCGCGTCGAGCACTGCGTTGGCTGCGGCATAACTGCCGGTCACGTGGTCGCCGTCGATGACCCCGTGGTCGAACGTCGCCTCGAGCGTCTTCTCCGGCATCGTGTTGACCACGTCTGCGACCGCGAGCTCGGTCACGTAGAGCGTGTCCGGGAGGCTCGGATCCTTGACGCCCGTCGACGCCCACAGCGGTCGCTGCACGTTGGCGCCGTCGGCGAGCAGCGTCTGCGCCCGCTCCGATTCGAACGCGCCGATAAAGACCTCGTAGGCGAGCTGGGCGTTGGCGACCCCGGCCTTGGACTTCAGCGCCTTGGCCTCGTCCGTACCGATCGCGTCGAGGCGATTGTTGATCTCGGTGTCGACGCGGGAGACGAAGAAGGATGCGACGGAGTGGATCTTCGTGAGGTCGTGGCCCGCCGCCTTGGCCTGCTCGAGGCCCGTGAGATAGGCGTTGATGACCTGGCGGTGGCGCTCGAGACTGAAGATCAGGGTCACGTTGACGCTGATTCCCGCGGCGATGGTGTCGGTGATGGCGGTGAGACCCTCGACCGTGGCGGGAATCTTGATCATCGCGTTGGGCGCGGCGACCTTCGCCCACAGGCGCTTGGCTTCCGCCGTCGTGCCTGCTGCATCGTGCGCGAGGCCGGGCTCGACCTCGATGGAGACCCGGCCATCCTTGCCGCCGGACTCCTCGTAGACGGGCGTAAAGATTTCACACGCATCCGAAACGTCGCTGGTCGTGATCGCGAAGACGGCGTCGGTCACGCTGGTGCCCGCCTTGGCGAGTTTCGCGATCGAGTCGTCGTAGGCGTCTCCCTTGGCCAGGGCGCCCGC
Source organism: Galbitalea sp. (assembly GCA_036491035.1). Taxonomy (GTDB): domain Bacteria; phylum Actinomycetota; class Actinomycetes; order Actinomycetales; family Microbacteriaceae; genus Galbitalea. Next base: position 31,360 of record DASXCU010000079.1, on the reverse strand, counting down.
GAAAATCGTGGGGTTGGTGGTCACTCCGACGACGTTTCGGTCGTCGATGAGCTTCTGGAGGTTGCCGGTCGCGATTCGCTCCCGGGAGAGGTCATCCAGCCAGATACTGACGCCGAGGGCGGACAGTTCGGCGGTGGGGGACGTGGAGTCGGTCATTTCGATTGTCTTCTCTTCTTGTCTGTTCTAGTTCTTGGCCGCGGCGAGCGACTCGTGGGCGGCGGAGACGGCGTGGGCGGTCGTCATGTGGAACTTCTCGTAGAGCGTCTTGTAGTCGGCGGAGGCGCCGAAGTGCTCGATGGAGACGCTTCGTCCGGCGTCGCCGACGATCCCGCGCCAGCCCAGCGCGATGCCGGCCTCGATCGAAACGCGAGCCTTCACGCTCGCCGGAAGGACCGACTCGCGGTAGGCGTCGCTCTGTTCGTCGAACCACTCGATGCACGGGGCGGAGACGACCCGCGCGTTGACGCCGTCGGCCTTCAGCTTCTCCCGGGCGTCCACGGCGATCTGCACCTCGGAGCCGGTTGCGATGAGGATGACGTCCGGAGTTCCGCCGGGCGCCTCGGCCAGGATGTACGCACCCTTCGAGACATTCTTCGCCGAGGCGAAGGTATCGCCACTGGCGTCCCCGTCGCCGCGCTCGAAGACGGGCAGGTTCTGGCGGCTGAGTGCTAGTCCGGCGGGTCCCTTGCGACGCTCGAGGATGGTCTTCCAGGCGTAGGCGGTCTCGTTGGCGTCCGCCGGGCGGACGACGTCGAGGCCCGGGATGGCGCGCAGCGCGGTCAACTGCTCGACCGGCTGGTGCGTCGGGCCATCCTCGCCGAGCGCCACGGAGTCGTGGGTCCAGACGTAGATGGTGGGGATAGCCATCAGCGCCGCGAGCCGGACCATCGGCCGCATGTAATCGCTGAAGATCAGGAAGGTACCGCCGAACGCACGGGTGTTCCCGTGGAGGACGATTCCGTTCAGGATGGCGCCCATCGCGTTCTCGCGGATACCGAAGTGCAGCACCCGTCCGTAGGGGTTACCCGACCACTCGTGCGTCGACCACTTCTCCGGGACGAACGACGCGGCGCCCTCGATGGTCGTCAGGTTGGACTCGGCGAGGTCGGCGGAGCCGCCCCAGAGCTCGGGCATGACCGGCGCGATCGCGTTGATGACCTTGCCGGAGGCAGCACGGGTGGAGACATCCTTGCCGGCCTCGAACGTCGGAAGCGCCTTCTCGAGGCCAGCCGGGACGTCGCCCTTGAGGACGCGGTCGAGCAGCTTCTTGCGGTCGGGGTTGGCCGCGGCCCACGCGTCCAGGGCCTTGTCCCACTCGGCGTGCTGGGCCTTGCCGCGCTCGACGGCCTTCCGAGTGTGCTCGAGCACCGCGGGATCGACATCGAAGTTCTTGTCGGGGTCGAAACCGAGCACGCGCTTGGTGGCGGCGACTTCGTCGGCCCCGAGAGCGGAGCCGTGCGCCTTGCCGCTGTTCTGCTTGTGCGGCGCCGGCCAGCCGATGATCGTCTTCAGGATGATGAGGGAGGGCTTGTCGGTCAGCCCCTTGGCCGCTTCGATCGCGTCGTTCAGCTCCTGGACGTCCTCGATGTACTCGCCGGTCTTCTTCCAGTCGACCACCTGCACATCCCAGCCGAGGGCGAGATAGCGCGCGTGGACATCCTCGGTGAAGGCGATGTTGGTGTCATCCTCGATCGAGATCTGGTTGGAATCGTAGATCGCGATCAGATTGCCGAGTTCCTGGTGGCCGGCGAGGGAAGCGGCCTCGTTGGTCACGCCCTCCTGCATGTCGCCATCGCCCATGATGACGTACACAAAGTGATCGAAGGGGCTCGTACCGGGAGCCGCATCCGGGTCGAACAGGCCGCGCTCGTAGCGCGAGGCGTAGGCAAATCCGACCGAGGCGGCGAAGCCGGAGCCGAGCGGACCGGTGGTGATCTCGACGCCGTCCGTGTGGCCATACTCGGGGTGGCCGGGTGTCTTCGAACCCCAGGTGCGAAGCTTCTCGAGGTCTTCGAGCTCGAGCCCGTAGCCACCGAGGTAGAACTGGATGTACTGGGTCAGCGAGGAGTGCCCCGCCGAGAGGATGAACCGGTCGCGACCGATCCATTCGCTGTCACTCGGGTCCCGGCGCATGATGCGCTGGAAGAGCAGGTAGGCGGCGGGAGCGAGGCTCATCGCCGTTCCCGGATGTCCGTTCCCGACCTTTTCGACCGCATCCGCGGCGAGAACGCGAACCGTGTCTACGGCCTTCGCGTCAATCGGATCCCACTGAATTTCAGACATTGAAGCGATGACCCTTCTGTACTTTGGTGTCCCGGTCTGTGACCGCGCCACCGTCTGTGGTGGTGGTTGCTGCGCCGTTCGGAACGGCGGTGACATCATCGGCACTGCGCCTCGAGAAGACTTGATTCGAAGAGCACCATCGGAGGCACCGCAACGCCCGCCAACGGGCGGGGAATTGTGGATGGCCACGATTGGCAAGCACCTTCAAGTATAGAGAACCAGCACCCTGCGCGCCGGTGCGGGAGGGGGCTTGCGGATTGCGTCCAGTCGGGATCGCTTAGGATCGAGGCGCGGTTCACTAGCAGTTAGAGGAGTCATGAACGTAGCGCTCAGCCCCGAGGCGACTCGGCCGCGTATCGGCGTCGTTCGCAAGGCGAAAGCGTTTATCGCGCTCACCAAACCCCGGGTGATCGAACTTCTGCTGGTCACGACCGCACCGGTCATGATCCTGGCGCAGCACTCGCTCACCCCGACCCACGCCATCCCGAACCTGTGGCTGGTTCTCGGCACGTTGGTCGGCGGAACCCTGAGCGCCGGCTCTGCGAACGCGTTCAACTGCTACATCGACCGCGATATCGATCGCGTGATGGACCGAACCAAGAAGCGTCCGCTCGTGACCGGCGAACTCTCCGATCGCGAGGCACTGGCGTTCGCCTGGATCACCGGGGTCGCATCCGTGCTGTGGCTCGGCTTCCTGGTCAACTGGGTGGCGTCCGCCCTGTCGGTGGTTGCCGTTCTCTACTACGTCCTGATCTACACGTTGCTGCTGAAGCGCCGCACCGCACAGAACATCGTGTGGGGTGGCGCGGCGGGATGCATGCCCGTCCTCATCGGGTGGGCCGGCGTGACCGGGTCGCTCAGCTGGGCACCGGTCATCCTGTTCGGGATCGTGTTCCTCTGGACCCCTCCGCACTACTGGCCGCTCTCCATGAGATATCGCGCCGACTACCAGGCGGTGTCGGTGCCGATGCTCGGCGTCGTTCGCGGGCGCACCCAGGTCGGACTGCAGGTCGTGCTCTACGCCTGGGCGACCGTGGTGTGCTCACTGCTGCTGATTCCGATCGCGAACATGGGGCTGATCTACACTGCGGTCGCTCTGGTCTCCGGAGGGTGGTTCGTCTATGAATCCCACCGGCTGTACGGTCGCGCGATCCGCCACGGCGATGTAAAGCCCATGCGCGTGTTCCACAGCTCGATCACCTACCTGACGCTGATCTTCGTGGCAGTGGGCGTCGATCCGCTCGTGCCCGCGCTCCACGTTTTCCACTTCTAGGACGAGCGGATGCCGACGACCGGCCGCGTTCGCCGTCGCGTTGCGCTCGCTTCCATCGCGGTGTCGATGGCTGCCGTTATCGCGGTCGAGATTCTGGGCCAGGGCGACCCGCTGTTTTCACCGTTCACGACCTTCACGTCCGGGCAGATCGGGGGAGTCCTCACGATCGTCGTCGGGGTGGTTCTGTTCGCTGCGTCGTTCTGCATCCTCGCGCCCACGCCCGGGCGCGCGGCGCTTGCTGTCTTCAGCGTCGTCGTGCTCTACGGTGGGGCGTTCGTTCTCAACACCCGCCTCTTCGACACCTACCAACTCGACCGGGAACGGCATCCGTCCACCTGGTACTTCTTCACCGTGCTGCCTCTCTCGATCGCGGTGCTCGGCCTCGTGCTCGGGTGGCTTCTCGCCTGTGGTGCCCGAGGGTGGATCTGGCTGTCGTTGGTCTCCGCGCTGTGGACTCCGGCGCTCTATCGTCCGCTCTTCCAAGTCGCTCTCGCCGGCGGAGACAACCACCCGGGCTGGCAAATCGACAGGCTGACGGCATTCGCCGACGCGATGACCGAGGCCTGCGAGTTCGCGCTGCTCGTCTTCGTACCGGTCGTGATCGTGATGGTGGTGTCCATCCTCCTAAATCGCCGTACGATCGAAAGGGCGTCGCATGGCGCCAGGAGATCGAGGAGATTCGTATGAGCATCAGCGACGACGACATCACGAGCGGCAACGGACCGGCCGGTGAGGGCACCGCTGACGGCGGCGCCAACCCGGGTGGACACGACGGCGGAGCAGACGGCTCCGCGGGCGAGGGCACGGCCGACGGCGGCGCCAACTCCGGTGGACACGACGGTGGGGCGGACGGCTCCGCTTGAGCCAGAACGCGAAGGGCGGACCGGATCTCCGGCCCGCCCTCTCTCGTCTCGTCTCCGTTTTTCCGGCGGTGTTCGGCGCGGAGTATTGGGGACAGAAACCGCTGCTCTCCCGCGCCGCGGAACTCGGACAGGACTTCTCTGACCTGTTCAGCCCGGATGCGGTCGACACCCTCGTTTCGGATCGCGGCATTCGCACCCCCTTCGCCCGCATGGCAAAGGAGGGCACGGTGCTCGGCGCCGGGCGATTCACCGGATCCGGCGGATTCGGGGCAGAGATCCCCGACCAGGTCGACGCCGACAAGCTGCTCCGCGAGTTCACCGACGGGTCGACGCTCGTGCTTCAGGGGCTTCACAGGACATGGCAGCCGATTGCCGAATTCACCCGCCAACTCGTTGCGGATGTCGGACACCCGAGCCAGGTGAACGCGTACATCACCCCTGCGTCTTCGCGCGGCTTCGACCCGCACTACGACGTGCACGACGTGTTCGTGATCCAGATCGCGGGGGAGAAGCGCTGGACCATCCACGAGCCCGTCTACCGCGATCCGCTCGCGGATGAACCGTGGACGGACCGAAAGGACGCGGTGACCGAGCGCGCCACCCACGCGCCCTACCTGGAAGAGACGTTCGCCCCCGGCGATGTGCTGTACCTGCCGCGGGGCTGGATCCACTCCGCGACGGCGCTCGGAGATTTCTCGATCCACCTCACAATCGGTGTTTCGGCGCACACGCGGTCGGAACTCGCCGAGCGCATGATCGCCCGACTCAGCGCCAGTCCTTCGCTCCGGGCCGCGCTGCCGATGGGCGTGGATCGACTCGGACCGGATCGGATGCAGGCGCTCGTGCGTGAAGCAACCGCCGACCTGGTGGAGCTGTTGGGCAGCGATGACTTCGGAGACGACATCGCCGCCGAGGCCGCGGCCGACTTCGCTCGAGCTGGGAGGCCCGAGCCGGTGCGTCCGCTCGCCGTCGTGAGCGCACTGGGCGAACTCGATGCCGACAGCGTCGTGTCCACCCGAAAGGGACTCGCGGTCACGGTGGCGCGCACCCCGTCGCAGGTCATCGTCCGTGCGCAGGGCCATTCCGTCCGGCTTCCGATCGAGGCGGCCGCGGCCGTTGAGATTCTCGCGGCCGGGGAATCCGTGCGCATCGGCGACCTCCCCAGGCTCGACACGGAGTCCGCGATTGTGGTCGCGCGCCGGCTGGTGCGTGAAGCCATCCTCACGGTCCGGTGAACGCCCTCGCGCTGCCCTCCACGGGCGTGCCGCCCAGCGCGGGCTGGGCACCCTGCAGCGATCGGTCCCTGACGCGGAACGATCCGCTGATGGGCACGGGCGGATTTGGGCAACGCTGGTTCCTGGTGGAGATCGACGGGTCCTGGGGACAGCACGCGTTTCTGAACTCCCGGCTCGAGCCGGAACTCGCACGCCGGCTCGTGCGCAGGGTCGAGCGCGCCGGAATGCGACCTCTCGCCATCCGGCGCGTCAACCGGAGGGCGGATGCGCGTCGTGCCCAGTCGGAGTGGAGGTGGGCTGTCGTCGACTCCCGGTCCGGCCACGAGTCCGTTCGCTGGGGATCCGTGCGCGACCCACGCGAGCTGCTGGATGTCCCGCTCGACGGCAGCACGGGGGAGCCCTCCGACGATCCGATCATCTGCGTCTGCACACACGCCCGGCACGACCAGTGCTGCGCAGTGAAAGGCAGACCGGTCGCCACGGCGCTGGCAGCCGCGTTTCCCGACGAGACCTGGGAGTGCAGCCACCTCGGCGGCGACCGGTTCGCCGCCACACTCATCCTGTTCCCCGAGGGCCTCTACTACGGTCGGGCCACGGTCGACGGGGCGCCGGACCTGGTCGAGCGTTACCAAGAGGGCCTCGTCGATCCTCGGACGTATCGCGGGCGAAGCTCGCTGCCGAACGTGGTACAGGCCGCAGAGTCGGCGGCCCGCGCGCGAACCGGGGAGAACGCGATCGCGGCATTCACTCACCGCTCCACGCAGGCCCGGCCCGACGGCTGGACGGTCACGTTCGATTACCACGGGGACGATGTCGTTGTCCGTCTTGCCGCCGCGATGTCGGCCCCCTTGCTGACCACGTGCGAGGCCACCGTTGCGCTGCCGGTTCGCGAGTTCGAGGTTCTGAACGTGGAACTGGCCCACCACCCGGTGGGGTGATGGGCCAGTCGACGAAACCGTTCGCGCAACGCTAGTTCGCGAGCTGCTCCTCGCGATGCGGGAGCTTCCAGCCCGGACGCACGTAGTGGCAGGTGTATCCGGCCGGGTACTTCTCCAGGTAGTCCTGGTGCTCGTCTTCGGCCTCCCAGAACGCGCCGGCGGGGTCGACCTCGGTGACAACCTTGCCTGGCCAGAGTCCGGACGCATCCACGTCAGCAATCGTGTCGAGAGCGACGCGCTTCTGCTCCTCGCTGGTGTAGAAGATCGCGGAGCGGTAGCTACGGCCAACATCGTTGCCCTGGCGATTCTTCGTCGACGGGTCGTGGATCTGGAAGAAGAACTCCAGCAGGTCGCGGTACGAGATCTGCGCGGGATCGAACACGATCTCCACCGCCTCGGCGTGGTCGCCGTGGTTGCGGTAGGTCGCGTTCGGAGTGTCTCCACCCGAGTAGCCGACGCGAGTCGAGATCACTCCCGGGCGGCGGCGCAGTAACTGCTGTGCGCCCCAGAAACATCCACCGGCGAGAATCGCGGTCTCAGTGGTTGCCATGATTACGCCTCCCTCGCGGACGTGAACAGGCTGCGGTAGTCGCCGTAACCCTTGGCCTCCAGCTCATCGACCGGGATGAACCGGAGAGCAGCGGAGTTGATGCAGTAGCGCAATCCGCCATCCTCGATCGGGCCGTCGTCGAAGAGGTGACCGAGGTGGCTGTCACCGTTCATCGAGCGAACCTCGGTTCGGCGCATGCCGTAACTGTTGTCGTCGTGCTTGATGACGTTGGCCGAGTCGATCGGCCGGGTGAAGCTCGGCCATCCTGAGCCGCTCTCGAACTTGTCGGTCGACGAGAACAGGGGCTCGCCGGAAACGATGTCGACGTAGATGCCGTCGGCGTGATTGTCCACGTACTTGCCCGTGAACGCCGGCTCTGTCGCGCTCTCCTGCGTGACCGCGTACTCCTCGGGAGTCAGTTGTGCGATCGCCTCGGGGGTCTTGCTGTAGTCGGTAGTCATTGGATAAAGCTCCTTGTTTTGTGCCGCTGGCTGCGGCCTTCATCTACTTCAACACCAGTGCAGGGGGAAAAGTTCCCCGATCTCGAGCCGAGTCAGTTACTCAAAAATGGGCCGCACAGCGGCGAATGGTCAAGACGAGGAGCGCCCGTGTCACGGCGATCAGTTCCTCGATGTTCACCTGCTCGCGAGGCGCGTGCGCGAACCTGACGTCGCCCGGGCCGTAGTGGAGGGTCGGGATACCGCCCAGGTTGGAGTACAGCCGAAGGTCGCTGCCGTAGGGCGCGGCCGCTCGCTCAGGCCTGGTCGATCCGCCCAGGTCGGTGATCGCGTCACTAACCTCCGCGATGAACGGATGATCGTCACGCAGCCGACCACTGGCAAACTGGCCCCCCGGCCAGCTGAGGATGGGCGGGTTGTCCCGCAGCCACGGATCAGCGGCCACCGCCCTCGCGATCGCATTCGCAAATGCGAGCCGCGCGGCATCCGGGTCCTCACCGAGGATCACCCCGTAGCGCCCGTCCGCCACCAGAAGGTCCGGCACGCTGCTCGCCCAGTCGCCCGCGGACAGCTGGCCGACCGAAATGGGGTAGGGAAGCGGGTTACCAAGGAAGAGCGCGTCCGGCGCCGCATTCCGTTCGGCTTCCAGCTCCTTCATTGCGGCGAGGAGCGGCAGAAATGCGTCGATTGCGCTGACGCCCTCGAGCCGCGTGCTTCCGTGGGCGGCGCGACCCGGCACCGAGATTCGGAACGTGAGGGCGCCCGCGTTGGCAGTGATGATGCGACCGCTGGTCGGCTCGGTCAGCACGGCAGCGTCCCCGCCGTGACCGCGCAGCATGGTCGCGAAAGCACCGAGTCCGCCGTCCTCCTCGCTGACCACAGAGTGGATAGCGAGCGGGCGCTCCAATCGGACTCGGGATGCGGCCAGCGCCGACACGATCGCGACGTTGGCGGCGTAGCCCGCCTTCATGTCGCATGCGCCGCGACCGTAGAGGACATTTCCCGAAATGGAGCCACTGAACGGGTCGTGGTTTGACCACTTCTCGAGGTCCCCGGTCGGCACCACATCCACGTGGCCCTGTAGCACGAGCGCCGGGATGCCTTCCCCGCCCATGGTGCCTACGAGGCCGTACCCATCGACTCGGGGTGCTTCGACTCCAGGGAAATGCGGGTGCGCGTACAGTTCGTCGAGATCGAATTTCCAGCTATCGACATCAAGTCCCAGGGATTCGAGTCGCCGGGCTTCACGGTGCTGCAGGTCGGATTCCGCATCCGTGCCCGTGACGCTGGGAACGCGCACCAGCTCGACGAGGTGTTCCACGAGGGCCTGCTCGTCGAGAGATTCAAGCACGCGAGCCTCGTCGGCGGAGATCATCACCATCCGCGAATACTAGCGCCGCGGTTTCGCTTCCACGTCGGGCACCGCGCGTGCTCGCTGCGCCAGTAGCACGGCCGTCATGGCCGCGACGAGGATCACCGCGAGCACCAGGTGGATGTTCACCAGGGCGATCGGCAGCCCCTGCTTCGCCTGCACGTACCCGACGACGATCTGCGCGAGCTCGACGACGAGAAGTCCGATCGCGTATACGCGTACGCAGCGCCAACGGGCGCGATCCCGCGCGACGAGGGCGAGAACTACGAGCAGGACCGTGAGGCCGAACGTCGTGTACGCGGGAAGGCTATGGATGTACTGCAGCAGGGCCGGATTCAGCCCGTTGCGGGGAGCGAGAGCCTTCGCATCCGAGTTGTCGCCGGCGTGCGGACCGGAGCCCGTGGTCAGCACGCCCAGGACGACGGTGATGCCGACAACCACGGCGGTGAGTACGGAGAGCGCGACATACCAGCGCGGGGTGAGCCGAATCGTCCCTCGCCGTCCGTTGTAGGCACGGTAAACCAGCACGGTGGTGAGGATGACGAGCAGGACCGAGACCAGGAAATGGGAGCCGACCACATACGGGTTCAGGCCGCTCAGTACCGTAATGCCGCCGAGAACCGCCTGGAACGGGATCGACAGCCCCTGGATCAGAGTGAGCACGAACAGATCGCGGCGCTGCCTGCGCATCCGCAGCACGATCAGGAACACGAGCACGACGACGATCGAGAGCACGATGGTCAGCATCCGGTTACTGAATTCGATGATGCCGTGGATGCCCAGCTCCGGTGTGGTGACAAACGAACCGGCCTCGCACTGCGGCCAGGTCGGGCAGCCCAGCCCGGAGGCGGTCAGACGAACCGCTCCGCCGGTGCCCACCAGGACGATCTGCAGGGCGAGCGACAGCCACGCCAGCACGCGCACCGGTCGGGTCACGGAGGTCGGAAGCCAGTTCCAGGCTCGACGCAGCGGGTTACGGGACGGAGGAGTGGATTGCGTCACCTACGGGCGCCTCTCATTACTTTTTCCAACCATCCCCTGTAGAATCGAGGGGTTCTATGAACGCCGCCCACATCGGGGAGTCAACGTTGACGAATGTCCCCAGGAAACTCGGGATCCGTCCCAGTTTAGGTTGGCAGCCTGTCAGTGCGCACCGCGCTGGCGGGCGCAGCAGTCCAGATAGAGGCTGCACCATCACCCTCTCGCACACGCCCCTTTAGTCGTGTGGGGAATGTCACCAATTACCGTCCGGTTATCGGTGGCAGGAAGAAGGAAATTCATGTCTGACGTACTCATCGATCGCCCAGAGCTGTCGAACCTCGGCCAGTACGAGTTCGGCTGGGCCGACTCCGACGCCGCGGGCGCAATCGCTCGCCGCGGACTCAGCGAAGAGGTCGTCGAGAACATCTCCGCTCTCAAGAACGAACCGGAGTGGATGCGTAAGAACCGGCTCAAGGGACTTTCAATGTTCCGCAAGAAGCCCATGCCGACCTGGGGTGCCGACCTGTCCGGTATCGACTTCGAGAACATCAAGTACTTCGTGCGTTCCACCGAGAAGCAGGCCCAGTCCTGGGAAGACCTGCCCGAGGACATCCGGGCGACCTACGAGAAGCTCGGAATCCCGGAAGCCGAGCGCAAGCGTCTCGTCGCCGGTGTTGCCGCGCAGTACGAGTCGGAGGTCGTGTTCCACTCGATCAACGCCGAGCTCGAGGCCAAGGGCGTCATCTTTATGGACACCGACACGGCTCTCCGTGAGCACCCGGAGTTCTTCGACGAATACTTCGGCAAGGTGATTCCGGCCGGGGACAACAAATTCGCCGCGCTGAACACCGCGGTCTGGTCCGGCGGATCCTTCGTCTATGTCCCGCCGGGTGTGCACGTCGAGATCCCGCTGCAGGCCTACTTCCGGATCAACACCGAGAACATGGGCCAGTTCGAGCGCACGCTCATCATCGCCGACGAGGGCTCGTACGTTCACTACATCGAGGGCTGCACCGCCCCGATCTACTCGAGCGACTCCCTGCACTCCGCAGTCGTCGAGATCATCGTGAAGAAGAACGCGCGCGTTCGCTACACGACCATCCAGAACTGGTCGAACAACGTCTACAACCTCGTCACCAAGCGTGCGATCGCCGAAGAGGGCGCGACCATGGAGTGGATCGACGGCAACATCGGTTCCAAGGTGACCATGAAGTACCCGTCGATCTACCTGATGGGGGAGCACGCGAAGGGCGAGACCCTGTCTGTCGCATTCGCAGGCCCGGGACAGCACCAGGACGCCGGCGCAAAGATGATCCACATGGCGCCGTATACGACGTCGTCGATCGTGTCCAAGTCGATTGCTCGCGGCGGCGGTCGTGCCGGCTACCGCGGCGAGGTGCGCGTCGGCCCCGAGGCACACCACTCGGCCAATACCGTTCGCTGCGATGCGCTCCTGGTCGACACGATTTCGAGATCGGACACCTATCCGGCAATCGATATCCGTGTCGACGATGTACAACTGGGGCACGAGGCAACCGTCTCACGCGTCAGTGAGGAACAGCTCTTCTACCTGATGTCACGGGGAATGCCGGAGGACGAGGCCATGGCCATGATCGTCCGCGGGTTCATCGAGCCCATCGCGCGCGAGCTTCCGATGGAGTACGCACTCGAGCTGAACAAGCTCATCGAGATGAGCATGGAAGGGTCAGTCGGCTAGTGGCTGAAGCAACTATCAAGGGCACAGCCGCGCCCGCTTCGACCGTTGAACACGGCAACAGGGCGCATAGTGACGGCGGATGGGCGCTGGTGCCGGTTCAGACGCGATCCGAGCGCTTCACCTCGACGGACCCGGCCGAATTCCCGGAGGTCACGGGATTCGAGGCCGAGTGGAAGCTCTCGCCGCTCAAAGACGTTCTGCCCCTCATCAACGAGAAGCTGGACGGCTCGGCCTACGAGGTCACAGCCATCGGTACGACTGCCACCTGGATCGAGCGCACCGACGCCCGCATCGGCTCGACCGGCAAGCCGGAAGAGAAGGCGTCCGCGAACGCGTGGTCGTCGTTCGACACGGCACTGCTGGTGACGCTGGACTCGGCGGAGCACGCCGACGTCACCGTTACGCGATCCGGGCTCGGATCCGCAGCGCGTGCCGCTCACACCATCGTCGAGGCGAAGCCCAATTCCGTTTCGACTCTCGTTCTGCAGAACACGGGCTCCGCGCTGCTCAGTGAGAACGTCGAGATCATCGTCGGGGATGGCGCCCAGCTCACGCTCGTTTCGGTTCAGGAATGGGATGACGACGCCGTTCACCTGGCAAGCCACTTCGCGACCGTGGGGCGAGACGCTCGCTTCCGTCACATCGTGATTTCCCTCGGCGGCAAGGTGATCCGTCTGAATCCCTCGACGCATCTCATCGCGCCGGGCGCGGACGCCGAACTCTTCGGTCTGTACTTCGCGGATGCCGGGCAGCACATCGAGCAGCGCGTCTACGTCGAGCACGTCGCAGAGCACACCAAGAGCCGCGTCAACTACAAGGGCGCGCTGAACGGTGAGGGCGCGCGTACCGTCTGGGTCGGCGATGTCCTGATCGGCCCGAAAGCGGCCGGCACCGATACCTACGAGCAGAACCGCAACCTGGTGCTCAGCGAGGGGACGCGGGCCGACAGCATCCCGAACCTCGAGATCGAGACCGGGGACATCCTCGGAGCAGGCCATGCGAGCGCGACCGGCCGTTTCGACGACGAGCAGCTGTTCTACCTTCAGGCGCGCGGCATCACCGAGCGTGAGGCACGACGTCTCGTCGTTCTCGGCTTCCTGAGCGAAATCGTGCAGAAGGTTGATGCGGGCCCGTTGCGGGATCGTTTGAAGGTGGCCATCGAGGCCGAATTGGCGGGAGTCAGCGCATGAGTGCGATCCGTATCTGTGCCCTTGACGAGCTCGGGCAGGACGAGGCGCTTCGCGTCGACGTCGACAACATGTCGATTGCGATCGTGAAGGATTCGTCCGGCACCGTTCACGCGATTGGCGACACCTGCACCCACGGCGATATCTCGCTGTCCGAGGGCTTCGTCGAGGGTGACACCCTCGAGTGCTGGGCGCACGGCTCCAAGTTCTCGCTCGTCACCGGCAAGCCGCTGTCCCTTCCGGCCTACGAGCCGGTACCCGTCTACCGCGTCACGATCGTCGATGGCGACGTGTACGTGGATCCGTTCGAGACCATCGCAGTTTAGGAACCCATAATCATGTCAACACTGGTCATCAAGGACCTCCAGGTCGAGGTCGACATCGAGGGCGGCACCAAGCAGATCCTCAAGGGCGTCGACCTGGCGATCGAACAGGGCTCGATTCACGCCATCATGGGCCCGAACGGGTCGGGTAAGTCGACCCTCGCGTACACGATCGCCGGTCATCCGAAGTACCACGTCACGGGCGGTTCGATCACCCTCGACGGCGAGAACGTTCTCGCAATGACCGTGGATGCCCGTGCTCGCGCTGGTCTCTTCCTTGCGATGCAGTACCCGGTCGAGATTCCCGGTGTCACCGTCACGAACTTCCTTCGTACGGCCAAGACGGCGATCGACGGCGAAGCGCCCGCGATCCGTGGCTGGAGCAAGCAGGTCAAGGAATCGATGGCCGCGCTTCGCATGGATCCCGTGTTCGCGGAGCGCAACGTCAACGAGGGCTTCTCCGGCGGCGAGAAGAAGCGTCACGAGATCCTCCAGCTCGAACTCCTGAAGCCGAAGTTCGCCGTTCTCGACGAGACCGACTCCGGTTTGGACGTTGACGCGCTGAAGATCGTCTCGGAGGGCGTCAATCGCGCCCACGAGAACTCGGATCTCGGCGTTCTGCTGATCACTCACTACACGCGCATCCTGCGTTACATCCACCCCGACTTCGTGCACGTCTTCGTCGACGGTCGAGTCGCGGAAGAGGGCGGCCCCGAGCTCGCCGATCGTCTCGAAAACGAGGGCTACGACCGCTATCTGAGCGACGCGAGCGTAGGCTAGCGACATGGTTACGGCTCTCGCACCAACACTCTTCGACGCCGTCGAGGAGGCCCTCAAGGAGGTCATGGACCCCGAGCTGGGCGTCAACGTCGTCGACCTGGGTCTGATCTACGACCTCTCCTGGGACGACGAGCACGACGCCCTCATCATCAGCATGACGCTCACGTCTGCCGGATGCCCGCTCACGGATGTGCTCGAGGAGCAGACCGCTCAGGCACTCGACGGAATCGTCGACCAGTTCAGCATCAACTGGGTGTGGATGCCGCCGTGGGGCCCCGAGAAGATCACCGACGACGGCCGCGACATGATGCGGGCCCTCGGCTTCTCGATCTAGCTCTTCAGCATCTAGCGCGTAGCGCTCCGACGAGCTACTCGGCGGACGCCTTCTTCTGCGGTCCCACAAAGTGCCAGACCAGCGGAAGGACGACCGCGGCCAGGATCGCCTTGAGCGCGTCACCGATCAGGAACGGGTACAGGCCGCCCACGAGCGTCGCCTGCAGCGGGTTCGCCACGTGCAGGTTCGACAGCGAGACGAACAGCCAGGGGAGACCCACCCCGTAGATCAGGACGGTGCCACCCGCGAACGCGAGGAAGGTACGCAGCCACTTGCGGTCCCACTCGCGCTGGGCGAGCCATCCGACGAACGCCGCGGCGAGAATGAAGCCAACGATGTACCCACCCGTGGGTCCGGCGAGCACCGCGAGTCCTGCTTTGTGAGTTCCATCCGGCTGCGGCGCGTAAATCGGCAGAACAAGGCCGAGCGCGAGATAGAGCACCATCGACAGCGCGGCACGAGTCACTCCCAAAGCCGCGCCCACGAACAGCACGGAGAATGTTTGCCCCGTAATCGGGACCGGCCAGAGCGGAATCGAGATCTGGGCGAGGATCGAGGTGAGTGCCGTCCCTGCGGCGATGAGAACGAGATCCGTGACCAGGCTGCGGGAGAACAGTCGGTCGGCGAGGGTCGGGCGTCCAGACGCGAGAGAGATGGTCGACATTGATGCTCCTTGTGTCACACAGCGGCTAAAGGGGGATAAAAGTAGACTATCTGGCTGAACCCCTCCTTCTGCGTTGTCGATTCGCGCCCAAAGAACTGGACCATGCCTGTGCTGTACGTGCAAGACCTCGAGCTTCGCGTCGGGGCACGACTGCTCATGGACGAGGTCACTTTCCGCGTCGACCGCGGCGACAAGATCGGTCTGGTCGGACGAAACGGTGCCGGTAAAACGACGCTGACCAAGACCCTCGCGGGCGAACTCAATCCCGCTGCGGGCAAGATCGACCGCACGGGCGAAATCGGGTACCTGCCCCAGGATCCGCGCTCCGGCAACCCGGAGGACCTGGCACGCACTCGCATCCTCGACGCCCGTGGGCTTGGACAACTCGCGATCGGCATGGCGAAGTCCATGGAAGACATGGCGAGCCCGGATGACGCGGTCAGCGCGGCCGCCATGAAGAAGTACGGCAGCCTCGAGGAGCGATTCACCGCGCTCGGTGGATACTCTGCCGAGGCCGAGGCCGCCTCCATCGCGAGCAACCTCAGTCTTCCGGACCGCATCCTCGACCAGCCGCTGTCGACCCTCTCCGGCGGGCAGCGCCGCCGCATCGAACTGGCGCGCATCCTGTTCTCCGGGGCGGACACCATGCTGCTGGACGAGCCCACCAACCACCTCGACGCGGACTCCGTTGTCTGGCTGCGGGACTTCCTGAAGGGCTTCCCCGGCGGACTGATTGTGATCAGCCACGACATCGAACTGGTCGAAGAGACCGTCAACAAGGTCTTCTATCTGGATGCCAACCGGCAGACCATCGACATCTACAACATGGGCTGGAGAAACTATCAGGCCCAGCGCGTCGCGGATGAGGAGCGTCGCAAGAAGGAACGCGCAAACGCCGAGAAGAAGGCCGCTGTGCTGACGACCCAGGCCGCAAAGTTCGGGGCGAAGGCGTCGAAGGCCGCTGCCGCCCACCAGATGGTCGCCCGTGCCGAAAAACTCCTCGCCGGCCTCGACGAGGTGCGCACCACCGATCGGGTTGCGAAGCTGCGGTTTCCCGATCCCGTCGCGTGCGGACGAACGCCGCTTATGGCGTCCAACCTCTCGAAGAGCTACGGCTCCCTCGAGATCTTCGCGGCGGTCGACCTCGCGATCGATCGCGGATCGAAAGTCGTCGTGCTCGGTCTGAACGGCGCGGGCAAGACGACACTGCTCCGCATCCTCGCGGGCGTCGACAAGCCGGACACCGGCGAAATCGAGCCCGGCCACGGCCTGCGCATCGGGTACTACGCGCAGGAGCACGAGACGATCGACGTGAAGCGCACGGTTCTCGAGAACATGGTGTCGTCATCCCCGAACCTCACCGAGACCGAAGCACGCCGAGTGCTCGGCTCGTTCCTGTTCACCGGGGATGACGCCGTCAAACCGGCGGGCGTCCTCTCGGGTGGAGAGAAGACTCGACTCGCCCTCGCGATGATCGTGGTGTCGGGCGCGAACGTCCTGCTGCTGGACGAGCCGACCAACAACCTCGACCCGGCATCACGTCTCGAGATCCTGGGCGCTCTGGCCGGGTACACGGGCGCGGTGGTGCTCGTCTCGCACGACGAGGGGGCGGTCGAGGCTCTGAATCCCGAACGAGTGCTGATTCTGCCCGACGGCGTCGAGGACCACTGGAACCGCGACTACGCGGACCTCATCGCCCTGGCCTAGTTCGACCTGGCCTAGTTCGACCTGCGCACACGCGATCCGGAGCTGTCGCATCCGGCAACTGCGGAGCGGGCGTAACTGAGGACAAGTTCGGGACACACCGTGTACCGGGCCGCTCGTGACGGCGGGTCGCCTAGAGCTCCTTTTTTATGCACGCGGGCCGCCGCGGGCTATTCCGCAGACGTGTCGACCAGCTCGGATTGCGGAGATCGCTGGGCATCCGCGATCTGGGCATCCTCGATCTCGGCGTCCGTTGGTGCGCGCTTTCGCGCCCTTCGTTCGCGCTCCTCAGCCTTTTCCCGTTCAACCGGGTCGCTCGCGTTCCGAGCGAGGTATTCCTGGCGGAGCGCCCAGCCGAGACCGGTGAATCCGGCGAGGGCGAACAGGATCCACTGGAAGGCGTAGGACAGGAAGGGGCCCGGATCGAGGGTGGGCTTCGCGGCGGCGATCGGACGCCCGTCGGCGGCCTTCGGCGATTCGGTGGCCAGCAGACCATAGGCCCCCGTGTAGACGTCGGTAAGTCCCGTCATCCGGGCCACCGTCGAGAGGTTGATCTCGGAGACCTGGCCAGCAGGAGCCACGCGGCCGGGCAGGATCGTCTCGCTCTCCTGGAGGCGCGCTGTCACCGTCTCGCGGCCCGCCGGGGGAGCGGGCACCGTGTCCGGCGCCGTGTGCTTAGTGCCGATCGGCACCCAGCCGCGGTCGACGACGAAGATGTCGCCGTTCGTCTCCCGGAACGGCGTCAGTACCTCAAACCCGGGGTTGTTTCCGAGCACCCGGTCCCGAGCCAGGAGCTGGTGGGACGGAAGGTACTCGCCGGTCAAAGTCACCGTACGCCACTCGTACTTCGCGACCCACGAGGACTTCGTCGGCAGCAACGCCGATGGCACAACCGCCGGCGCGTTGTAGTTATGGGTAACGAGATTGTTGGCGCTCACTGTTTCCTCGTTGCGCCCGAACTGCCAGCGGGACAGCAAAACGCAGGCGATCGCGAACACGACCGCCATACCGAGGTAGGTGAACCATCGGCGCTGCGCCGCGAATCGCCAGCGGGCGAGAAAGTGCTTCATGGTGCGGCGCTAGCGAACAGCGGGCGAGGGCGAGGGAACTACTGTCACGGTTTTTCCGATCGGAGCGAGCACGACCGGGAAGTCACGCGTGGCGAGGTAGTCCCAGAGAAATTCCGCGTGCTCGTCGCAGGCGTGCCAGACCTTCACCCGGTCCGGACCGTGAATTCGAGGGTTCCGCCAGTTGACCGTCGTTGTGGCTGCCGTACGGCAGCCCGCGCGCGAGCAGGTGGGCGCGTCCGCCTGCTCCTCGCTCATCGGTCGCCGCCGGAAGAATGGGGGAGAGAGATCGGCACGAGGTTGCCGGGGCGCTCGACCGGTGTCGTGTTCGGCTGGATTACGGTGTTGGCGAGGACCACCGCGACGTACGGCAGGATGATCGCTGCCGCTACCGGAATCAGCGTCCACCAGCTCAGCGGGATCAGGATCGCCGCGACGAAACAGATCAGGCGAAGAACCATCGCCAGCGTGTACTTGATCATGCGCGTGCGGCGCTCGGCGTCGGGCGAAGGCGGGAGCGATGTCGCGGACTGGATCGGCTGCTTCTTCATCGTTACCCCCAGCCTACGTCGCACGGCCCGCACATTAGGCTTGTGAGCCATGACGACTGCACGCACCGTTTTGGTCACCGGCGGCAACCGGGGAATCGGCTTCGCCATCGCGGAGGAATTCGTGGCTCTCGGCCATCGCGTCGCAGTGACGGCGCGCTCGGGCGACGGCCCCGCCGGCACCCTGACGGTACGGGCGGATGTGACCGATGGCGACAGCCTGGACGCGGCGTTCGCCGAGGTGGAAGCGAAGCTGGGCGCGGTCGAAGTCGTAGTCGCAAACGCCGGTGTCACACGCGACACGCTGCTGCTTCGCATGTCGGATGAGGACTTCACGACTGTCGTCGACACGAACCTCTCCGGAGCCTTCCGAGTCGTCAAGCGGGCATCGAGGGGCATGCTGAAGGCGAGGTTCGGCCGCATCATCCTGGTCTCGAGCGTCGTCGGCCTGCTGGGCTCTGCCGGTCAGGTGAACTACTCGGCCTCGAAGAGCGGCCTCATCGGCCTCGCGCGTTCGGTCACTCGCGAGCTCGGCTCGCGTGGCATCACCGCCAACGTCGTCGCCCCGGGCTTTATCGAGACCGATATGACGGCCGAGCTTCCCGAACAGACCCAGGCCGACTACAGGAAGTCCATCCCGGCGGGACGATTCGCTACCGCCAGCGAGGTCGCGAAAGTCATCGCGTGGCTCGCCAGCGACGACGCGGGGTACATCTCCGGCGCAGTTATTCCCGTCGACGGCGGCCTCGGGATGGGGCACTGAACCGCAAGGCCCTTCGCTAGCCGCGCAGCCCCAACAGCGGCAGCAACTGCGACAGATCCCGCCGATCGATGATCAGGTTCGCCTCGTCGCGGACCGGTGCCTTGGCGTCGAATCCGACGGCGAGGCCACAGATCGCCATCATGGGCAGATCGTTTGCGCCATCCCCGACGGCGACTGTCTGCACCAGGGGGACTCCGAAGTCGTCGGCCCACTCGCGAAGAGTGGATGCCTTCGCGTCGGCGTCGATCACGGGACCACTCAGACGCCCAGTGAGCAAGCCATCGACGACCTCCAGTCGATTCGCCCGCCAGTAGTTGAGTCCGAGGCGGTTCGCGACCGGATCGACCACCTCGTGGAAACCGCCGGAGACGACGCCGACGCGACCTCCCGCGGACTGCACACTCTCGATCATCGTCGGAACGCCGTCGGTCACGGCCACCCGTGCACCCACGGTCGCGAAGACCGACTCCGGAAGACCCTGCAGGGTGGCGACCCGTGAGCGGAGGCTCTCCTCGAAATCGAGCTCGCCGTTCATGGCGCGAAACGTGATCTCCGCGACCTCATCCAGGGACCCAGCCTGCTCGGCGAGGAGTTCGATGACCTCGTTCTCGATCAGCGTGGAATCGACATCGAGAACAACGAGGAAGCGCGGCACGGCGCGAGCCTAGTCGACGTGCACACCCTTACCGACAACGGTGATGCCACTATCCGTAACAGTGAAGCCGCGGGCTCGATCATCGTCGTGGTTGACGCCGACTGTGGCGCCATCGCTGATGACGACATCCTTATCCAGGATGGCCCGGCGAACAACGGAATCGACCCCGATGTGAACGCGGTCGAACACCACGGAGTCGACGATCGTCGCCCCGGAATCCACGACGCACCAGGAGCCGATGACACTGCGCTCGAGGTGACCGCCGGACACGAGGGTTCCGAGCGACACGATCGAGTCGATGGTCGTCCCCAGGTTGCCTTTCGCGTCACGCACGAACTTCGCCGGTGGCGAATTGAGCTGCTGGCTGAAGATCGGCCAAGCCCGGTTGTACAGGTTGAAGATCGGGAGAGCGGAGATCAGGTCCTGGTGCGCGTCGAAGAACGAATCGATCGTCCCTACGTCACGCCAGTAGAAGCGATCGCGCTCCGTCGACCCCGGCACCTCGTTGAGGTTGAGGTCGTAGACGGCCGCCTCGCCCCGCGACACGAAATCGGGCACGATGTCGCCGCCCATGTCGTGGTTCGAATCGGCGTTCTCGCCATCCCGGATGACGGCCTCGATCAGGATGCTCGCGTCAAAGACGTAGTTGCCCATCGAGGCCAGTACCTCGTCGGGGGAGTCGGCCAGCCCGACCGCATCCTTCGGCTTCTCGCGGAACGCTGCGATTCGCCGAGGATCCTCCTTGTCGAGTTCAATTACTCCGAACTGGTCGGCGAGCGAGATCGGCTGCCGAATCGCTGCGACGGTTACACCCGCACCGGCCTCGATGTGTGCGTCGATCATCTGGGCGAAGTCCATGCGGTAGACGTGATCCGCACCGACGACGACAACGATGTCGGGTCGTTCGTCCCGCAGCAGGTTGAGGCTCTGCAGGATGGCGTCAGCCGATCCGGCGAACCAGCGCTTGCCCAGCCGCTGCTGGGCCGGCACGGACGCGACGTACGAGCTCGTGATGCCGTCGAGACGCCAGGTCTGTGAGACGTGACGGTCGAGACTGTGGGATTTGTACTGCGTGAGCACGACGATCTGGCGCAGCCCCGAGTTGATCAGGTTGCTGAGTGCGAAGTCGATCAGACGGTAGCCACCGCCGAATGGCACCGCGGGTTTCGCACGATCCGCGGTCAACGGCATCAGCCGTTTACCCTCGCCACCAGCTAGAACAATGCCGAAGATCTTCTTTGCCGCCACGTCCCCAGAGTATGACCTCCCTCGGCGCTGTACTAGCGTCTAACCATGCGAGTCGACCTTCTGAGCCGTGAATATCCGCCGGAGGTCTACGGGGGAGCCGGAGTCCACGTCACCGAACTGGTACGCAGCCTGCGTAAACACGACGTGGATGTGCGTGTGCGCGCGTTCGGTATGCCGCGGGATGAGGAGGACGTCACGTCCTACCTGGTGCCAGCCGACCTGGCCAGCGCAAACCCGGCCCTCGCCACGCTCGGCGTCGACCTGCAGATGGCTCGCGACGTCGAGGGCGCCGACGTCGTGCACTCGCACACCTGGTACGCGAACGGTGCCGGGAACGTCGCCTCACTGCTCTACGGCATCCCGCACGTCGTCACAGCCCACAGTCTCGAGCCACTTCGTCCATGGAAGGCCGAACAGCTCGGCGGCGGCTACCGACTGTCGAGCTGGCTCGAGAAGACGGCTTTCGAGGGCGCCGCGAAAATCATCGCCGTGAGTGAGGGGATGAGCCGGGACATCCTTCGCTCCTACCCCGACCTCGATCCCGAAAAGGTCGAAGTCGTCTATAACGGAATCGACCTCGAGTCGTGGAAGCCGAACGTCGACGAGCAGATCCTGCAGGCCCTCGGAATCGATCCGGAGCGGCCCTCCGTCGTCTTCGTCGGTCGAATCACCCGCCAGAAGGGTCTGCCGTACCTGCTCCGCGCCGCGGCACTCCTACCACCGGAGGTGCAGCTCATACTGTGCGCCGGCGCTCCGGACACTCCGGAGATCCTCGAAGAGGTTCGCGAGGGCGTTGCCGCACTCCAGCTGCTGCGGACCGGGGTGGTCTGGATCGATCGACTGCTCGGCCAGACCGAACTGCGTGCGGTTCTTACCAGCGCCACCACGTTCGTCTGCCCGTCCATCTACGAGCCGCTCGGAATCGTGAACCTCGAGGCGATGGCCTGTGGCGTTGCGGTCGTCGGAACGGCGACGGGCGGAATTCCGGAGGTCGTCGCCGACGGCGTTACGGGCCGGCTCGTGCCGATCGAGCAAGCCACAGACGGCACCGGTACGCCGCTGAACCCGGATAAGTTCGTCGCCGACCTCGCGGCAACGCTCACCGACGTGGTCTCGAGCCCTAAAGCCGCGAGGAAGATGGGCGCGGCAGGTAGAACACGCGCCGAAACCCTGTTCAGCTGGGACAAGATCGCCCTGCGCACCAAAGAGATCTACACTTCGCTGATCTAGGCTTGGTGCACCATGGCAAGCGTCCTCCAGCTCACGGATGTGTCGATCATCCGCGACGGCAACACCATCCTCGACTCCATTTCGTGGACGGTTGACGGCTCAGAGCGCTGGGTGATCCTTGGACCGAACGGCGCGGGCAAGACGACCATGCTGCAGATCGCCGCAGCCCTCGTCCATCCGTCCAGGGGCAAGGCGACACTTCTCGACCAGACCATGGGTGCGGTCGACATCTTCGATCTCCGTCCGCGCATCGGTTTTGTGTCATCCGCGATGAGTCGCCGGATCCCGGGCGACGAGACCGTGCTGAACGTGGTGATGACCGCGGCGTACTCCGTCACCGGTCGTTGGAACGAGGAGTACGAGGACATCGACGTTTCCCGCGCGCGCCGCGTGCTCGACGAGTGGAAGCTCGGCGCCTTCGTCGACCGCCGGTTCGGCGGCCTGAGCGATGGCGAACAGAAGCGTGTTCTCATCGCGCGCGCCGTGATGACCGACCCCGAACTGCTCCTGCTCGATGAGCCCGCCGCGAGCCTCGACCTTGGTTCACGTGAGGAGCTTCTGCAACTCCTCGGCGAATTCGCGAAGTCGAGGCATGCCCCAGCGATGGTGATGGTGACCCACCACGTCGAGGAGATCCCGCAGGGTTTCACCCACGCACTACTCCTCGCCGGCGGAAGGATCGTCTCCGAGGGCACACTGGACGAGGTCGTCACCGCGAAGAAGCTGTCGAAGACGTTCGGCCTGCCGCTCGAGCTGACCAGCTCCCACGGCCGCTTTGCCGCTCGCGCGTCCTGAGGCGCCGGCGGACTCGCCCGAGTCGAATACACCTGATAGGCTGGGTAGTCGGCTCGGAAGGCCATCGGTCTTCGCCACACGAACTTTCACCGTCTACAACCATCAAGGATTCGCCATGAAGTCAGATACCCACCCGGACTACGCGCCGATCGTTTTCCGCGACCTCGCGTCCGGTGAGACCTTCCTGACGCGTTCGACCGCGACCAGCGACAAGACCATTGAGCTCGACGGCACGACCTACCCGGTCATCGACGTCGAGATCTCGTCCGCTTCGCACCCGTTCTACACGGGCAAGCAGCGCATCCTCGACTCCGCGGGCCGCGTTGAGAAGTTCAATTCGCGCTACAAGGGTTTCGGCAAGTAGCAAGCCCCGCGGGTGCCTGTATACCGGGCACCTGGTCCAACTCAGCTAGCTGAGTCAACTAGTCGATGCTGGGTGCCAGGACGGCAACAGGGTTGCTGGTCTGGCTCGCTGCGCTGTATCCGGGCTTTAGTCCCGTAATCGTCACACTGATCGCTGTTCCCGCATCCTCCTCCGCGAGCACATAGGAGCGGGATGTCGCTCCCGCGATCGCCGCCCCGTCGCGGTTCCACTGGTAGGTGTACGCCACCGGTCCCGTGGCCCACGCTCCGCTCTGCGCCGTCACCCGATCTCCAGCTACCGGTTCGGTCGCCGGCGTGATCGTCGCGGTCGTCGCGGCGAACCGGGCACACGAGTAGTCGTTGTCGAGGTGCCCGGAGAACTGGATCATCGCCACCCGTCCACCGGGTGTCAGCGGCGCCTTCTCGCAATCGACCGGCGCCCCGAGAAATGACCCGCCGGCGAGCCAGCTCGGCAGTCCGGCCAGCACGCTGTTCGATGGTGTTGCTCCGGCGATCCTGTTCCACTGGTATGACGTCGAGTAGATCCCGACGTCGAGGTACCTGCTCTTCAAGTAGTCGACCATCCCGGCGAGCGACGCCGTGTTCGCGACCACGTCGGCCTGCCAGGTGTTGGATGTCTCGACATCCAGCCACCAGAGAGTCGGCAACTGAACCAGCGTCTTGCGTACCCGGCGATAGTCGGCCTCCGCCATTGAATAGCCGTACACGTAAGCGCAGGCGGCGCCGGGCAGGTAGGTGCACGGGCCGTTCGGATTCACGACCGCGGTCCCCGCCCTGGTCTTGTCGCTGTTCGGCCACCACACCCCGGCCAGGGCCGGATTGCCGGTGTTGACGTACACCGAGGCGTGCGGCTGCGAGGCGCTGCCCGAGAGCCCGGTGGCACCGGACAGCAGGGTGGCGGAGTTGTACTCGCTCGCGAAACACGGATTGCTGTTGTTGGCGGAGCCGCCGTTGACTCCCACCACCGCGAACGGGATGTTCGGGGGAAGCTCCACGGACGAGCTACCCGAGCACTGTGGAAATGACAGGTCTATCCCGGCTCCGGTGGGAGGGAGCAATACTGTTCGAACGCTGGCGACCGCGGGCGCCGCCGAAATCGACGCACCGGCGACCAAAAAAGCCAGAGCTGATGCGAGGGCCAGCACGCCCAGCGTTCGACGGGAGGTCACCCCGCCAGTATGGGTGACCGGCGCGCGAAAACAAACGCGAACGGGTCGGATCTAGCGAACAGGCCGGATTTAGCGAACAGGCCGGATTTAGCGAACAGGCCAGATTTAGCGAACAGGCCAGATTTAGCGAACAGGCCAGATTTAGCGAACAGGCCAGATTTAGCGAACAGGCCAGATTTAGCGAACAGGCCAGAATTAGCGAACAGGCCAGAGCCCGGAGGTCGTGAACTCCGGGTTGTGGGTTCGACGCATGTAGTCCTGGAAGTCTGCCGACTGCTCCGCGCACCAGGCGATCTGCTGTGCGTGCAGCAGGGTTCCCTCGATGTCGAGAATTTCGGGGTGCAGTCGCGCCATCGCCTGCGCCACTCGACCCGCAGCAATCGCATCCGCGCTGGCATCGTGAGCGTCCAGCAGGCTCACGCCGTACACCTCGGCGGCAACCTCCAACGTGCGCTTTCCCTTGCGCCACTTATCGACAACACGATCCAATACCAGCGGATCGATGATCGGCGCGGGCTCGGTGAGCGGTTCGAGGTCGTAGCGGAGCGCCTCGAAGTGAAGCAGGCTCAGGTCGTAGGGGGCGTTGTAGATGGTCACGGCGAGACCCCGCGCGAACAGCGAGGTCAGTACCTCGATGATTTCCTGCACGACTTCGTGGGCGGGACGGCCCTCCGCTCGCGCACGTTCGGTCGTGATCCCGTGCACATCGCTGGCACCGGTGGGGATCTCGACCCCGGGGTCGGCGAGCCAGTTCCACTCCTCGACCAGTTCGCCCGTCGGGTCCAGCACTCCCACGTGCGCCGACACGATGCGGCTGGTTTCGACGTCGATCCCCGTCGTTTCGAGATCGAATACGCCGAGAGTGTCAAACCACGAGTTGCTCATGTACGAAACGATAAGACCTGCGAGTGACACCGATACGTCGACGTGCCCGTGGAGGTCAGTCGACGCGAAGCCAGAAGAAGTCCTGCGTGCCGAGTGTTAGCGTGAGCGCCCCGTCGTCGCCCACGGACGGGAATGCCCCACCGCCGAACAGGTCGGACAGGGCCGCACCGGCGAGCTGCTCGGCCGTCACGGTCACCGCGACGGGATTGTGCGCGAAGCTGAAGACGCAGAGGATCCGCTCGGGCGCATCCCCGAACTGCGTTCCCGAGCCCTCGTAATCACGAACGAACGCCAGCACCGACTCGTGATTGGTCTGCAGCATGCTGAGACCGCCGAGACCGAACGCGGGGTGCGCCTTACGCACGTGCACGACGTTTCGGATCCAGTGCAGGAGCGAACGAGACTGCGCCAGCTGCGATTCGACGTTGACGAGCGAGAAGTTGTAGACGAGCGACTGGACGACGGGGGAGTACAGCTTGCCCGGGTCGGCGCTCGAGAACCCGGCATTTCGGTCGGGATTCCACTGCATCGGGGTGCGCGAGCTGTCCCGGTCCGGGAGCCAGATGTTGTCACCCATCCCGATCTCGTCCCCGTAGTACAGGAACGGGCTGCCCTTCAACGCGAACAGGAGCGCGTGCGCGAGTTCGAGTTCTGCTCGTGAATTGTCAAGCAGTGGAGCGAGGCGCCGACGAATTCCGATGTTGGACCGCATCCTCGGGTCGTACGCGTACCAGCCGTACATGGCCTGGCGGTACTCCTCAGAGACCATCTCCAGCGTCAGCTCATCGTGATTGCGCAGAAAGACGCCCCAGCCTGCGCCCGGGGGGACATCCGTGGTCTCGGACAGGATCCGGATGAGTTCACCGGCCTGCTGCGCCCGCAGCGAGTAGAAGATGCGCGGCATCACCGGGAAGTCGAACGCCATATGGCACTCCGGCTCCTCCTCGGTCCCGAAGAAGGACACGACCTCCTGCGGCCACTGGTTCGCCTCGGCGATGAGGATCCGCCCCGGATATTCGCGGTCGAGGAGTGCGCGGATTTCACGCAGGAACTCGTGCGTCGCCGGCTCGCCCTCGCCGTTACCCTCCTCGGTCTCGAAGAGGTAGGGGATCGCGTCCAGGCGGATGCCGTCGACGCCCATGTCCAGCCAGAAGCGGATAATTCCGAGCACCTCTTCGCGCACGGCGGGGTTCTCGAAGTTCAGGTCGGGCTGGTGCGAGAAGAAGCGGTGGAAGAAAAACTGTCGACGAACGGGGTCGAAGGTCCAGTTCGATTCCTCGGTGTCGACGAAGATGACGCGGATGTTCGGGTACTTCTCGTCGGTGTCGCTCCAAACGTAGTAGTCGCCGTACGGTCCGTCTGGATCCGACCGCGACTGCTGGAACCAGTCGTGGGCATCCGAGGTGTGGTTGATGGGGTAGTCCATCACAATCCGCATGTTGCGCTCGTGCGCTCGGCGGACCAGTTCACGAAACTCCTCGACGGTTCCGAACTCCGGGAGAATCGTGCGGAAGTCCGAGACGTCATAACCGCCGTCGCGCAGCGGGGACGAGTAGATCGGGGGCAGCCACAGCGCGTCGATGCCCAGCCACTGCAGGTAGTCAAGTCGCGAGATGAGCCCGCCCAGGTCGCCGGAGCCGTCGCCATTGCTGTCCACGAAGCTGCGAACCATCACCTCGTAGAAGACCGCGCGTCGGTACCACTCGTGGTCGAGGGCGAGTCCCGGCAGTTGGATGGGCGCTGTGAAGGTCACATTCTCAGTCTAGGGCCGGGCTGCAAGCGCTTACAGTACGCCGGGCTGTGTCATTGCCCACATACAATCGTTGCGATGTCCGTCGCAAATCCCTACGAGCGCGCGCTAGCCGCCGTCCCGGTCCGCGAGGGGTCGTCGCGAATTCTCGGCAGCGAGTCGCACTATTGGGACTACGGCCCCGAGGATGCGCCGGTGACGATTCTCGCCGTCCACGGCTTCCGCGGCGAGCACCACGGCCTCGAACCGGTCATCGCCCACCTGCACGGCATTCGCGTGATCAATCCGGATCTTCCCGGATTCGGCGAATCGAGTCCGATGACGGAGGCCCAGGAGGATGTCGAGGGCTACTCGAAGTGGCTCGCGCTCCTGATCCCGAAGCTGAATCTCCCGAGCGCCCCGATCATCCTCGGTCACTCGTTCGGATCGATCGTGACCGCGGCAGCGGTCGCCGGCGGGCTGTCCACTCCCGCGCTCATCCTGGTCAATCCGATCGCAGCGCCCGCGCTGAAGGGCCCGAAGGCGTTCATCTCGATCCTCACGGCGTTCTACTACCGCCTCGGGGCGGCGCTGCCCAACCGCATCGGCCACGCGCTGCTCGAGAGCTCGCTGATCACCCGGTTCGTGACCGTTCAGATGGCGATCACGCGTGACCCCGGACTGCGCGCGTGGATCCACTACCAGCACGAGACCTACTTCGGTCGCTTCGCCGATCGCGACACCCTGAGCGATGCGTTCAGGGCCTCGACGCTGCACTGGGTGGCGGAGTACGCGCAGGGCGTCCACGTGCCGACGCTGCTCATCGCCGCCGAGCGCGACCAGATCACGACGGTCGCCGACGAGCAGAAACTCGCGGATGCGATGCCGGATGCCGAACTCCACGTTCTCGACGGTGTTGGACACCTCATCCATTACGAGAAGCCGGCGGAGGCCGCCGGCCTGATCGAGGGATTCCTCTCCGCGCGGCATCTCGACGGTTCAGGGCCGCCTCGGAAATCCACCCGGTGAAGATCCTCTTCGACTGTCGCTACACGCGATTCCCGCGACACGATGGAATCAGCCGCTTCACTGCGGGCCTCGTCACCGCGCTCGCGAAACTGACCCCGGTTACCATGGTGATCTCGGATGAGCGCCAGCTGACGATGCTCCCGGACCTGCCTTGGGTTCTCGCGACGTCTCCCACGGCGATCACCGAGCCTCTCGTTTCGCGCAGGCTGAACCGCTTCGTCCCCGATGTCGTTTTCACTCCCATGCAGACCATGGGGCCGTTCGGGCGGCACTTCGGGCTCGTCACGACGGTTCACGATCTCATCTACTACGAGAATCGCACCCCACCGCGCGATCTGGCGTGGCCGGTTCGGCTGCTCTGGCGGCTTTACCACCTCTCGTGGGGGCCGCAGCGGGCACTCCTCGCGAGAGCCGACGCACACGCCACAGTGTCGGAGACAACGCGCGAGCTGATGATCCGCCACCGACTCACCAAACACCCGATCACCGTGGTTCCGAATGCCGTCGACCCGGCGATCGTGGGACGGGATGCGAGCCCGGGTCGCGACCTTCTATACATGGGTTCCTTCATGCCGTACAAAAACGTCGAGCTGCTCGCTCAGAGCATGCACCTTCTGCCCGGCTACACGCTCCACCTGCTGAGCCGCGCGGATGGCGGGACGGTCAGCCGACTGAGTGCGCTCGCCCCCGAAGGCTCGATCGAGTTCCATCAGGGTGTCAGCGACGAGCAGTACGCGGAGCTGCTCTCCACCGCGATGGCACTCGTCAGCCCCTCGCTGAACGAGGGCTTCGGCCTGCCGCTCGTGGAGGCGATGGCGGGCGGTACGCCGGTGGCGGTGAGTGACATTCCGATCTTCCGTGAAATCGGGGGAGAGGCCGCGGTCTTCTTCGATCCGAAGTCGCCGGAGTCCTTTGCGCACGCCATTCGCCAGCTCGAGAATCCGGCGGAGTGGCGGCGGCGGTCGAAGCTGGCGCGCGAGCGTGCCGGCCACTACAGCTGGGATCGCTCCGCCGAGGCGCTACTGGCGACTCTCGAGGCTGTCAACGCCTCGAGGTCGCCGCGCTAGCTGCGCAAAGTCTCGCGGGACTCCATCGCGTTCTGCTGGTCGAGATCTTCCGTACCGCACTCGAGCGAAAGCTCGTCAATGGGGTCATTGAAGGCAACCAGTTCGAGCGATCCATCGACCAGTTCGAAGCTGTGGATTGAGCCGTTCGTGATCGAGCCGTGCGACACATCCGGGTCCACGGCGTTCAGCACCGAGCGGATCACGCCACCGTGGGTGACGACGATCAGCGCTGCGCTCGGCCGCGAGGTCGCGAGCTCGATCAGTGCGGGAATCACCCGTGCGGCGACCTCCGGATGCGATTCCCTGCCGGGAACCGGCGTGTCGCCGGGAAAGCGCTCCTCGACCTGCTCCCAGTTGAGGCCTTCGGCGTCTCCGTAGTTGCGTTCCGCGATCGCATCGATGGTGTCCGGGCGGCCCAGTCCGACCTCACCCGAAATGATCGTGGCGGTCTCGAACGCGCGGGAGAGCGGACTCGAGTAGATCCCGTCCCAGTCGCGCCTGGCCAGAAGCCGACCGGTCGTCTCCGCCTGCCCACGCCCCATCTCGTTAAGCGGGATGTCGGTGCTGCCCTGGATTCGACGCTGCGCATTCCAGTCCGTCTCGCCGTGCCGCACCAGGTAGAGCGATGTCATGGCGCCAGTTTATGGCGCGGCGGTGCGCGGGCCGATCAGGCGAGCAGGCGGTCCCGTAGTGCGACGAGCGTCTCGGTCGCTCCTGCGTCGATCTTCAGCGCCGCTCGCGAGTCGCCCTTCGTGACCCCGCGGTTGAGGATGATCACCGGGATCCGACGTCTCATCGCGTGATCGAGAAGCCGGATCCCCGAGTTCACGACCAGCGAGGAGCCTGCGATCAGCAGCGCGTCCGCCTTCTGCACGAGCGCGCTGGCTTCGACGAACTTTTCCCGCGGCACGAATTCGCCGAAGAACACGATGTCGGGCTTCAGTACTCCGCCGCACGCACTGCAGGAGGGCACCTGGAACGCGTCGACATCCGCGATGTTCACGTCGCCGTCCGGACCCAGCGCCTCCGGGGTAATCTCCGCGAGCCACGGGTTCAGCTCCTCGAGCCGCGCCGCAATGTCGGAGCGGGCGTAGAGCTGGCCGCAGGACAGGCACCGTACACGATCCATGCTGCCGTGGAGATCGACGACCCGCTGCGAGCCGGCGCGGAGGTGCAGTCCGTCGACGTTCTGCGTGATTACTCCGTTCACGCCGCCGTGAATTTCAAGGGACGCGAGCGCGCGATGACCGGCGTTGGGCTCAGCGCCGTCGAATCGTCGCCAGCCGAGCTGGCTGCCAGCCCAGTAACGTTTGCGGTAGTCGGGATCGCTCCGAAACTGCGAGAAGGTCATCGGGGTGCGCACCGGCGCACCCTCGCCGCGATAGTCGGGAATACCGGAGTCGGTGCTGAGGCCCGCGCCCGTCAGAACGGCGATGCGACGCCCGCGAAGCATGGCCGTGGCCGCGTCGACCAGCGCCTCCGTTTCGGCGCTGAGGGGAGTTCCGACCGACGCAACTGCTTGTGCCATGACGCTCCTCTCATACCACAGACTAAACAACGGAGTTTTCGGTTATGTTTCCGAGCGTGAGAATTGTGCGGCTGGAAAGCCTGGACGGGGATCGCCTCCGTGACTATCGCGACCTGACGGATGTGGTCCTTCGACGGCTATCCGAACCGGCGGGCGGACTCTATATCGCCGAATCGACCAAGGTCATCGAGCGTGCGCTTCGAGCCGGGCACCGGCCCCGATCCGTGTTGACGATCGAGAAATGGCTACCCGAGATCGAACACCTGGTCGCCGATCAGGATGTGGACTTGCCCGTCTATGTCGGCGCTCCCGAACTGCTCGAGTCGCTGACCGGCTTCAACCTGCATCGCGGAGCACTCGCGGCCATGCACCGGCCGGAGCTCAGAACGGTTCCGGAGGTCGTCGCCGGCGCGCGCCGCATCATCGTGTTGGAGGACATCGTCGACCACACGAACGTCGGGGCGATTTTTCGTTCGGTGGCGGGGATAGGGGCTGACGCCGTCCTGATCACGCCGCGCTGCGCCGATCCGTTCTACCGTCGCAGTGTTCGCGTCAGCATGGGCACCGTTCTGCAGATCCCGTGGACGCGCCTGCCCGAGTG
>DASXCU010000078.1:0-1700 GCA_036491035.1 Galbitalea sp. | reverse complement strand
CCCCCGGTGCTGTTCGCGCTCCAGAAGGAAGGGGTGACGGTGGTCGACGGGCAGCAGTTGATGCAGGAGGCGCGCATGCTCAAGACCCGCGACGAGATCATCCTGCTCAACACCGCATGCGGCATGGTCGACGCCGCCTACGAGCAGCTGTACCGGGCGATGCGTCCCGGGTTTCGGGAGAACGACTGCGTGGCGCTTGTCAACAAGGTTCTGTACGAGATGGGCTCGGAGTTCGTGGAGGGCGTCAACGCCATCTCCGGTGAGCGGTGTAGCCCGCATCCGCACGTGTTCACCGACCGCGCCCTGCGTCCCGGCGACCCCGCCTACTTCGACATCCTGCACAGCTACATGGGCTACCGCACGTGTTACTACCGGACGTTCGCGGTGGCGAGCGCGTCCCCCGCGCTCACCGACGCCTACAAACGCTGCCGGTACTACCTGGACGCCGCTATCGCCCTCATCCGTCCCGGGGCGACGACCGCCGACATCGTCTCCCTGTGGCCCAAGGCTCAGGAGTTCGGCTTCCCCGACGAGGAGGCGGCGTTCGCGTTGCAGTTCGGGCACGGAGTCGGACTGTCCATCTGGGAGAAGCCGATCTTCAGCCGACTGGTCTCGCTCGACCATCCCGAGGTGATCCAGGAGGGGATGGTGTTCGCGCTGGAGACCTTCTGGCCGGCCAGTGACGGGTGGTCGGCGGCTCGCATCGAGGAGCAGTTGGTCGTCACCGCGGACGGCTGCGAGGTCATTACGCGCTTCCCGGCCGAGGACCTAGTGATCGCCGGCAAGCCGTACTTCACCGTCGGCGGCACCCTGCCGCTGGAGCGCGACGCGCAGTCACACCGGAACACCGACCTCGATCCAGACACCCAGGAGGCCACGCCACACGGGCGGGACTGAGCCGGGCCGCGCGGTCAGTCGCGTGGCGGCCAGATGGGGATCTCGCCGCGCCCTGAGGGGAAGCGGATGTTCTTGGAGCGGACGAACTCGTGAAGGGTCTCGACCGCGTTCTCGCGCCCGAACCCGCTCTCCTTCTGTCCGCCGAACGGCGACCCGAGGAACGCTCGCCGCATGTAGTTGTTGACGAACACCATGCCCACCTCAAGGCGTTGCGCGATCCGGTAGGCCCGCGTCTCGTCGGCAGTGCAGATCGCCGCGGTGAGGCCATAGCGCGTACCGTTGCAGATCTCCACAGCCTCCTCCTCGCGGGCGAAGCGCATGACGCAAGCGATCGGACCGAAGATCTCCTCCTGGGCAATCGACATCCTCGGCGTCACATCGGCGAGCACGGTCGGCGCGACCCAGTAGCCACCCTGAAGCCGTTCGTCGTTCGGGAGCTGGCCCTGGACGACCAGCCGAGCGCCCTCGTCCAAACCGCGTTGCAGGTGAGCGAGCACCTTGTCGCGCTGATCGGCGGTCACCATCGCTCCGATGTCGGTCGCCGGATCCATGCCATCGCCCACCACCAGTCGCGTCACGGCCGCGCCGAACCGCTCCAGAAACGCGTCGTGAATGGAGTCGTGGACGAGGATCCGCGCCGTCGAGGTGCACGCCTCGCCCTGGTTGTAGAACATCCCCTCCACTACGACGTCCACCGCTTGGTCCAGGTCGGCATCGGCGAGGACCATGACCGCGTTCTTGCCGCCGAGCTCCATGGTCGCGAACGTCAGGTTGTCGGCGGCGCCGCGCAGGACCCGCCGGCC
>DASXCU010000077.1:0-2842 GCA_036491035.1 Galbitalea sp. | reverse complement strand
CTGCTCCTGTCGCTCATCCCCGGCGTGCAGCTCGCGCTGCCGATTGCCGCGGGACTCGCATTCGTCGCCGCGTTCCTGAACTCGGTGTTCGCCTACTGCGCGGGCTGCCAGATCTATCTCCTCCTGATTCGCGTCGGCATCCTCGGGCGCAAACGCGGCACCCCCGCCGCTGCCTAGCTCGCCTCCCCTGCGACGGCTACTCCTAGCTCGACTCGCTGGCTCGACATAGGCTGGATGCTTCCCCACGGAAGGAATCCCCCATGGCTCTCACGAGCGAAGCGACCACTCTCTGGTTCGGCGATCTGCAGACCGGATCGGGCACCACGTCCCTCGACTCGTCCGACGCGGCCGAGTTCCCCGTCTCCTGGCAGGCGCGGTCCGTGGGCGAGGTCGGCAAGACCAACCCCGAGGAGCTGCTCGGTGCCGCCCACTCGGCCTGCTACTCGATGGCGCTCTCCAACGCCCTCGGAAGCAATGGCACCCCACCGGAGAGCCTGCAGGTGACGGCGGCCGTCACGTTCGTCCCCGGTGAGGGGATCAAGGGCAGCCACCTGCTGGTCAGCGCCAAGGTTCCCGGTCTCAGCGAGGACGACTTCCAGCGGTTCGCGGCGGATGCGAAGGCAAACTGCCCGGTGTCGCAGGCGCTCGCGGGCATCCCGATCACGCTCGAAGCCAGCCTCGCCTAGTGCCCGCTCGGTCGAACCTGCGCATCCTGGTCTCCGGGGCGTCCGGGTTCATCGGAACGGAACTCGTCCGCCAGCTGCAGGCCGACGGACACACGGTCCTGCGTCTCGTGCGGTCGAAGCCGCGGTCCGACAGCGAGGTGCACTGGTCGCCGTCGACGGGTGAGCTCGACCCGACCGTTCTCGGCACGGTGGATGCGGTGATCAACCTGTCCGGGGCATCCACCGGCCGTATCCCGTGGACGAGGTCGTACCGCAAGGAGATCCTGGATTCGCGGGTCGACTCCACCCGCGCGCTCGCAACGGCGATCAGCGCCGCGATCCACCCGCCGACAGTCTTCCTCAGCGGTTCGGCAATCGGCTACTACGGCGATCGGCCTGGCGAATCGCTCACCGAGCAGTCGCCGAAGGGCACAGGGTTTTTCCCCGATGTCGTCGCCGCGTGGGAGGCGGCAGCGCTCGCGGTTCCGAAGGAGACGCGGGTCGTCACGTTCCGAACCGGCGTGGTTGTCGGGCGCGGCGGAGCGTTCACTCCCCTGATTCCGCTGACGCGCGCCGGTTTCGGCTCACGGTTCGGCAACGGGCGTCAGGCCTGGTCGTGGATCAGCCTGCACGACGAGGCCGCGGCCATCCGTCACCTGCTCACCAGCAGACTGACCGGACCGGTCAATCTCACGGCCCCGACCTCGGCGACCGCGGATGAGGTGACGTCGGCGCTCGCGAAGCGGATGAACCGCCCCTACGCGTTCCGGATCCCGGCCTGGATCATCACGACGTTCCTCGGGGATGCGGGCCGCGACCTCCTGCTGACCAACGAGGATGTGCTTCCCGAACGGCTACTGGCCGACGGGTTCGAGTTCAAACACCGGACGCTGGAGTCGGCGATCGGCGCGATGTTCGTTCGATCCGGATCGCGCGGCGCGTAGCCCAGCGGGCGCGACGGCGATCCCCGCTCGCGTCGTAGGCGAGCGCCAGCCGGTACCAACGCGTCCAGTCGGTGGGGTCCGCCTCGACCTCGGCCTGGTACGTGGGGAACTCGGCGTCCGCGGCCGCTCGATCGGGGCGACCGCTCGGACGGTGCGGCAGATCATCCACCGGTAGCCGGCCGAGCTCGGTCATCCGCTTCAGCAGTCGCTGCGCACGCGCACCGAAGAGCAGCTCGGTGATCAGCGCCCACGCGCCGACGATCGGCAGGACGATGAGCGCGATCCCCTCCACCTGTCCGACGAGGATGCCCGTGCCGAGCAGCAGGACCGCGTGCTGCACCACCAGCACCAGGTAGAGCGCGAGCAGCACCGCCATGATGAGGGCGGCGATCAGCGCGCGATTCTTCACTCCGCGGTGCCAGTCAGGTCGATGAGCTTGTCGAGGCCGACGACGATGCCGCGGGCGCCGGATGCCGCGCGAAGCGCGAGAAGGATGCCCGCCTCGTACGCGTCCCGAGTGACGGCCTCGTGCTTGATGCTGAGCAGTTCGCCGCGACCACCGAGCAGTACCTCCTGCCTGGCCCCGACGCCCTGCATCCGTACGCTGTGGATCGGAACGCTGGCGATGAGCTGTCCGCGTGCGCGCTGGTCGTGGTGCGGCGCGACGACGGGCCCTATGGATGAGCGGGCCTCGCCGATGAGCTCGGCCGTGCGGATGGCGGTGCCGGAAGGCGAGTCGACCTTGGAGACGTCGTGGGCCTCAACGATTTCGATCGAGTCGAAGAAGCGCGCGGCCATGGCGGCGAATGAGGTAGCCAGCACGGAGCCGATCGCGAAGTTCGGGATGATCAGTACGGCGATGTCGGGATGGTCGGCGATCGGCTTGTTCAAGGTCGCGATGCGATCGCTGGACCAGCCGGAGGTACCTACGACGACGCTGATGTCATTCTCGATCGCGAACTCGACCACCTTCTGGGACACCGCGGGCACCGTGACATCGAAGATCAGGTCCGCACCGAGCGCGCCCTCGAGCGGTGTCGTCGAGTCGATGGCGGCGGCGAGTTCGAAGTCGGCGGACTCGTCGATGAGCCGTCGAACGACCTTGCCCATCCTGCCAGTTGCACCCACGACGGCGACCCGAATTGTCATGAGGCCAATCTAGCAATCGGAGCCGTACGCTCGATGCGTGACCAGCTTTCGCGAAGCATCCGTCGACGACCCGGATGCGCACGC
>DASXCU010000076.1:0-1630 GCA_036491035.1 Galbitalea sp. | reverse complement strand
TCAAGGACGGCAAACGAGTCGAGCTCACCTCCACCGCTCAGGTGACGAAGGACTTCAAGGCCGGACTCCTCACGAGCGCCGGCAAAGGACCCGCGAACGCAAGCCTCGGCGGACTCCGCGCGATCGACTTCATCTCCATCTGCTCGACCGTTGCCGTCGGGTAGTAGTAACGACACACACACGACCACAGAGAGGACGCTCATGGCTGTGAAACTCGGACTGCTCGCGACGCTCGAGGCAAAACCCGGGAAGGGCGATGACCTTGCGCGGTTCCTCGAAAGCGGCCGCGCTCTCGCGGCCGCGGAAGAAGGCACCGTCACCTGGTACGCCTTCAAGATCAGCGAGACGACCTACGGGATCTTCGACACCTTCGAGGCCGAAGACGGCCGCCGGGCCCACATCAACGGCGAGATCCCGAAGGCACTCGCCGCGGTCGGCGCCGAGCTTCTCGCAACCGACCCGGACATCCGCCCAGTCGACATCCTCGCCGTGAAGTAGCCGTGAAGGAGGTGCCGAAGGGCACCCCAATGGGGTTTACAAAGCGCACGAGATGGGATGCATGGAGATGCCCGTCGGCGACGTGATGCGGAGCGCCAGGCGGACAACTCATCCGCGCCGAGGGAGACGACCCCATGCGGGAACGCGTTGCAATCGTGTTCATGACGGTCAACGTCGTGGCGACCCTCGCGTTCGGTGGGGCCATCGCGTACGACTTCTCGCATCGGGGCGGCGGGACGACGACGTCCCAGCCGCCCACTGCCGCGGTCGCAGGACAGGCCTACACAGCCCCTCTCAGCAGCGGCTCGAGCACGGGAACGCCGAGCAGCAGCGGCGCGACGTCCGGCGCGGCGACGCCGCCGAGTAGCGGCAGTCCGTCGGCGGGCACACCGGTCGTCAGCCAGCACGCAGCGCCGCGGAGCCACAACGCCTCGAGCGGCAAGACGAGCTCGGGCACGAAGACCAGCTCCGGAGGCAAGACCGCTGCCCCGCCGACCAGCACGACCCAGAGCCCGCAGCAGGGCGTGAACCACGGAGTCATCACCGTGGGCGGCATCTACGACGAGACGGGTCCCATCGATGCCACGGTCGAGCGCGACACGGTCCGCTCGTACTTCGATCTCGTCAACGCGCAGGGCGGGATCAACGGCTACAAGTTCCAGCTGATCGACTGCGACTCGAAGTACGACCCGTCGTCGGCCCATCAGTGCGCGCAGAAGCTGATCAGCCAGGGCGTGCTCGCGATCGTGGGATGGCTGTCGCTCTCCGGCGAGCAGAACGAGGCCACGTATCTGACGCAGCAGGGCGTCCCGATCATCGGCGGCCTCGGTGTGCCATCGGAGTTCCAGTCGCCGCTGTCGTACCCGACGACGCCGAGCCTCGTCACCGACGGAACCGCACTCGGGACGCACGCCGGCCAGATCGGCCTGAAGAAGCCCGGTGTCGTCTTCCTCAACGCCAACTTCATCCAGCCGGTGGAGCAATCGTTCCTCGCCGCGATGCAGCGACAGGGAATCTCGCCGGTCGACGTCGAGACGGTCGACGCGACCAAGGCCGACTACACGGACATCGTGCTTAAGTTCCAGACGGAGGGCGCGCAGTCGGTTGCCGCCTTCCTCGACCCGTTCTCCTA
>DASXCU010000075.1:0-4204 GCA_036491035.1 Galbitalea sp. | reverse complement strand
CAGTCGGCCGAAATGCTCGGAACCGATGCCGGGCTGATGCCAGACCCGGCGGAGTTGTCGACCATGAACTACAGCGCGCACACGCACAACACCGCGCCGACACGGTTCGCCCAGGTCGAAGGAGCCCGCTTCGCCTACCGGCGCTTCGGCAACCCGGTCGGCACGCCGATCGTGCTGCTCCAGCACTTCATCGGCAACCTCGATGACTACGACCCGGCGATCACTGACGCTCTCGCGTCGCACCGCGAGGTGATCCTCACCGACAACGCCGGCGTTGGACTCAGCACCGGCGAGGCGCCTAAGACCGTCAGCGGAATGGCGCGGGACGCCGCCTCGCTGATCGACGCTCTCAGCCTCGAGCAAGTCGATCTCTTTGGCTTCTCGATGGGGGGATTTGTCGCCCAGCAGATCGCCGTGGATCGACCCGAGCTCGTGCGGCGGGTGATGCTCGTGGGCACGGGTCCGCGCGGCGGCGAGGGCATGGACCAGCTCGACCCAGACGTCGCACCGCTGTTTGCGAAGGTCTACGACCCGCAGGATCTGATGTGGCTTCCGATCTTCTTCTCGCCATCGGAAAAGAGCCAAGCCGCAGGGCGGCGGTTCCTCGAGCGCATCCGGACGCGAACTGAGGATCGCGACGTCCTGGTCTCGGAGGCCACGGTCGCGGCCCATTTAGCGGCCGCCCACGAGTGGGGAGTGGCTGCCCCGAACAGTTACGACTACCTCAAGCAAATCCATCACCCAACGCTCGTCGTCAACGGCAGCCACGACATCGTCGTCGCCACCTTCAACTCATACATCCTGCAGCAGAACCTGCCCAACGCCGAACTGATCCTCTTCCCAGACTCCAACCACGGATCGCACTTTCAGTTCACCGAGCCGTTCAACCGGTACGCGACCGAGTTCCTCGATCGCTAGGACCCATGTTCGACCATGTCACCCTTCGAGTCGCCGACCTCGCGGCCGCCAGCAGCGCGTTCACCGTTGTGCTCGATCAGCTCGAGATCGGCCAGACTACGAGCACGCCGAGCCTCTCGGTCTGGGGGAACTTCGCGATCACGCAGACCGACGACGAGCATCCCGTCGCGCGCCGCGTCCATATCGCGTTCATCGCCCCGACACCGGCTCACGTCGACCGCTTCGGCCAGGCCGGCATCGACGCAGGCCTCGCCGACGACGGACCCGCGGGCCCGCGTCTGCATTACGCCGACGACTACTACGCGGCATATCTAAAAGATCCCGACGGCAACAGCTTCGAAGCCGTTCACCGCGACGGGAAGCGGGCCGGCGGCAACATCGACCACGTCGCCATCCGCGTCAACGATCTCGACGCGTCAACGATGTTCTACGGGACGATCGCGGACCCCGTCGGACTGATGCTACGCCGGCAGACCGCCGACCTCGTCGAATTCTCCCTCGACGAATCAGAACGCTCCTTGATCGTGACCGCCGGGGAGCCAACCGAGAACGTCCACATCGCCTTCTCAGGCAACGACGATGAAGTACGCCGGTTCCACGACGGCGCGACAGCCGCCGGATACCGCAGCAACGGCGAGCCGGGAGAGCGCCCCCGCTACCACCCCGGCTACTACGCCGCCTACGTGCTCGACCCCGACGGCAACAACATCGAAGTCGTCAACCACCACCGCTAAGCGGGCTCGGCGCTAAAGCGCAATCGTCGACGCCAACGTCCTGACGGTTACAGATGGCACGAACTAGCAATGTCGGCGCACCCGAGGAAGAGAACACTCCGTCCTCGCCCACCCACACGACCACAGAGGAGCAACCACAATGGCTGATCCAACGATTGTTCTTGTACACGGCGCATTCACGGACGCGTCGAGCTGGCGCCGCCTATACGACGCGCTCGCCGGGGACGGGCTGACAGTCACGGCGCCCGCCAATCCGCTGCGCGGCATCGGTGCCGACGCCGGATACACCCAGTCGGTAATCGCCCAGATCGATGGTCCCGTGCTGCTTGTCGGCCACTCCTACGGCGGCGCCGTCATCACAGCAGCAGGAAATGCGGGCAACGTCGTCGGCCTCGTCTATGTCGCGGGCTTCGCTCCCGACGATGGAGAGAGCCTCGAAGAGCTCGGGTCGAACTTCCCCGCGTCGCTCGCCGGCCCGTACCTGAGGCCTGCGCCGCTTCCCGACGGCGGCACCGAGCTCACGCTCGACCCGAGCGGGTTTCACGAGGTGTTCGCCGCCGATCTCCCCGCGGACGAGGCGGCATTCATCGCGATCGCGCAACGCCCGCTCGCTGGAGTGGCGTTCACCGAGCCGGCGCCGACGCCGGCTTGGCGCTCCAAGCCGTCATGGGCTGTCCTCCCCACCGCCGACGGCGCGATCCATCCCGAAGTCCACCGCTTCTCCTATGACCGAGTGGGCGCGACCGTGACCGAGGTCGAGGGAGCCTCGCACGCCGTGATGCTGTCGCGCCCGGACATCGTCGCCTCGGTCGTGCGCCAGGCGGTTCGTAGCCCTGTCGGCGCGCCCAGCGGCGCGTAGCCGAAGGTCGCGATTCCCCGGACCCAACCCCATGGAGGTGCCTGATGGCCAACTACCCTGCGGCCGCGGAAGGACTCGTACTGACCCACTTCATCGTGTCGGACGACGTCGAGCGTTCGCGCCGCTTCTACAGCGAGGTACTCGGTGGGGAGACGGTGCGTTCGGGCGAGCCGACTATCGTCCAGCTCGCCAACAGCTGGATCATCATCAACGTCGGTGGCGGCCCGACCGACGACAAGCCGACCGTCACGCTCGAGGCGCCGCGCGACCCGGACCGGGTGAGCAGCTTCCTGAATATCCGGGTCGCCGACATCGAAGCTGTCTACGCGGAGTGGAGCGTGCGCGGCGCGGAGTTCCTGACGCCGCCAATCGAGCGCGAGACCGAGATCCGCTGCTACATCCGCGACCCGGATGGCCACCTGATCGAGGTCGGGCAAACGACCCGGCAGCCTGATCAGGATGCCGGCGGTTGACCGGCTTCACCGTCGTGGGAGAAAGCACGAGCCCCATCGGTAGTTAGGTCCATGCTTTCTAAGAAAGACCTCACTCGTGCGTGTAAGGCACAAACCGGTGACTCGGCCCACGCTTCACAGAGATACGCGCCAAGCCTTATGCGCCAGCGAAATCAGCCGGAGGAGCTTATGCCCTACGTAAGGCTTGGTGCGGCGCGGATTTGTCGGTTAGTTAGCTCAAACCTCGGAGGCTCACCATGATTGCGCAACGTTTCGCCAATGCCGCGGAGAGGGGCGATCGCGCAGCGATGGCTTCTCTCTTCGCCGAGGACGTGACGTACCACACCCCTGTGACGACCGCGGACCTCCGGGGCAAGGATCTCACGCTGAGGTTCCTCGCCGAGGGAACGCGCATCGTCGATGATCTCGAATACACCGATCAGGTAAGCGACGACGAACGGACCATCCTGTTCTGGAAGGGAAACCTTGACCAGCGTGAGCTCCTCGGAGCAACCGTGCTGGCCGAGGAGGCCGGAGGCCTGATCCACGACATCACTGTCCTGCAACGCCCCTGGGGGGTCGTCGCAAACTTCCGAGACACGACGCTCCAGGCGCTGGCGGATGTCGTGCCGCTGCCGGCATGGGAGCTCGGTGGCCGTAAAGCCCCCGCTCCGGACCGTAACGCCGGCGTCGGCCGGCGGCCAGGCGGCTCGCTTCGATTGGCCCCGGACGTCGCGTTCCACAGTCCCATCCTCACCAAGACCGTGTATGGCCAGGAGAATGTCGAGGCGATTCAACAACTCGTGGACGGCATCCAGGGCGTCCGCACATACATCGCTCGGTTCACCTCGACGAAGAGGCTCGTCGAGTACTGGAACTGCGCCATCGACGGCCACCTTCAGCAAGGGATCGACGTCTTCGAACTCGACGACGATGGGAGGGTAACCGACCAGACCGTCTGGCTGAGGCCCTGGCCGGTGGCCACCTTGCTGCGTGACCGGGCCATGGCCGGCAAGCTTTCTTTCCTCACTGCCGACTATTGGCTTCTTCCCGCACCGGCCAACGCATCTGTCGACTCCGACGACACAGAGGGTCGATCGGGGAGCGCCGCTCACCCGTTACCCAATCCCGGCGCTGGCACGGTCAGGCGCACGCGAACTCACGACGCTCAAGCACCTGAATCGGACGACGCGCTTTCGGTGAAGCCGGCACTGGACGGCACGGTCGCGCTCGTGACCGGG
>DASXCU010000074.1:0-1942 GCA_036491035.1 Galbitalea sp. | reverse complement strand
CACGACTCCGACCATCCGCGCTCGCTGGGTGAAGTCGGACGCGAGGGGGTGGCGATCGACACGGTGGCGGACGTGGAGACGCTGTTCTCCGGGATCCCGCTTGACGAGGTGACCGTGTCGATGACGATCAACGCGCCGGCGGCGATCATGCTCGCCTTCTACGTCGTGGCGGCCGAGCGCCAGGGGGTGGGCCCAGATCGTCTCGGCGGGACGATCCAGACCGACATCCTCAAGGAGTACATCGCCCAGAAGGAGTGGTGCTTCCCGGTCGACCCGGCGATGCGGCTCGTCGGGGACATGATCGAGTGGTGCGCTGAGCACATGCCGCGCTGGCACCCGGTCTCGATCAGCGGCTACCACATCCGCGAAGCGGGCTCGACCGCGGCCCAGGAGCTGGCCTTCACTCTGAAGGACGGCCTCACCTACGTGGAGCAGGCGGTCGCCCGCGGGCTCGACGTCGACTCGTTTGCACCGCGGCTGAGCTTCTTCTTCAACGCCCAGATCGACTTCTTCGAGGAGATCGCCAAGTACCGGGCGGCACGGCGGATCTGGGCCCGGGAGCTGCGCGACACGTTCGGCGCGCGCAAGCCCGAATCCTGGCGGATGCGCTTCCACACCCAGACCGCCGGCGTGTCGCTGACCGCCCAGCAGCCGCTGAACAACATCGTGCGCACCGCGATCGAGGCGCTGGCCGGGGTGCTCGGCGGGACCCAGTCGCTCCACACGAATAGCTTTGATGAGGCGCTCGCGCTACCCACTGAGCACGCGGTGCGGATCGCGCTGAGGACGCAGCAGGTCATCGCACACGAGACAGGCGTCGCGAACACCATCGACCCGCTGGGCGGATCGTACTTCGTGGAGTCGCTGACCGATCGGATGGAATCGCTCGCCTATGAGTACTTCGGCAAGATCGACGCACTAGGAGGGATGGTCGAGGCCGTCAAGCAAGGCTTTCCGCAACGCGAGATCGCGAACGCCGCATACGAGCTCCAGCGGGAAATCGACTCGGGCCGGAGGATCGTGGTCGGCGTCAACAGCTTCACGGAGGCCGACGACTCGCAAACGCCGACCCTGCGGATCGATCCCTCGCTGGAACGCAAGCAGGTCGAACGCGTGCGGGGGGTGAAAGCCGCTCGCGATGCGGGAGCGGTGCGGGCGACGCTGGCCGAGCTGAAGACCGCGGCGCAGGACGGACGCAACCTGATGCCGTTGCTGCTCGACGCCGCGCGCGTCCACGCCTCCGAGGGCGAGATCGTGCAAGCGCTCCAGGCGGTCTGGGGCGGCTACCGAGAACGGCCGATGTTCTGATGAGCAAGCGCATCCGCGTGGTTGTCGCAAAGCCAGGACTCGACGGGCACGATCGCGGGGCGAAGATCATCGCCCGCGCGCTGCGCGACGCCGGGATGGAGGTCATCTACACGGGCCTTCACCAGACGCCGGAGCAGATCGTCGAGACCGCGATTCAGGAGGACTCCGACGCCGTCGGCCTCTCGATCCTTTCGGGTGCGCACATGACCCTGGTGCCGCGGGTCATGGAGCTGCTCGCCGAGCAGCGCTGTGACGTGGTGGTGATCGTGGGAGGCACGATTCCGAGGGAGGACGCCGGGGAGTTGAAAGCGCTTGGGGTGGCCGAGGTGTTCACCCCCGGGGCCTCGACCATGGCGATCGTCGATTTCCTCGGGGAAGCCACGGCGGTTGCGGCAGCATGACCGACGCCTTCGGCGATCAGCTCGTCGCGGCGGGGACCGAGGGCCTCCCGGAGCGGTTCTTCGATCGTTTCGTATTCAACCTGCATCGCGCGGACGCCACGCGTCCGTCGATTCTGTTCGGTCTCGGCGTCTACCCCCCGATGGACACTGTCGACGGCTTCGTGATCCTGGTCACCGCCTCCGAGCAGCGGAACCTTCGGTTCTCGACCGAACTGAGCGCAACCGACGGCTCG
>DASXCU010000073.1:0-19756 GCA_036491035.1 Galbitalea sp. | reverse complement strand
AGCAACCAGGCAGGAAGTGGCTCAACGCCGCCAGGCACCGCCGAACGCCGGTTGTAGTCGTAACCGAAGCCGTAACGTCGGGCGGTGCGGCGCGCAACGACGCCGTGCATTTTAATCTCTTCGAAATCGAGATCGGTGAGGATCTCGATGAGTTTTTCTTCCTCCGGTTCGGACAGAAAGT
Organism: Galbitalea sp.; assembly: GCA_036491035.1. Classification (GTDB taxonomy): domain Bacteria; phylum Actinomycetota; class Actinomycetes; order Actinomycetales; family Microbacteriaceae; genus Galbitalea. The sequence continues at coordinate 19,575 of DASXCU010000073.1, read as the reverse complement.
CCGGTCGGTACACGAATCCTTCGGGAAGGACGTCCTGCTCGGACGCGCTAGCACCGCTGTCCCGGTTCTGTGAGGGATCCGGCTCCGACTTTCCTTCGAGGCGATTGGGCGGCGACGCCATCAGCCGCCTGAGTCCAGATCGTGGGACCCGCCAGGGCCGGGCAGTTCGGCTTTCGGTGTCTTTCGCAATGTGTCATGAGTCAAACGACCAGTGGTTGCGACCAACCCGACGAGGAAGACAACAGCGATCACGATCCCGACGGGCAGGACAATCACGACGGATGCACCCAACACGGCCGACCCACCGACAACAAGACAGAGAATCAATGGATTAGCAAAAGCATCATCCGACACGCTCCCGCTCAGTAGACACGCCAGCTCAGTGAGGCGCGACAACCGACATCCCCGGTTTCGCGACTGCCGAAACGGTCGTGAAAGGTCGCGATCGGACGTAGCGTCGAGTCCTTCGACGGTTTGCGCAGCTCGTGACTGGGTAACGACACCTCGGTCGAGCAGACCTTCATCGAGACGGAGGGATCTGATGTTCAGCACGACGGTAGTAGGACCGAGAATGGGCGTCAGTTGGGTGACCGCTCTCTACCTGATCTGCGGCGGCATCGTGGCGGCGACCCACGGCTACTGGACGAACCTTCATGCGCTGAAGCCGGTCGTATCCGCCGTTCTGGCGACGCTCCTCTGGCCCCTGCTGCTGGTCGGAATCAACCTCCACGTCCATTAGCCCTTGGGAGCATGGGAAACCCGGATTCGCCGTTGGCCACTGCTGCGCCAGCTAAGCGAGCGTGATCTTGGTGGACGCGGTCGTTCTGTTCGCTCCGAAGAAACAGAGCGACGCCGTGCTCGTATCGACGAGGCCGACTCTGTAGTCCAATCCGTATGCCCGTACTGCGCTGTTGGCTGCGGTCAGCTCGCCTACGTCAAAGATGGGAAGGTCGTCCAAATTGAGGGCGATGCGGCAAGCCCTATTTCGCGTGGACGCCTCTGTCCGAAAGGCTCCGCATCACTCGGCTATCACAACAGTCCGATCCGAGAGACGAAGGTCAAGTATCGCCGCGCATACGGCACGCAATGGGAGGAATTGGCGCTTCCCGATGCGATGGAAATGATCGCGGATCGGATCGTGGCTGCCCGGAGCGACACCTGGGAGGCGACCGATGAGCAAGGAGAGGTGACGCGGCGGACGCTAGGCATCGCGAACCTTGGCGGAGCGACCCTCGACAACGAGGAGAACTACCTCATCAAGAAGCTGATGACGGCTCTTGGTGTCGTGCAGGTCGAAAACCAGGCCCGGATATGACACAGCTCGACGGTTCCCGGTCTGGGAACCTCGTTCGGACGAGGTGGGGCAACGACGTTTCAACAGGATCTGGCGAATGCCGACTGCATCCTGATCATGGGCTCGAACATGGCCGAGAACCATCCGGTGGGGTTCCAGTGGGTGGTCGAGGCACGCGAGCGGGGCGCCCAGGTGATTCACGTCGACCCACGCTTCACGCGAACGAGCGCGCTTGCGTCCCAGTGGGTCGGCATCCGGGCCGGCTCTGATATCGCCTTCCTCGGCGGCATCGTCAATTACATCCTCGAGAACGAGCGTTACTTCCTCGAGTACGTCGTCAATTACACCAATGCGCCAATCCTGCTCAGGGACGACTTCCGGGACACCGAAGATCTCGACGGGCTGTTCTCAGGCTGGGACCCGGAGACAGAGACCTACGATCCTGAGAGCTGGCAGTACCGAGGGATGGACATGCACGCCGCATCCGGCGGACGGGAACGCGGCTTTACGCAGGTGAAAGGGCACGCGACCGGGCACGGCGGGCACGGCGCTGCTTTGAGCGGTGGCGAGCCGCCCGAGGAGGACCCGACGCTCCAGAACCCGCGCTGTGTGTTCCAAGTGCTGAAGCGTCACTTCGCCCGCTACACACCCGACGCCGTTGCCGAAGCCTGCGGCTGCACTGTCGCTGAGTTCGTCGCCGTCGCCGAAACGCTCTGCAGCAACTCGGGCCGCGAACGGACGGGCGCCGTCTGCTACGCCGTGGGTTGGACTCAACACACCGTCGGGGTGCAATACATCCGGACTGCCGCGATCATGCAACTCCTGCTCGGGAACATCGGGCGCCCCGGCGGCGGCATCCTCGCACTTCGCGGCCACGCCTCGATCCAAGGCTCGACCGACATTCCCACCCTGTACGACATCCTGCCGGGCTATCTGACGATGCCACACGTCGGGGCTTACGACGATCTCGCCCACTACATCGAGTCGAACAAGTCAGGCGCAGGTTGGTGGGCGAACTTCGGAAGCTACGCCGTGAGCCTTCTCAAGGCCTACTGGGGTGAGCACGCGACGGCGCAAAACGACTTCTGCTTTGACTACTTGCCTCGGATCGATCAGGACAACTCGATCTACAAGTGCGTGGTCGACATGTTCGACGGTTCAGTCAAGGGATTCATCGTTGTCGGTGAGAATCCGGCCGTCGGCTCATCGCACGCGAAGCTTCACCGGCTCGCGATGGCGAAGCTCGACTGGCTTGTCGTGCGTGACTTGGTCGACATCGAGACGTCTTCGTTCTGGCTCGACGGACCTGAGATCGAGACCGGTGAGTTGAAGACCGCGGAGATCGCGACGGAGGTGTTCTTTCTGCCTGCCGCCTCGCACGTCGAGAAGGAAGGCTCGTTCACGAACACACAGCGCCTGCTGCAATGGCACCACAAAGCGGTCGAGCCAGCCGGCGACTGCCGATCGGATCTGTGGTTCTACTACCACCTCGGCCGGATCATCAGAGAGAAGCTCAAAGACTCGACCGAAGAGCGGGACCTTCCGATCCGGCGGCTGACCTGGTCCTATCCGGTCGCGGGAGCGCAGAGCGAGCCGAGCGCCGACGCGGTCCTCGCCGAGATCAACGGTTGGAGCCAGAAGAACGAGCCGCTCTCCAGCTACAAGGAGCTCAAGGACGACGGCTCGACGACATGCGGCTGCTGGATCTATTGCGGCGTACGCGCCGACGGAGTCAATCAGGCGGCGCGCAAGAAGCCGCACTGGGAACAGGACGACTACACCGCACTGGAGTGGGCCTGGGCCTGGCCGGCGAACAGGCGGCTGCTTTACAACAGGGCATCAGCGGACCCGGACGGAAAGCCATGGTCCGAACGGAAACGCTATGTGTGGTGGGACGAGCCTTCAGGCAAGTGGACAGGTGTCGACGTGCCAGACTTTGACGAGGCCAAGCGTCCCGACTATGTCCCGCCGGACGGTGCCGAGGGCCCTGAGGCCATCGCTGGCAACCATCCCTTCATCATGCAAGCCGACGGACGCGGTTGGCTCTACGTGCCGCACGGGCTCGTCGATGGACCGCTTCCGGCTCACTACGAGCCCCAGGAATCGCCGCTACGGAACCGGTTCTATCCGCAGCGGTCCAATCCGGCTCGCGAACGCTACGACCGGCCCGAGAATCCCGCCAACCCGCCAGGCCAGGATGGCCGTTACCCGTTCGTCGTCACGACCTACCGCCTGACCGAGCATCACACCGCGGGCGGTATGAGTCGGTCTGTGCCGTACCTCGCCGAGCTCCAGCCGGAGATGTTCGTCGAAGTACATCCGGAACTTGCGAAGCTACGCGGTCTCGAGCATGGAGACTGGGCGACGGTAGTCACCACCCGTACCGCCATCGAAGCCAGGGTGATGGTGACCGAACGGGTCAAACCGCTCGACCATGGGGGCCGTCGCGTTCATCAGGTTGGGCTGCCGTATCACTGGGGCTCGAAGGGCCTCGTTACCGGCGACAGCGCGAACGACCTGAGCGGCCTGTTCCTCGACCCCAACGTTCACATCCAGGAGGTAAAAGCGTTCACCTGCGACATCCGCCCCGGCCGCCGGCCCCGCGGAGCCGCACTGCCCGCCTACGTCGAACGCATCCGGAACGGGAAGGTGGAAAGTTGACCGAGGCTCACGAACGAGTTGGTTTCTTCACCGACACCTCGGTGTGTATCGGCTGCAAGGCGTGTGAGGTGGCGTGCAAGGAGTGGAATCTGGTGCCCGAAGACGGACTGGTCTGGACGGGCGAGTCCTACGACAATACGAGCGCACTCGGGGCCGACACGTGGCGCCATGTTGCCTTCATCGAGCAGCGCGCGCCCGCTAGCGCCACCGACGAGAGCGACGCTCACGTCGATGCCCTGCGCTGGCTCATGAGCTCGGATGTCTGCAAGCACTGCACCCATGCGGCGTGCCTCGACGTGTGCCCGACGGGGTCGCTCTTCCGCACCGAGTTCGGCACCGTCGTAGTGCAGGAGGACATCTGCAACGGATGCGGCTATTGCATTCCCGCGTGCCCCTTCGGCGTGATAGACCGCCGCACGGTCCCCGATTCCAGCCGCCCGGGGATCTTCGCTGGGGCCGAGGACGGGCGAGCGTTCAAGTGCACCCTCTGTTACGACCGGCTGAAGGGCGGCCACGAGCCGGCTTGCGCCAAGGCCTGTCCCACTCAGTCGATCCAGTTCGGCCCCCTCGATGAGCTGCGCGACCGGGCAGCGAAGCGCCTCGAGAAGGTTCGCGACGACGGGTCGATCGGAGCGCGGCTTTACGGCGAGGACCCGGACGACGGCGTCGGGGGATTCGGCGCCTTCTTCTTGCTGCTCGACGAACCGGAGGTCTACGGACTGCCGCCGGACCCGCAAACGACCACCCGTGACCTTCCGGAGATGTGGCGTACCGCGGCGTTTGCCGCCGGCGCGCTTGTCGCCGGTGTTCTCGCCATCGTCGTGGGAGGCCGCGAATGACGCCTCCCGACTCGCGCTCCGCACACGCAGCAACTCCGGATTCCTATTACGGCCGGCCGATCCTCAAGGAGCCGGTATGGAAACCGCAGATTCCCTTCTATCTGTTCACCGGCGGCCTGGCCGGCGCTTCGGGGGTGCTCAGTCTCGCGGCGCGAATCTCAGGGGATCAGCGTCTGGCAAGAACAAGCTTGTACGTGGGCCTGGCGGGCGAGCTCGTCAGCCCGGCGCTGCTGGTCACAGATCTCGGGCGGCCGGAACGGTTCTTGAACATGCTTCGCGTGTTCAAGGTGACATCCCCGATGAGTGTCGGAAGCTGGATCCTCTTCGCGAGTGGTGGTGCGACGACCACGGCGGCCGTCTGCGACAAGTTGGCTCGGCTGCCGCGCGCGAAGCGCGCCGCGGAGATCGTCTCTGGCGTGTCGGGTGCCCCCTTGGCCGTCTACACAGCAACCCTTCTCTCCGACACGGCCGTGCCGGTCTGGCACGAGGCGCGACGCGAGCTCCCGTTTGTTTTTGCGGCCGGGTCGGCCGCCTCCGCTGGCGCAGCTGCGACGCTTCTGCTCCCGCCGCGGGCGGCACGATCGTCTCGCCGGTTGGCAGTCGCAGGTGCGCTCGCGGGAGAGTGCATGACTTTCGCGATGCTGCGTCGCCTCGACTTTCTGGCGGAGCCATACCAGCAGGCAGAGGCGGGTACCTATAAGCGCGTGGCGACCGCAGCGACTCTTGCCGGCGCCTCTCTCCTCGCCCGTCGCGGCGGGAGGAGCCGTCCGTCCGCGGTCACAGGCAGCGCCCTGATCCTGGCAGGCGAACTGGCATTGCGGTGGTCAATCTTCAAGGCCGGCCTACAGTCGGCACGCGACCCCGACTACACGGTCCGCCTTCAGCGGCGACGTCTACGTCAGAACCAGTAGACGCTACTGCTGCCCGGTCATTGCTGCCGCAAGGCCAACGGAGATGCTTCCCAGAAGTCGTCGATCTTGATCGCATCCGGCCGCCCGAGCCTCCGCGACACAGCCCACATCTCAACGGGTTCATCGCCCTCGTTGCGATGTGATCGTGGCGTATCCGCGGCTACGCGGACGACGGATCCGGCTGACACGGGACGAATATCGTCCCCGAGACGCATCGTGAGCGTGCCCTGGGTGATGATGTAAAGCTCCTCGATTTCTTCGTGCCGGTGGCCTGTGCCTTGTTCGAAGTCCGAATGCGGTGGCACCCGGATCAGAGTCACCGCGAGTTGGCGAGCATCGAGGGCGTCGGCCAGGCTGCGAAACTGGCCCGGTACCTCGGTTCCTTCATAAACGTCGTCGACGCCGTCGGCACTGACGATCGCGTAGCCGCTCCCTTTCCTCTCGCCACTAGCCTCCATCTCGATTCCTCCCTATCGCGTCGCGAGTTCCGCGTACCTATGCGTCCTCGGTCTTGTCCGTCAGCTTGTGGCGCAGCTTCACAAAGTCACAACCATCATCGTTCCTGCGCGGGTCACCCACGAGCGACGTGATGCCTCGACGACGTGTCTGCGGTTGCGCTTAGCGGCGGCGCTGGCCTTACCTGCCGCACGCAGCTTCCGGCGAAGCGTCTTGTCATGGAGCAGCTGACCCGCAAACGACGAAGCGGCATCGGAACCCTCGAAAGCAAACTCGGGCAGTCCGACTTTTCACCTCCATGAAGTTCTCCTCGCTTTGAATTCACGTTCTGGAATGAACGGACTCGCTGAGGGGGTGCCCGATCGGATTGTCGGCAAACCCAGCCCATAGCGAGTCGCACGGCCAACCTCGGCGTTGGTTAACGGTTTGTTCTCGTGACCGACGGTGTGTTTGGTCCAAATCGGCCGGGGTACCACCTGCGCAACGGTGCGAACGTACTCGTGTTGCTCGCGCTGTTGCCGTTCATCACCCGACGGAAGGGAACGCGATGGCCGAGCTGGTCGCTGATTTCATTCTCGAGCGCCTTGTCGCATGGGGCGTCCATCGCGTTTACGGCTATCCGGGCGATGGCATCAACGCGATTGTCGGGGCATTCGACCGAGCGAACGGCGATCCCGACTTCGTGCAGGTTCGGCACGAGGAGATGGCCGCGTTCATGGCTTGCGGTCACGCGAAGTGGACGGGCGAGCTAGGCGTCTGCCTCGCGACCTCCGGCCCGGGCGCCATTCACCTCTTGAACGGCCTTTACGACGCGAAGCTCGACCATCAGCCGGTGCTGGCGATTGTGGGGCAGCAGGCGCGCGCCTCCCTCGGTGGCGACTATCAGCAAGAGGTCGACCTGGCAACGCTGTTTAAGGATGTGGCACACGAATACGTGCACATGGCGACCGAACCTGCACAAGTCCGCCATCTGATCGACCGAGCGATCCGGATTGCTCTCGACCAGCGGACGGTCACCTGCGTCATCGTTCCGAACGATCTGGCCTCTATGGAAGCGGTTGCGGCGCCGCCTCGCGCGCATGGGACGGTCCATTCGGGGATCGGCTACTCGCGGCCGACCGTCGTGCCGACCGACGCCGATCTCGACCGTGCGGCCGAGATCCTGAACAGCGGCGACAAGGTCGCCATGCTGATCGGTGCCGGCGCACTGGCCGCGAGCACCGAGGTGATCGAGACGGCGGAGCTGCTCGGCGCGGGCGTTGCGAAAGCACTACTTGGCAAGGCGGCGCTGCCGGACGACCTGCCGTTTGTGACCGGCTCGATCGGCCTCCTCGGTACGAAACCGAGCTGGGACTTGATGAACGGCTGCGACACCTTCCTGATGGTGGGATCGAGCTTCCCGTACTCCGAATTCCTGCCGGCTGAAGGACAAGCCCGGGCCGTCCAGATCGATCTCGATGGCCGTATGCTCGGGATCCGCTACCCGATGGACGTCAACCTCGTCGGTGATTCGGCGGCAACGCTGCGTGCGCTCATTCCGCGTCTCAAGCGCAAGGAGGACCGCTCGTGGCGGGAGGAGATCGAAGGGAACGTCGCGGCCTGGTGGGAGCTGATGGAAGAACGCGCACTGCAGGAGGCCGACCCGCTCAACCCGCAGCGCGTCTTCTACGAGCTCTCGTCGAGGCTGCCGGACGACTGCATCATCGCGGCCGATTCCGGCTCCGCCGCGAACTGGTACGCGCGGGACGTCAGGCTGCGCACGGGGATGAAGGCGTCGCTCTCGGGGACGCTCGCCACGATGGGGCCGGGCGTCCCTTACGCCTTGGCCGCGAAGTTTGCATTCCCGGACCGGGTCGCGATTGCGCTCGTCGGGGACGGCGCGTTCCAGATGAACGGCATGAACGAGCTGATCACGATCGCCGCCAACTACCGGCGCTGGGCAGACCCCCGTCTGATCGTCCTTGTCCTGCACAACAACGACCTCAACCAGGTGACCTGGGAGCAACGAGCAATGGAAGGCGACCCGAAGTTCGAAGCCTCCCAGCGTCTCCCCGACTTCCCCTATGCGCGGTACGCCGAACTGATCGGTCTGGAAGGCATCCGGGTTGACAACCCTGACGATGTCGGGGCCGCATGGGACAGGGCGCTGGCGGCCGATCGGCCGTGTCTCGTCGAAGCGATTACCGACCCGGAGGTTCCGCCGCTACCGCCGCATATAACGGTGGAGCAGGCGCGTCACTTCATGCAGGCAGTGCTTCGCGGCGACCCAGATGCAAGCCGGCTTGTCCGTCAGAGCCTGCGCCAGAAACTCGCCGGTGTCCTTCCAGGGAAGTGATGACGACACACGCCGACGCCACCCTCCGGGTCTCGGCGTACACGATCCCGACCGACGAGCCTGAGGCCGACGGAACACTCGACTGGGCCTCGACCACAATCGTGGTCGTTGAGGCGCAGGCGGATACCTGTACCGGAATCGGCTACACGTACGCACCCGCGGCTGCGGCGGCGATCGTTGAGGATCTGCTAGCCACCGCGATCCGGGGTATCGAACTGCTCGACGTCGGGGCCGCGTGGGAGGCGATGAGCCGAGCTCTTCGCAACGCCGGGCGCTCAGGCATGGGTTGGATGGCGCTGTCCGCTGTCGACACCGCATTATGGGATTTGAAGGCGCGGCTGCTCGACCTGCCGCTCGTCAACGTGCTCGACGCCGTGCACACAGACGTTCCGATCTACGGAAGCGGCGGCTTCACGACGTACACGCTCGAGCGGCTCGCAACCCAACTCGGCGGCTGGGCCGACAGCGGGATTCCGCGCGTCAAGATGAAACTCGGTCGAGACCCCGGCGCCGACCCCCAGCGGCTCGATGCCGTGCGTGAGGCCATCGGGGCGGATACGGAGCTCTTTGTCGATGCGAACGGCGCCTTTGGTCGAAAGTGCGCGCTCGCGTGGGCCGAGCGCTACGCGGATGAGTGGGGCGTCAGCTGGTTCGAGGAGCCGGTGTCCTCCGACGACACCGAGGGCCTGCGGCTGCTGCGCGACCGGAGTCCTGCCGCGCTCGAGATCGCGGCCGGTGAGTACGGCGACACGCTTCCCGCATTCTGTTCGCTCGCACCGGTGGTCGACTGCTTGCAGGCTGACGTCACCCGATGCGGCGGTTACACGGGGCTTCGCAAGGTTGGTGCGGTCGCGGATGCCTTCCACATCGACTTATCCGGCCACTGCGCGCCGCAACTCTCCGCGCACGGACTCGCCGCGGTACCCCGCCTACGGCACCTCGAGTACTTCCACGACCACGTACGCGTCGAGTCGCTTCTCTTCGATGGAGTACTCGAACCCGAAAGCGGAAACCTTCGGCCGGACCGCTCACGGATGGGAAACGGCCTCGAGCTCAAGCGGAAGGAGGCAGCGCGATGGGCGTCGTGAAGATCGTGCGAAACATCAGACGGGGACGCATTCAGAAGTTGCTTTGTCTGACAACCGCCGTGAGCGCCCCCGCGTTGGCGTTCGAGGTCTACCTCGAACACACGAAAGCCTCGTTCGGCGACAAGTGGATGTGGACGCCGGTCGTGCTCACCCCGCCGCTCGCACTCGCGGCCGTCGCAGGCTTCTATTCCGAGCGTGCGGCCAACCGCTGGCTGCCTGTGTTCGGCGCGCTGTACGCAGTCGACGGCGTGGTCGGAATCGTCACGCATATTCAGGGTATTCGTAAACGTCCCGGCGGCTTCGGCGAAGCCAGCTACAACCTCGTGATGGGGCCGCCGCTCCTCGCCCCGGGAGCCTTGACGATGATCGGGGGCCTCGGGGTCGTAGCCGCGATCGCTCGCAGGGAAAAGTAGTGCCGAAGCGATTCGAGCCCGATGGCTTGCCCCGCCAGCGCAAGGGCATCACACCCGGGATGGTCGGTCGGTATCCCGACTACGACGTCCTCGACGAGCGCAGTCACTGGGACGAACTGACACGGAAGCTCGTACTCGACCGGGTCGAAAACGTCCCGGAGTTCCGCTACTTCGACGTCCGTCAGCAAGCGTCACTCGAACCGCTCTGCGACCACATCACCGGCCAGGTCGGAGAAGAGCCGAAGATCCCGGTGCTCGCGTTCGTGGACGAGAAAATCGCCTCTGCAAGCTTCGATGGCTATCAGTACTTCGACATGCCCGGCGACGGGCAAACCTGGAGGACGACAGCGCGCGGGCTTGACCAGGAGGCCCAAAAACTCGGCGTCGAGTCGTTCGCCCTCCTGCGGGTGCACGACCAGAACGAGGTCGTGCACCGCTTCTCGAAGGCTGAGCTGTTCGGCGGGGCGTGGGGGGAGCTGAATGTCTCCCGCGCGTTCTCCGTACTTGTTCGGCAGATCTGCGCGCAGTTCTATTCGCATCCGTGGGCCTGGAATGAGATCGGGTTCGGCGGGCCGGCGTATCCACGCGGCTACGCCCGCTTCGGTAGCCCTCACTTGCGCAACGGTGAGACGGAGAGCTGGGAGGGCCTCGAGGCGTTCGAGCTCGACCCGGTCCGCGACACGCGGGAGCGGGGACTCGATTGATCAAGGGCTCTCTTCGGATGCCCGAGGACAACGACTCGGCCTGGCTCCTCGACCCGCACCGGCGGGGCCTGCAAAACCTCGGCCGAATGGCGGCCTACCGCGACCAGGACGCAGTCGATCTTGTCGTCGTCGGTGCCGGGGCAGGCGGGGTGACGCTCGCCCAACGACTCGCGCGCAAAGGTTGGCGGATCGTTCTGCTTGAGAAAGGACCGCTCTGGGATCCAGATCGCGACTGGGTCTCCGACGAGAAGGGCGCCGCGCCGATCTACTGGACCGACAACCGGATGATCGGAGGGAGCGATCCGATCGAGCTGGGGAAGAACAACTCCGGCACCGGAGTCGGCGGATCGATGACTCACTTCGCCGGCTACGTGCCGCGGCTGCACCCATCGGACTTCCAGGTGCGATCGATAGACGGCGTCGCGGTTGATTGGCCGATCTCGTACGCGGAGCTGAGACCGTCGTTCGAGCGGATCGAGCTGGAGTTACCCGTCGCGGGTCAGGACTGGCCGTGGGGCGATCCGCACGGATATCCGCACGGGCCGCACCCAATTGCCGGCGCGGCCGTCGTCGCCTGGGAGGGGGCGCGAAAGCGGGGAATCGAGATGCGGGTCGGCCCGGTATCGATCACGAACGGCAGGTTCGGCAACCGCCCGCACTGCATCTACCGCGGCTTCTGCCTGCAGGGGTGCAAGGTCAACGCGAAGGCGAGTCCCCTGATCACACACCTCCCCGACGCGATCGAGCACGGCGTCGAGGTGCGTCCGGACTCGATGGTCACGCGGATCGAGAGCGACGAGACGACCGGACGCGTGACGGGGGTCGTCTACGTTCGCGACGGCGTCGAGCACGTACAGCAGGCCGATGCGGTCGCCGTTTGCGGCTACGCGATCGAGACGCCGCGGCTCCTGCTCAACTCCGCGACCAGTCGCTTCCCGAACGGGCTGGCGAACGGCCACGATCAGGTTGGCCGCTACGTAATGGTGCAGGGAGCGACGCAGGTGGCGGGCCGCTTCCCGGAGATCCTGCGCATGTATAAGGCGCCGCCGCCCGAGGTGTCCTCCGAGCAGTTCTACGAAACGGACAAGTCGCGCGGGTTCGCGCGTGGATTCTCGATCCAGACCCTCTCGCCGCTACCGATCGGCTGGGCGGAGCACGTGACGGCAGAGGGTCACTGGGGCCAGTCGTTGCGCGAATACATGCGGGACTACAACCATTGGAGTGTGCTGGGCGTTCTCTGCGAATTGCTGCCACAGCCGGAGAACCGCGTCACTCTCGCCAAGTCCGACGTCGACGCCTACGGGCTCCCGGTGGCAACCTTCAACCACAGCCTTTGCGACAACGATCGCAGCAACATCGCTTTCGCGACCCGGGTCATGGAAGAGATCTGGGAAGCCGCCGGGGCCCAGGACACGCTGAAGATCGACCGCTATGCGCACCTCGTCGGCGGCTGCCGTATGGGGTTCTCCACCGCCGACAGCGTCGTCGACTCGACCCATCGCGCCTGGGAGATCCCAAACCTATTCATCGCGGACGGCAGCGTTCTGCCGACCCAGGGGGCAGCCAACCCGGCGCTGACGATCATGGCGCTCTCAGACCGCCTCGCCCGACTGCTCGACGACAAGCGAGTCAGCAAACCCCAAAGGAAACGCGTATCCCTGCGAAGCTGAGCAACCCGCGCGACCTCTATCTGCACTTCTTGGCCGAGGCGCTCTGGATCGAGAGGACTCTCACGTTCGCTGTGCTCCCTCGTCTGGAACGAGACGCAGATTCGGAATGGCTCGCGGATGCACTCGCGGAGCACCTCGCCCAGACCCGCGACCACACAGCACGCGTCGAGGAAGCGTTCGCGACCGCCGGTGCAGAGCCGACCGCTGCCGCAAGCAAGGCGCTCGAAGGTCTCTGCCGCGATCATGACCAGTTGCCCGGGATCGTCGAGCCGAGACTGCGCGACATTTTCCTCGCGACCGAGATCGCGAAGATCGAGTACCTCGAGATCGCGCTCTACCAAGCTCTGGCCGGCCTGGCCGTGTCGCTCGGATTGCCCGTTGAGCCGCTCGAGCAGAACCTTCGCGAGGAGCGGCAGGCCCTCGAGAGAGTCGAACAGGCGGTCGGACGGCTGCGCGGGCGGCTCCCGAAATGAGCCGCGTCGACGGATACGCGCCGATCGAGTCTTACGCAGCGATCGGAGACGGCCGCACGGTCGCTTTGGTCGCGAGCGACGGGACCATCGACTGGCTGCCCCTTCCGGCGATAGACGGGACGACGATTTTCGGCGCGCTGCTCGATCCCGAGCGGGGCGGCTCGTTCAAGCTCGCGCCACTCGATCCGTACGAGGTCGAGCGTCGCTACCTCCCGGAGACAAACATGCTCGAGACGACGTTCACGACCGACGACGGTGTGGCGACGGTGACCGACGCGCTCACCCTGCAAGACGGCGGCCAACTCTCGTGGATCGAACTGGTGCGCCGGATCCAGGGCCGCCGCGGCAAGGTGCGCTTTCGATACGAGCTCGAGCCGCGCTGCGACTTCGGAAGAGCCGACACGACGATCCGGCGGCGACGCGACGCCCTCGTCGCGACGGGCGGGGCGCACGCACTCGCGTTTCGCGCCTGGGACGCCGGCGAGCCGTCCAGCAACGACGAGACGATCTACGGCGAACTGGAAACCTCACGCCGAAGCGACGGCTGGCTCGTCTGTACCTGTGTCGAGCGGCAACCGATACCGCTGCCGCCGCGTCGGGAGATCGAGGTTCGGTTTCAGCGAACCGCCGAGGCTTGGCAGCGCTGGGTCGGCTTTCACCAATACGAGGGCGACTGGCGCCAGGCCGTCGACCGCAGCGTGCTCGCGCTAAAACTTCTGATCTACGCCCCGACGGGAGCGATGGCAGCGGCGCCCACGACATCTCTGCCCGAGCGAATCGGCGGCGACCAGAACTGGGACTACCGCTTCGCCTGGATCCGCGACACCGCATTCGTGCTCGACGCTCTCGGCGACCTCGGCTACCGCGAACAGGTACATGCATCACTCTCGTGGCTCCTCGGCGCAAGCGAGGCAACCCACCCGCGACTGGAGCCGTTCTTCCGCCTCGACGGCTCCGTTCCGCGCGCGGAGACGCAACTCGAGCTCGCGGGCTACCGCCGCTCCCGGCCCGTCCGAGCCGGCAACGGCGCTTCCGGGCAACTCCAGCTCGGCACGTACGGAGACCTCATGGCTACGGTCGCGCTCTACGTCGAGAACGGCAACACACTCGACGAGGAGACCGGCATCCGGCTCGCGGAAACCGCCGACCATGTCTGCCGAATCTGGCAGAACGAGGACTCCGGAATCTGGGAGCTACACGAGCCTCGCCACTACACCATCTCCAAGATCAACTGCTGGGTTGCACTCGACCGCGCCCTCCGTCTCGCAGCCGCGGGCGAGGCACCGGACCGCCATGCGGATCGCTGGCGCGAGGAGTGCGAACGAATCCGCGCCTTCGTCGACGAGCGCTGCTGGTCAGAGTCCCTGCAGAGCTATTCCTTCTACGTGGATAGCGACGAGCTCGATGCATCTCTTCTGCTCGCCGTTCGTGTCGGCTACCCGGCCGCCACGGACGGGAAGGGACTCAATTCGACCGTCGACGCGATCCGGCGAGGTCTCACCGCGGGTGGCCCACTGCTCTACCGCTACAGCGGCCAGCACGACAAGGAGGGCGCGTTCGTTGCGTGTTCCTTCTGGCTCGCCGAGGCGCTCGCGCGGCTCGGGCGCCTTGGTGAGGCCCGCGAGACGATGGACCTTCTGATCGCGCTCGCGAACGACGTCGGTCTCTATGCCGAGGAGATCGCCCCGCAGACCGGGGCATTTCTGGGGAACTTCCCGCAAGGGTTGTCCCATCTCTCACTCATCAACGCGGTCGCAGCGATTGCTAAGGCCGATAAGGAGGAGTCACTGAATGAGCAGGCGTGAGATTGTCGTGGTTACGGGGGCGACAAGCGGCGTCGGCCGTGCGATTGTCGAGCGCTTCGCGCGTGAGGGAGCGCAGATCGCATTGCTCGCGCGCGGGCGCGAGGGTCTCGACGAAACCGCTGAAGCCGTCGAGCGGCTGGGCGGCCAGCCGCTGCCGTTGCCTACCGACGTGGCCAGCGCGGACGCGGTCGAAGCAGCGGCAGCGGCCACCGAGGAAGCGCTCGGAGAGATCGATGTTTGGATCAACAACGCAATGACCACCGTGTTTGCGTTCTTCGAGGACATCGAGGCCGAAGAGTTCCAACGGGCGACCGACGTCACCTACCTGGGCGCCGTCTGGGGAACAAAGGCGGCGCTGAAACGGATGCTGCCGCGCGACCGCGGAACGATCGTCCAGGTCGGTTCGGCTCTCGCCTACCGAGGCATCCCTCTCCAGGCTGCCTATTGCGGCTCAAAGCATGCGATGAAGGGGTTCTTCGAATCAGTCCGGACGGAGCTGTTGCACAAGCAGTCCCATGTACACATGACGATGGTGCAGCTCCCGGGTCTGAATACACCTCAGTTCGATCACTGCCGGACAAAAATGCCGAACCAGCCGATGCCGGTGCCGCCGATCTTCCAGCCGGAGATCGCGGCTGATGGCGTCTACTACGCCGCCCACGCACGACGCCGCCAGGTGTACGTGGGCGGGTCCACCGTGGCGACGATCCTCGGCAACAAGATCGCTCCCGGATTGGGCGACTGGTACCTCGCAAGAACCGCCGTCTCGGGCCAGCAGACGAGCGAGCCGATTCGGCCCCGCGACGGAAACCTCTTCGAGCCGGCTGAGGATCCTGGGTCACACGGACGCTTCGACGACCGCGCAAAAAGCCGGAGCTACCAGCTGTCGCTGGACGAGCACCGAGGCGCGGCAGTCGGCATTCTGTCGGCGGCCGTCTTTGCCGCTACATCGATTCGGCGCCATCGGTGACCTTCAACTGCGATTCACCAATGAGTGCGTCGCGCAGATTTCGCAGACGGCGGAGGCCGCAACCCGAATCGGAGACTTTCAGCGTGAGGATGTCTCTGACCAGTGCGTTTGCCTCGGGTGAAATGTTCACGGACGACGCCGCACCGGTGTCGGCTCGGTCCGGGATGTCGTTGGGCTTGTCGGCGAAATCGGTCGCCGCGAGCCAGGCGAGTAACGCCGGAAGGTCACGGGAGTGCACGCAGTACGGCATTGTCTAAGCGGTACCCGCGAACGCCGCCTGCCAACCACGCGCGGAGGGTGTTTGTTCA
Organism: Galbitalea sp.; assembly: GCA_036491035.1. Classification (GTDB taxonomy): domain Bacteria; phylum Actinomycetota; class Actinomycetes; order Actinomycetales; family Microbacteriaceae; genus Galbitalea. The sequence continues at coordinate 3,648 of DASXCU010000073.1, read as the reverse complement.
TTCCGTGGCCGGTCAGCGGACCGGGTTGACGCGAAGGCTCCGAGGCTCGTCACGTCGCACGAAGAGGCGGCCCGACTCGAGGCGCGTCTCGTAGACCGGCTGGGGCGCGACCGCGGGTCCACTCTGGACGCTGCCGTCGATAAGCGAGAAACGGCTGCCGTGCCAGGGGCAGGTCACGCAGTCTCCGGCAATGGCTCCCTTCGAGAGCGGTCCGCCGCGGTGGGTGCATCTGTCGGCAAGCACGTGGGGGCCGTCAGCGAGATTGACGATGAGAAGCGGGACGCCGGCCGCATGGCCTGCGGAGGGATTGTCGCTCGAGACAATCACCTCGGTCCATTCGGTGGGGCCACCATCGAAGGCGGTCGTGTTGACCCCAACTCCCATCGCGTAGGCGAGGTGTCCGCCAAACCATGCTGCTGCGCCCATGGCCGTTGCGCCGACAATCCCATAGGCGACACCGATTCGGTGGTTATCGCGCCGACGCGCACGCCAGGAGGCGGTGAAGCAGGAGATCGCGATCGTATTAAGAGCGAGATGGACGAAACCGACACGCTGCTCGGCGCCAGTCGTGTCGACCCAATCCGAGAGGCCGGTAGCAACCGCCGGCGCCGCAAGCAAAACCCCTGCACCGGTGAGCGTGCGGGCCGCGTCCGGTTGGGCTGTCGCGTCGGCGATCAATGCGGCGCTCCAGCAGCCGATCGCGCCAGAGACGATTGCGGGATGCGCAGGGTGCCCAAGAGGACTCCCTGACAGTTCGTCGCGGAGCGGCCCAGGCCGCGCAAATCTCTGGAGAAGCTGGTTCAGCGGCTGTGCGAACCTATCGATCCATTCGGATCCCTCGAGCCGCATAGCCAGCCGATCGAGTGCCGACGTCGAAATCATCACGCCTCCTCGTCGTTGGTACCTGATTCGTCCTCCGGACCGATCAAACAAGCGGCACTCCTCGCGCCAAGAACGTCGAGAACGAAATGGTCGTCCTCGTAGTGCGCGAGTGGTTTCAGCTCGCTTGCCAGCAGACGCCTGTGGACCGCCGCTGCGTCACTCGGGTAATCCGGGACGGGGGTCCGCCAATGCACCGCGATCAGATGGCCGTCGTCGTTGAGCGAGTTGGTTGCGCGGGCGATGAACTGGTTCAGATCGTCGGGATCAAAGTAGTAGCCAAGCTCAGAGACGACGATTAAGTCAAGACTGCCGTCCGGCCAGTCCTGAGGCACGGTTCGTACGGCCAACTCGACATTGTCGGGCAGATCTGCCCGCTCGGCGATTGCAATCGCAGTCGGAGAGATATCGCTGGCAAGAAGCACATCTACCCGCTTGGCGAGCATTCCCGTGAGTACGCCGATCGAGCAGCCGGGCTCGAAAGCGCGGCGATAGCGCTCTCGCGGGAGCGCCGCCAGGGTAATCGCATACTTTCGCCGCTCGTAGGCACGAATCCTGAAACCCCAGGGGTCGGGGGACGTCGTATAGAGCTCTTCGAAGTAGCCGCGCGACAGACTCAAACGAGATCCGCCTGGTCGGGGCCGTTCAGGAGTGTCTGCTCGAGACGCCCGATCGCTTCTAGATCGCTCTCAGCGTGACTTTGCCGAACGTAGACAGTGAGGTCGGCGACACGCTGTGCGTGGTCCCGGTCATGCGAGAGAGGGTCCGCGCCGGTCGCGCGGCCGGTCCATTCGAGGACATCCGTTACACCGCGCTCGACCTCCGCTCGGAAGATCCGGACGAGTCGCTCGAGATCGCGCAGCGGTGAGTCGGGGCGCTCGATGGTCTGGATGAGCATCGCCAACAGAGCGTCAAGCGCCGCCAGCCGGGCCGTGACCGACCCGAGGTGTGCGAGCGCGTGCGGATTTGCTTTGGCGCGCCGACTCAGGATCGAGGCGACTCCTTCGGCGCCGCCGAGCCAGACCGCGGCGACACCGGCGCCGCCGATCCAGAAACCTCGGCGCGAAAGATAAAAATCCGGTCGACCGACGGCCGCCGCTGCTGGAAGCTCGACCTTGTCGAATGAGACATCGAGTGTCAGCGACTCAGCCATCCCGATCGCCGGCCAGCTGTCAGCGATTGGATGGATCCCTGGTACGTCGAGGGGAACGAGAAAGAGCCGCTCGCCGTCCTCGGCGCTCGCCCTCACGAGGGCGACGTCCAGGACGGGCGCACCGGAGCACCAGCGACGGATGCCGTCAAGCTGCCAGCCATCCGCCGTCCGCGTAGCGGTGAGCGTTTCAACCGGTCCGGCCGCCCAGACGCCGCTCAGCCGTGTTTCGTCCTGCACGGAGTGACCGGCCTCGGCGAGTATCGCGATCGCATCAGCATGCCCCTCGGCAAGACGGGCCAGTGAAAGATCGTGTCGGCCGAGACAGCGTAGGAGAGCAAAGCGGGTTGCTGTTCGGCCGCCCAACGGTAGGGGCATCACGAAGCGTGCAGCGACCAGCTGGGTAAGCCGGAGATGCGGCGCTTCGCGCGCGCTCGAATCGAGCAGCGACGTGAGTTGGTCCTGCTCGCCCCCTGCGTTGCCGCGGCGGGTCAGCGTTGCTCCCCGAACGAACGGAGAAGACTTGAAAAGCCATCCGGTGCCCGCCCCTCGCGTCGCGTACTGGTCGCAACGACCACATCAGAGACATGCCACGCCCGTGTCCCGGACGCTTGGACAGCCTGCCAGAGAGCGTGGTCTTCGCCCGTCTCCACAGCGGGCATGCCTCCCGCGGTGACGTAGGCGGACTTCGTCAGGCTCAGGTTCGCGCCATGAACATGCGGATGACCGTTCTGCATACCAAGGCGCCACATGTGCGCGGCGTAGCGAACGCGTACGGCAGCCGTCTGCTCCGCCCAGGAGATCGGCGTGACCGTCCCAGCCACCGCGTCGGCTCCCTTCCGCCACCAGCGAACCTGGCGCAGCAGCCATTCCGGATGGACCAGCGTGTCCGCGTCAGTCGTTGCAAACCAGACGCCAGTTTCGTCCAGCCCGTCCGATGCTCTGCACAGCTCCCGGAACCCCGTTCGTCGGGCGCTTCCGACATTCTGGACATCCACCCGCACGACCTCACCGCGGCTCCCGAGGATCGCGGACGATCGTTCGCCGGTTGTATCCGTCGAAGAATCGTCAACCACTACAACCCGTACCTGCGTTCGCCGCAGATGTGGATGGCGAGCTGCCCGCATGAGAGCGCCGAGCGAATGTTCCACCCGGTCAGCCTCCTCACGAGCCGGCATCACCACCCCGACGAATTCCGGGACAGTGCGCCGGGCGGTTTCGCCGTGACGCTCCATTGACTTATGCACCGACTAACGCGCCGGAGAAATGCGATCGAGTGTCGCGGCGGCGGCAACGCCGTAGACAACGTGGTACGACAGGTCAAGCGCCAGTTCCTTCGCCGGGTACTTCCAAGGAGGTTCGTAGATGCCCATGGGCACCAGTTGGGCGTACGACATACCCCAGACCCCTGCGCCGAACGCCGCACCTGCCGGCACGGGTGGGGCCGCGATGGTCGCTTGCAGGATTCCGAGGGCCGTTCCCCAACCCGTGCCGTAGGCCCAGTGCATCACCTGAGTGAGTTTTCCGGCGTCGGCGAGAGTGACGTTCTCTTTGAACACCCCGGTCAGGATGCGTTTGCCGACCTGCGCGGGAGCAGGTGCATCTCGCCATCTCTTCGG
>DASXCU010000072.1:0-11649 GCA_036491035.1 Galbitalea sp. | reverse complement strand
GTCGCGCTGCATCGACTCGGCGAGCGCGATGAGGTGGGCGTAGAACGCACCGGCGTCATCGGCCGGGTCCCCGACCCCGGCGGTATCGATGTCGAGGATGCCGGAAATCTCGCTCGGGCGTACGAAGTCGACGAAGAGCTGGCCGAGGTGCAGATCGCCGTGAATGGTGACCGGCGTGAACTCGAAGTCACGGCCTTCCCTGCCTTTCGCGCTGATCGCCTCGCCGACCTCGGCGATCCGCTCAGCATCATCGGGCAGGCGCTGCGTGAGCCGCTCGAGATACCAGTCCAGTCGCAGGTACAGCGACGGACGGGCGGTATTCACGGCGGGAACGACCTCGAGCAGCGAGCAGAGGAACTCGAGCTGATTAAGGAACGCATTGTGATCGCTGATCCGACCAACGGCGTGCTGCGCCTCGATTCCCGGCAGGCCCGACATCGCGACGACGCCGTCGCCCGACCAGCCGAGAAGTCGGGGCACGGGGAGCCCGCTCTGACGGAAGAGTTCGTGGCGCTCGGAAATGGATTCGGCCTTGGTCGGTTCGACCACCTTGAGAAACAGGCGCTGCCCCGTCGAGTCGACCTGGACGACCGCGCGCCGCCCCGGTCGGTACGACACGACGTCGACGGCGGTCGGTACGGCTTCGATACCGAGAACAGAAAGCACGGAGGCCACAGACGGAACATCCGTCACCGTGCGCAGCGCCGGCAGCGCGGGATCGCTCGGATACAGCCACACGCTCACCAGGTCGCGGCCGTCGGCAGTCGGGATCGTCAGGACGTCCGCATCCTGTGCCGCGGGCCGACCCGGTTCGATGAACACCAGTCGACGCTCGGAAGCCCCGGCGGCGGAGCGCAGTTCGAGCTGGTAGCCACGCAGATACCCATGGTCGGTCGGCTCGACGATTGATTCGGAGTACGAGATGAGCGCGCACCGGAGGCGTTCGGCAACCGATTCGAGGATCGTCCGAACACCGTCTGTCGGAACAGGCTGCTGTGAGATGAGAGTTCTCCGGGGGCTGGGGAGCGATGCAGTAGTGAGTATGCGTCAGTAACCACTTTTCGGACAGCCCATTCGAAACAACTTGACCGAATCGGAATCGTACTGATACTTTTGGCCTTGCTGGGCAGTGTCCTCCATTAGGGGGACAGGATTCACGGGCCCTCGGGCCCCGAAGCCAGCTGCGCCCCCACGGTTTGATTTCCCCCAGTCGAGCCGGTTCCTGACCCGAAAAGGAACAACCAGCAAGAACGCTGAGCTCACGGTCGTCCCTGCGGTCGCTTGGACTTGGCGGTGTCCCACCCGCTGCGGCATTCGTGCCCGGCGCGCGTGGTCACCACGACCGCCTACGGGCGGTCGTGGTGCTCGCGGGACTCGCGGTCGCGCTCCGGACTCCAGGTCCAACTATGTTTGGCACACGATGACACGGACGACTTCTCCGCCGGGCTATGCCCCTCTGCCGCTCGTTCCCGACCCCGATCGATTCGGGCTCACCGAGTCCCGGATCGACAGCGTCGCTGGCACGATCGTCGCGCGATCGCGCCGAACCGGTCGATCCGGCCGCGCGACGCTGTTCCTGCACGGTGCGGCGGGATCGTGGACCACCTGGACACCGCTCCTCGCCACCGCCGAGGCCGAATCCGTCCCGATCGCGAACCCCGTGCTGTTCGACCTGCCGGGGTGGGGGGACGGCGTGCTCACGGATGAGGGCGCGCGCGACACCCTCGACGCGATCAGCCTGCTGGTGCGGGAGAGCGCCGAGGCGCTCGGGTTCACCGAGTGGGATCTCGTCGGTCACTCCATGGGCGGGTTCGTCGCACTGCACATGGCGACGCTGTGGCCGGAGTGTGTGCTGTCGGTTGGAGTCATCTCCGCGACAAGCTGGTCAGTGATCGACGCGACCGAACATCCGGTCCGTAATTTCGGCCGAGCGCCTGGCTTCGTCCTGCTCTGGCGCCTGATGCAGTTCCTGGCTGCGCTCGGAACGAGCGGCCGCAGAATTCCGCGAGCGCTGGATCGTTTGCACGTCCTTCGCGCCGCCGTGTCACCGTTGTTCCGTCACCCGACCCGGATCCCGCGAAGCGTCATCCACGCACTGGCGGTCGAGGTCCGCCCGCGCTCGTTCGCCGCCGCCGCTCGCCTCGCGCGAGGCTACGACGCGTCGGGCCGCTGGGCGAAAATCGAGTGTCCGGTGCGAGCCGTGCGCGGCAACGACGACATCTTCGCGAGCGCGCGCGACCTCGACCTGCTGGACACGACCCTGCCGAATTCGCATTGCGTGACAATTGCCGACTGCGGGCACTTCGCGAACGTCGAGCGACCCCGGGAAGTGCTCGATGCGCTCGGTTACACCGCGCGCGTTCGCTCCGCCGGTTAGCCCTTGACTGCTCCCCCGAATCCGCCGCCGTTCAGAAACGTGCGCTGAAAGACGAGGAACAGGACGATCGGGATGAGCGTCGCGATGGCGAGCGAGGCAAGGAATGGCCCGAGTTCAGTCGTCCCCTGAATAGCGGGAAGTCGAACGGAAAGTGGTTGAACGGAGGCCGGATCGGTGCCCCCCGGCAGGACGAGGTTCGGCCAGAGGAAGTCCTTCCAGGTGTTGATGATGGCGAAGACCGTGACGACCCCGATGACCGGTTTCGACATGGGCAGCACGATCGACCAGAACAGGCGGAACGGGCCGGCACCCTCGGTCTCCGCCGCCTCGAAGATCTCGCGCGGCAGACTGTCGAAGAACCGCATCACGAGCACCACGTTGAATGCACTCGCACCGGAGGGCAGCCACACCGCCCAGAAGGTGTTCAGCAACGACCCGCCGAATACCAGCGGATGGAGGATCGTCAGATACAGCGGGATCAACAGCACGATCGCAGGCAGGAACAGCGTCGCGATGACGAGACCCGAGACGATCCGACCGTACTTCGGTCGGAGGATGCTGAGCGCGTAGCCTCCCGTCGTCGCGACGACGATCTGGACGAACCAGGCTCCGGCCGCGACCCAGATGGTGTTGAGGAAGTACGACTGGATCTTGATGTTGACGCCGAAAGCGGCCGCGACATTGCTGAGCGTCGCACCGTGCGGGAACAGCGCGAGCGGCTGCGTCAGGGTGTCCTGGGTCGGCGTGAAGGCCGATTTCATCAGCCACAGGATGGGAAGGAGTCCGCAGATGACGAGCAGCAGGAGCAGGATCAGCTGCACGGTCCCAAGCGGGAACCTGACCCGGGCGGACCGCCACTCCGTTTTCGAGACGATCCCGCGGTCTAATCCGGCCTCCCGATCCAGGCGAGCCTTGCGGCGGCGCATTCGTGCGAGTCCCGCACCCGACCGCCCCGGCTCCTGGCCGAGGATCACGTCGTCCGGACTGATGATCGGTGTGGCGGTCAATTCTGGCTCCAGCTTCGGGTGACTCGGAAGTAAACGGCGGAAAAGACGGCGAGGAATCCGGCGAGCATCAGGCTCAGGGCGGTCGCGACCCCCAGGTTGCTGCCGCCGTCGGAACTCTGGAACGCGTACTGGAAGATCAGCAGCATGATGGTCGTCGTCGATTGCACGGGGCCGCCCTGCGTGAAGAGGTATGGCTCGAGGAACACCTGCGACGTGCCGATGATCTGAAGGATGAAGGTGACGAGCATGATGCCGCGCAGCGACGGCAGGGTGACGTGCCACAGCTTCTTCCAGATGCCGGCGCCATCCATCTCCGCCGCGTCATACAGTTCGGGCGGAACGTTGGTGAGCGCGGCCAGATAGATGATGATGGTGCCGCCGGCAGCGGCCCAGGTGGCCTCGAGCACGAGTGAGGGCATGGCGGTCGCGGTCGACTGGATCCATGGCTGCGGCGGGATGTGGAACCAGCCGAGGATCGTGTTGAACACTCCGGTCGCCCCGGCGTCGTAGAAGACGTTCTTCCAGAGCAGCACGGACACCACCGGAAGCACGACAACGGGCAGGTAGGCGAGGACGCTGAACAGTCCCTTGAACCGCCGGACTTCGCTCATGATGACCGCGAGAACCAACGGCACGGGGTATCCGAAGATCAGCGCGAGGACGGCGAAGTATCCGGTATTGCGCACAGCGAGCCAGAATGTCGGGTCGTTGAAGACGTACTGGAAGTTCGACCAGAACGGGTCCGCCCAGGTGGTGACGACGAAGTTGGTGTGCTGGAACGCGATGATGAACGACTCAACAATCGGCCCCCACGAGAACACTCCGAAAATGCCGAGGAGAGGAAGAAGGAAGAGCAGGTTGGCCAGTCCGCCCCTGCGGACCCAGGTCGCAGGGGTTCCGCGGGTGCGGCGCCGGGCGACCGGTCGTGCGCTCGCCCGCGCCGCGAGCCGTTCGGTTGAGGTTGTCATCACTCACATTTCGTGAAATAAGGGGTTGGCGGGAGCCCTTGCGAGCTCCCGCCAACCGATGGTTGTGCTTGTTACTTCAGTGCGGCCTGGTCGGCGTCAGCGTCGATCATCGGCTGGATCTTCGTGTTGACGGCCTTGAGCAACGCGTCCACATCCGGGTTCTGCTGGGTGAGGACGGCCTGCACGACCGAGTCGAGCGCAGCGTAGAGATCCTGCGTGTGACGACTCGGCTCGGGGACGATCGGCTGCTTGCCGATGCCATCCGTGAACGGCTTGACGTTGTCCAGCAGACCGGCGGTCGCGTAGGGCGCGATCCACGAGCGAGCCTCGGCAGCGGTCGCCGCGTCGAAGAGCGGCAGCGCGGGAGCGCCGACGACCTGCTTGCTGGACTGTAGCGCCTTAGCCTGCGTGACCGCGGCGGCCTTGTTGATGGCGGGCTGTCCGTAGTAGAAGTCGATCCACTTCGTGACTGCTGCCAGCTGCGCGGGGCTGTCCTTCGCGTTGCCGACCGCGACCGTTCCACCGGAGAGCACGCCGGCCTGCGCCGACGACTCGAGCGGGATCGTGGTGACACCGTAGTTGGACGGGTCGACCGCGTCGTTCTGTACGAGCGAGCTGATCACGTCGGATCCGCTCATGTACATCGCAACCTTGCCCGAACCGAAGGCGGCGTTGATGCCGTTCCAGTCGAGGATGAAGTTGCTTCCGGCCGCGTTGTCGGTCCACCGGATCTTCGCCAGGTAGGCGAGAGATTCCTTGACGGCGGGGATGTCGGTGTTGACCGTCACCTTGCCGTTCGAGGCCGTCGTCTCGAGGCGTCCGCCGCGGGTGTAGGCAGCCGAGGTCAGCTCCCAGCCGCCCGTGTTGCCGCTGGTCATCTGCATGTAGCCCGCGACACCCGGCAGCGCTGCCGAGATCGCCTTGGCGTCGGACTCAACCTCGTCCCACGTGGTCGGCGGCTTGTTGGGGTCGAGTCCGGCCTTCGTGAAGTCGGCTCGGTTATACGAGATCGACATGGCGTATGGGCTGAACGGGATGCCGTACACGTGACCCTTGGCGTCCTTCGCAACGGAGATGACGTTCGGGTTGAACTTCTTGTAGTACGACAGTTTGCTGATGTACGGCGTCAGGTCGGCGAGCTCTCCGTTGGAGGCCAGTGTCTTCGAGTCCGTGAACGGAACACCGAATTCGTCGGGAAGGGTTCCACCCGCGAGTTGGGCCGCGAACGTTGGTCCGGTCCAGTCGTACTCCTCACCGCGAACGACGATGTCGGGGTTCTTCTTCTCGAACGTCTTGACCTGGGTCTGGAATGCCGCGAGCGACTCGGCGCTTGCACCGGGCTGAACGCTGGCGACGACGATCTCGGTCTTGCCGTTACTTCCTGAGCCGCCGCTGGACGAGCAGCCGCTCAGCACCACGCTGGCTGCTGCGACACCCGCAACTGCCAGAATGATGGACCTTCTTGGTGACTTCATTGTCTTGCCTTTCTCGATCTGTCTCGAAGTTACAGAATCTGTTTGGGGTGCGGGACCTTTGGTGCGTGGAACCTTGTTTTTTCTTTTTTCGAAAGGACCGATTCGCTGTTCGATTCGGTTCTCCAAACGGCTAGTGCTGTGTCCGTAGCCACGCCGTGGAGTCTGAGGGCAGCAGACCGTTTTCAAGCGGTGTGCTGGTGAGGAGCAGCCGCGTGTAAGGCGGGAGCTCGACGGGAGCGCCGGAGAGATTCGTGACGCTGACAAACCCGAGACCGCGCGAGAACGCGAGGACGTCGGAGTCCTGGCTGGATCCGGGACTCTCGATCCAGATGAGCTCTCCGTCGCCGAGGGCGGGATGGCTGCGTCGAATGCTGAGAGCGTTTCGGTAGAGGGAGAGCATCGAGCCGGTGTCCCCGGCCTGGGCCTCGACGGTGAGGGGCGCCCAGTCGTCGGGCTGCGGAAGCCACGGTGCACTCGTCGAGCCGGCGGGTAGAAAGCCGTACGGCGGCTGGTTGCCACTCCACGGCAGCGGAACACGGCATCCGTCGCGTCCGGGATCGATGCCCTCCGAACGGAAGAACATGGGATCCTGGCGCGCTTCGACCGGGATGTCCTCCGCCTCGGGCAGGCCCAGTTCGTCCCCCTGATACACGTATAGCGATCCGGGAAGCGCCGCGCTGAGGAGCGCGGCGGCGCGGGCTCGTCGCATCCCGAGCGCGAGATCGGTCGGCGTGTGGAAGCGCTTGGTGGCGAAGGCGAACGAGGTGTCCTCTCGGCCGTATCGCGTGACGGGGCGAGTGACATCGTGATTGGACAGCACCCAGGTGCTCGGTGCTCCGACCGGCGCGTGCGCGGCCAGCATCGAGTCGATGGACTCCCGCAGCTGCGTCGCATTCCACGGACGAGTCATGAAGTCGAAATTGAACGCGGTGTGCATCTCATCCGAGCGCAGGTACTTCGCGAACCGCTCGGTGTCGGGCATCCAGACCTCACCGACCAGGACGCGTGCGCCCGGATAGGAGTCAGCGATCGCACGCCAGGAGCGGTACACGTCGTGGACCTCGTCGCGGTCGACGTTCGGGTGCTGTCCGGGCTCGACGATCTCGGGGATCTCGGGGAGATCCGGGTCCTTGATCAGGAGGGCGGCGGAGTCGATCCGCACGCCGGCGACGCCGCGGTCGAACCAGAAGCGAAGGACGTCCTCATGCAACTTCCGCACATCCGGATGGTTCCAGTTCAGGTCGGGCTGCTCCGGGGTGAAGAGGTGCAGGTACCATTCGCCGGGCGTGCCGTCCGGGTTGGTCGTTCGCGTCCACGTGTCCCCCTGGAAGTTGGACACCCAGTGGTTGGGCATCTCGTCGCCGTTCTCGCCACGACCGGGACGGAACCAGAAGCGCTCCCGTTCCGGCGATCCGGGGGGCGAGGCGAGCGCCGCCCTGAACCACGGGTGCTGGTCGGAGATGTGGTTGGGGACGATGTCGATGATGGTTCGGATGCCCAGCGCGAGAGCCTCGCGAATGAGGGCTTCGGCCTGCTCGAGGTCGCCGAACGCCGGGTCGATGCCGAAGTAGTCCTCGACGTCGTAGCCGCCATCGGCCAGGGGCGACTTGTACCAGGGAGTGAACCAGATCGCGTCGACACCCAGATCGCGCAGATAGCTCAGACGCGAACGCACACCGGCGAGATCACCCGTGCCGTCCCCGTTTCCATCCGCGAAGCTGCGGATATAGATCTGGTAGATGACCGCACTGCGCCACCACAGCGGGTCGGTCGCACTCGGCGCGATCTGGGCAGCTTTGGGATCCGCCTGATTGCTCGGCGTTCCTGTGCTGAGGACAGCAGTGTCCACTCGGGGGGCTCAATTCTTGTCGATGCTGTGGTGCTTGTAACGTCACCCGGCTGCTCGAAATGTAGCTAACTCGACAGATGAATGCAAGAACTAAACAAAATGTAAGTAAATTACGTGATCTTGCGTGCCCTTGCTCGACTCCGGACATGCCGAAGGATCCCGCTGGAAAGCGGGTCATGAGCTGGGCAACTAGCCGGCAGCGACCGGGCCGGTCGAGCCGCGGACCACGAGCTCCGGTTCGAACAGGAACTCATCGGGTGCGGACGCCGTGCCATTGATCTGGCTGACGAGCAGCTCGATGACCATCCGCCCCATCGTCTCGATCGGCTGGCGGACCGTGGTGAGAGGTGGCTCGACGCAGTTCATCAGGGCGGAGTCGTCGAAGCCGATAACGGAGACGTCCTCGGGCACACGCAGTCCGGCGCGACGAACGGCGCGCACCGCACCGAGGGCGATCGGGTCGGAGGCGCAGATGATGGCGGTGACGCCGGCCGACAGGAGCCTGGTCGCGGCCGCCTGGCCGGCCTCCAGCGAGTAGTGCGAGTGGGCGATGTACTCCGGACGCAGCGCGTCCCCGGCGATCGCGAGCGCCGCCGCGAGCTTCCGCTGGGACGGGATGTGGTCGACAGGCCCGAGCACGAGTCCGATTCGAGAGTGGCCGAGCTGGGTCAGGTGGCTCCACGCCTGCTGAATTGCGACCGAGTCATCCGTGGACACGGTCGCGAAGCCGAGCTCGGAGATCGGAGCGTTGACGAGCACAGTCGGCAGCTTCAGCTCGGTCAGCCGCGAATAGTGCTCGTGGCTTGCTCCCTCCTGGCTGTACTGGCCACCGACGAAGACCACGCCGGAAACCTGCTGCTGCAGGAGCAGGTCGACGTAGTCGGCTTCGGAGATCCCGCCGACGGTCTGTGTGCAGAGCACGGGCGTGTAGCCGTTCTGGGCGAGCGCGCCGCCGAGCACCTCGCCGAAGGCCGGGAAGATCGGGTTCTGCAGCTCGGGCAGGAACAGGCCGACGAGCCGGGCGCGTTCACCGCGGAGTTTCGTCGGGCGTTCGTAGCCGAGTACGTCGAGCGCCGTGAGTACGGCGGTACGCGTGGCCTGCGAAACTCCGGGTTTTTCGTTGAGAACGCGGCTGACGGTGGCTTCACTGACCCCGACCTTGCGGGCAACCTCGGCGAGTCTCTGCGACATGGAACGAAATTCTACGCAAGTTCCGCAAGAACTTGCGCAAAAACTCTGGATACGGCGCCGGGATAGGCTGGCGGCATGCCCAGCAAGGCGGTCGCTCTGGCCCGCTCGAGCCATCCCGGCCCCTCCGTCGCCGTCACGATCATCACCGTGGGACTCGGCATCGGCGCGGGAATCGACCCGTTCCGCCTGGTTGTTCTCGGCGTTTCGATGCTGGCGGGCCAGCTATCAGTCGGGCTCTCTAACGACTGGATCGACGCCGAACGGGACACCGCGCTGGGTCGCACGGACAAGCCGGTCGCCCAGGGCCAGATCTCGGCTGTCGAGGTACGCAACGCCGCCCTCGTGTGCGCAGGGCTGATGCTGCTGCTCGCCATTCCGCTCGGGATCGCGACCGAGATTCTGCTCGTTGTCGCGGTCGGGGCGGCCTGGGCCTACAACGCGTGGCTCAAGCGCTCACCGGTGTCGATTATCCCGTACCTGATCGGCTTCGGCGCGCTGCCCGCGATCGCGACGCTGTCGCATCAGCCGCCGATGGTCCCGGGGCTCTGGGCGCTCGGTGTCGGCGCCCTGCTGGGTGCCGCCGCCCATTTCGCGAACACGTTGCCCGATCTCGAGGGGGATGCGGCTACCGGCGTCCGTGGTCTCCCCCAAATCCTCGGCCGCCGCTGGTCGAGCGCGCTGACCTACGTGGTGCTGCTCGGTGCATCCGTTCTCGAGTTCTTCGGCACCGGCGGGTTCGGTTTCCTGCCGGGACAGCTCGGGCTGGCTGCGTCCATCATCATCGCCGTTATCGGCGGCGCCATGATCCTGCGGCCGACGCGCTGGCATTTCCGGTTGATCATCCTCGCGGCGTTTCTCGACGTCGTGGTTCTCATCCTGGCGGGCTCGCACATTCGGGCCTAGCCCCACCCCTATCCCACGTATTCGGCGTCTCGATGAAGTTTTGGTATCTATAAAGAAACTTTCCTGATACATTCCATTCACCGCGAACCCCGACCAGAAGGAGCGCGAATGTCGACGACGACAACCACGCCGGGTACACCCGGCTGGCTGCGCGCCCGCAACGACCGCGTCGCGCTCTCGCTGCTTCTGGAGCACGGTCCGCTCACCCGCAACCGCATCGGCGAACTCTCCGGGCTCTCAAAGCCCACCGCCGCGCAGATGGTTACCCGACTCGAGAACGCCGGCCTCATCTCCGTCGTCGGCGAGGCATCCAACGGGCGCGGCCCGAACGCGGCGCTCTACGGCGTCCGCGAGGACCGGATGCGCGGTGTCGCCATTGATATCAGCGCCAGCGTCAGCACCGCAACGATCGTGGATGCGACGGGCGCGCTGCACCCGACTGTGCAAACAACCCTGCCCGCGAACGATCGGTCACCCGAGGCCGACGTTCGCGGGGCCCTGGACGCCGCGGCTGTCGCGGCGGGCATCGACCCGGCGAGCGTGCGAATCGTGTGCGTCGGCGTCCAGGCCGCGACATCTGACTCCGGCGAGCGCCTGTCCTTCACCGATACGCTCCCGGGCTGGCCGGAGGTCGGCGCTCGCGCCCGGATCGAAGCCGAGCTGGGAATCGACGTTCTCATCGACAACGACGTGAACCTTGCCGCCATCGCCGAGCGCGCGGTCGGCGCGACCCAGGATGCCGCGAGTTTCGCCCTGCTCTGGATGGGAGAGGGTCTCGGTGTTTCCGTCGACCTCGGCGGCACGGTTCATCGTGGCGCGTCGGGCGGCGCGGGCGAGATCGGCTACCTGTCGGTTCCGCGCGAGGCTGCGGGACTCGCCCCGAACGCCCGCGACCTCACCGACCTGATCGGCGCTGACGCGGTGCCGAACATCCTGCGCGCGCACGGGGCCACGGGTACAACAGCGTCCGAGCTGCTCGCCACGCTCGCAACCAATCCGGGCGCCCTCGCGGAGGTGGCACCTCGAGTGGCGCTCGGAGTTCTCCCGGTACTCGCCGTTCTCGACCCCGACGTGGTGGTGCTCGGCGGACCGACCGGGTCGGCCGGAGGGGCGGCACTTGCCGCGCTCGTCGAGGAACAGGTCACCACGCTGTCGCGCTGGCGACCGGCGATCGTCACCACCGGCGTCGCCGAGCATCCCGTGCTCGTCGGGGCGCGCGAACTGCTTCTGGGCGAGATCCGTGCCCGACTGCACCGCGACGTCAACTCGCTCGTCTCCTAGACGGGCTCGCACCAGGACCACAGCAATCCGAACCAAACCAGAGCACCACCGAGAGAGGAACGTACACGTGACACGCACTCCCCCCATCCGGCGACTGGCGCATCTGCGCCGACAGATCGTCGCCATCACGGCCGTGGCGGCCGCGACAGCGCTCGTCCTGACCGGCTGCACCAGCGGCGGCTCCAGCAACGGGATCGACAAGGTCGCTCCGACGAAGCTGTCGGGCACCGTCTCCCTCTGGCACTTCTTCACCGACCGCGAGGCCAAGGTCATCCAGGGCGTCGTCGACGACTTCGAGAAACTGCACCCCGGCGTGAAGGTCGTCGTGCACTCCGGCCAGGATGACACCAAGCTCCAGCAGGCGATCTCGGCCGGCAACAACGTCGACGTCGGCATGTCCTACTCGACCGACATCGTCGGTGCGTTCTGCTCAAGCGGAGCGTTTCGTGACCTGACTCCGTACATCAATCGCGACAAGGTGGATGTCAGTGACCTCACGCCTGTCACCAAGAGCTACACGGAGTACAAGGGCAAGCGCTGCGCACTCCCCGCGCTCTCCGACGACTACGCGCTCTACTACAACACCGACATGCTGACG
>DASXCU010000071.1:0-5642 GCA_036491035.1 Galbitalea sp. | reverse complement strand
CATCCATGCCGCCGCGGTCGAGCGCGGACGCAAGCCCAGCGACGTCACGATTTTGTTCGCGATTCAACCAGTGCTCGTTGCCAGTGCCGAGGAGGCGGACCGACTGGTGGCCGAGTCCGCGAACCCGGATGACGCCGCCATACTGACGATGGCCCAGCGCCAGTCGAGCGATCTGGAGACAGACCTGACGGCACTCGATTTCGAGAAGCCACTCGACCTCTCGGTATTCGGAAACCATGTCTCGCAGGGCAGTATCAAGCGTCTGACCGGCAAATTCGATATCGAAACGACACCGCTGAAGACGCTGCTGGGCGCGCAGGCGCGCCTCGGGCGGATCTCCGATCGCAGCGGTTTCGTGGGAACGGCGGAGGAGTTCGCCGACCTGATCGAGGACCTCGGGGAGGTGGCCGACAACGACGGCGTGCTCCTGTGGGGCGATCTGCACCCGGTCACCGTTCACCGCATTCTCGACGAACTCGTACCGATCCTTCGGCGTCGCGGAATCCTCCGCACCGAGTTCGGCGGCGGCGGCTTCCGCGCCAACCTGCGCGACTTCTAGGCGGGGGATCGAATGGCCGGAGCAGAGCGCATCGGCGTACTCGGCGTCGGGCGGATGGGACTGCCGATCGCTACACGCCTCGCTAGGGCAGGCTTCGCGGTGACGGTGTTCGACGTTCTCCCCGCACGGCTCGGGACCGCAGGGCTACCCGCGGCGCCGTCGGCAGCAACGCTGGCGGCAGCGTCGGACATCCTGGTCACCGTGCTCCCGGGGATGGCCGAGATCGAAGACGCGATGATCGGTTCCGGACGTCTCGTCGACAGCTTGCCGAGCGGCGCCATCTGGCTGGACCTCACGAGCAACGATCCCCGCGTCGCGCGAGCGATCGCCAACGAGCTCTCCGCTCGCCGAGTCGGCTGCGTGGGCGCGCCCATGGCCGGGGGGATGACAGCGGCGCAGTCGGGAACGCTGCGGTTCTACGTCGGCGGCGGCGATCATTCCGTCGAGCGGGCGCGACCCGTTCTCGAGAGCGTGGGTACGGTCGAGCGTGTCGGCGAATCGGTCGAGCACGGCTACGTCGCGAAGCTGCTGGCCAACCTGGTGTGGTTCGGACAGGTCGTCGCAGTGACCGAGGCGCTCCTTCTCGGGAAATCGCTCGGCCTCTCCGTCGACGTGCTCCGCTTACAACTCGGGGCGAGCGCCGGCGGCAGCGTCTTTATCGACGAGTATCTCGATCGGCTCCTGGCGGGCGACTACCTCGCGTCGTTCGGAATCGATCGCTGCGTCGAGGAGCTCGAGACCCTGGTATCGCTGGCCGAAGCGAACGGGGTGCCGTTCGAACTGTCCCGGCTGGTCGCTCGGCAGCACCGCGACGCCCTGGAGCGATTCGGTGCCATCGACGGCGAACTCCTCGCGGCGAAACTGCTCGAGGAGCGGGCGTTTACCCTGCTGCGAACGGCGCGCGCCGAGTCGGGTTAAGCGTCCGGTCGCCGACGCGACAGTCGGACCACACCGAACACGGCAGCGACGCCCGCCACCGCGAAGACAATGAAAGCCCAGAGCGGCGTGCCGGTCGCCTCTCCGAGCGCGGCTAGGCCGATGGATGCGCCGACGATCGGGTCGATGACGGTGAGCCCAGCCACCACAACCTCGGGAGAGCCGGATGAGAAGGCGGACTGCTGCAGGTACTGCCCGAGGGAGCCCGCCAGAACGATTCCGAGCAGGCAGAGGTAGGTGAGTCCGCCGACCGCAAAGGGCGAGTGGTGACCGCCGACCACGGTCTCGACCCGGCCGATGATGACCTTCGCGAGCGTCGCGACGAATCCGAAGAGCACTCCGGATGCGAGGACGTAGAAGATCCGGGTCAGGCGCTTCCGGCGTGCGAGGAATGTTCCACCGATCCCGAGCACGACCGCGGCGACGATGATGAGCACGGCTACCACGTTGGAATTGCGAATGGGGGCGATTCGCGTGGTCATCGACGCGACGGTCACGAACGCGATGACCGCGACCACACAGAGCGCGATTGCGCGAATTGCGGACGATCCGAGCCGTTCCCCGGTGGCGTGAGCGCTGAGCAGCGCCGTGATCACGAGAGCGAAGACGCCGACCGGCTGGACCACGGTGATCGGGGAGAAGGCGAGCGCGCTGAGCTGGCAGACGATCGCGAGCACGACCAGCACGCTGCCGCCCAGCCACTGGCGATTGCGAATCAGTTTGAGCAGCTGACGAATGGCAAGCCCGCCCTTGCCGTCCTCGCGTTCGCCCATCGCGGCAACGCCTCGCTGTTGGATCGCCGACCCGAACGACAGCAGGAACGCCCCGAGCAGCGCCACGGCGATCCCCAGGTAGCCGATCGGGGTCATCGGGCGGCCACCAGGGAATTGAGCATCGATCCACTATTACTCATGCGGGACCGGTCGAAAACGGGTTGACTTGGGCGATGAGCACAGTCGCCGAGAAGCAGGGAATCAAACCGGGCGCATCCGTCGTCGTCGACGGTCACTCGCTGGCCGAAGTCGAAGAGCTGCTGGGGGAGTTGCCGGCCGGGGTCACCCTTTCGGGCCGCAACGGCGGTCGCGCTCATCAGTTGATCGTGGTCGCGAACGGACTCGACGACCTGGCAATCAAGCTCGACGGTGTCTGGGATGAGATTGCGCCGGATGGTCGCCTGTGGGTCTGGTATCGCAAGGGTGCGAGCAGGAGCGCGGCGCAGGGGGACGTTGCGCCGCTGCATCGCGACACGCTCCAGGCGCTCCTCGCCGAGCACGGCATGGATGGCGTCACGCTGATCTCGGTGGACGACGTCTGGTCGGCTATGCGGGTCAAGGCGCTCTGAAAGTCTCAGTAAATGGTTGAAGGTTTTGTCGAGCCGGCGCGTCCACTTGATCCTCTTCTGATCGAGCCCGAGTTCCGTCGCGTTGCCGTGCTCTCCGATGTCCACGGCAACCTGCCCGCGCTCGAGGCGTGCCTGGCCGAGATCGCGGGGGAGCGGGTTGACTCAATCTTCTTCCTTGGCGACCTGACGTGGGGCCCACAACCGCTGGAGGTGCTCGCACGCGTCGCCGACCTAGACGTCCCGACTTGGTTCGTCAAGGGCAACGCTGAGCGGGCGGTCGAGGAACTGGCCGCAGGGTCCCGTCCAGCTGAGGGGATCAACTCGGCGTGGACGGCCCTGGCCCACGGCCCGGACGGCGTCGCCACTGTCTCGGCCTTCGCGCCTGCCCTGGACCTGCGGATGGCCGGGCTCGGCACGATCCGCCTCTGCCACGGCAGCCCGCGCAGCGACATCGAACTCCTCACTCCCGCGACGCCGATCGAGCGGCTGGAGCGCGCTCTCGCCGGCGTTCCGAATTCTGTCGTCGGACACGGCCACACCCACCTTCAGTACCAGCGGATCGTGGCGGAGCGAACGGTCTTCGGTCCGGGAAGCGTTGGCATCCCGTACGGCACGGAGGGTCGCCCGGGCGCTCGATGGGCGCTCCTCGAGGACACGATAGAGCTGCGAGTCAGCGACTATGACATCGAGGATGCGATCGCGATTGCGCGTGCGGTCGGATACCCAGGAATCGTCGGATACGAGGAATCCCTCCGCACGCCACCCACGCTGGCCGAGATCGTCGACGATGCGGAAGGCCGCGAATTCGCGGACTGACGAGGGATCAGTTCCCGTCGCGGATGTCTCGCGCGAACGCCTCGACGTGTCGCTGAAGCGCCAGGATGCGCTGCTCGCGCGCCGCATCGACGTCGAACCCGAGATACGCGACCGGCGGACGCTTACGCACATTCGCCGAGCACTCGAAGTCCGCGCACACCAGGATGCCGACGGTGTCGCCCTTCCGTCCCGCAGCCCCCGAACGCTTCGCACTGAATAACACGACATCGTTCGGGAGCGTCACGTCCTCGCACCACGAGCACTGCGGTCGGCTGCGCGCGCGTCCCTCGGCCTGGCGGAGCAGGATGCCGACCGGCTCGTCGTCCAGCCAGGTGACAACGTAACCGAGGCTCGGGATCTTCGCATCCCGCCAGCCGAGATAGTCGAGGCGTCCCCACCGCTCCGGATCGGTACTGGGTGGGGGAGTAAGACTCGAACGCTCCCGAACGGACGCGTTCAGGAAGGATCCGCGGATGGCGGACTCCGAAATGGGGTGCATTGCTGTATCGCTTTCTCTGTCGTTGCGTAGGACGCCCGAGGGCGTCTCAACCGGATTGGCGCGCACGGCGCGCAGGATCGAGCTACGACGGAACTATCTGCCGCTGGCGAAGAGAGCGCCGACGACCTCCCAACGCCCGGAGGGCGGTGCAGGAGTGTGCGAATGCATAGCGACAGCCTATGGCGCGGATCACTGGTCGAGGTCGGTCTCGAGCTGTTCGGCCGAAAGGCGGCTTCCAGGCCGCGGTGCACGGAACGGTGAGTCGTGCAGCGAGATCGACGCGAGGTCGGGCTCGACTTCCTCTACGCCGTAAAGGACATCCGGACCGTCGTCGGCGCCCGTTTCAAGATCCAATTCGCCGTCGAGGCCGCCGGGCACCAGATTCGGCTCGGGGAAGGTGCTGCTGTCGCTCATGCGCCAATATTGGCAAGAAATCGATCGGAGAGGGGTGGAATTCAGATCACTTGACATAATGTGCATTATCAGTGATTAAATATCGCACAAAAGATGTGCGAAAGCCTCTCCGACGGCGCCGACAACGTGCGGTAGTTTTTCCGCATGGTCGATACAAACTCCCTGCTGGCCGGCGGCGGCATTCTTTTCATCGTCATTTATCTGGTCGGCAGCCTCATCGTCTTCCTGATCGGTATCTGGATCTCGTACAGCGTGATCTGGCGGGCTGTCCGGCGTGGGATGAAGGAATTCCACAAGGACAATCCCGGCGCTCCGACGTCCTAGCCGTGGCGACCGAGGGCTCGCCGACTCCCGGGCTGGTGGTCGACGAGTCGATACTGAACGCCAACATCACCCGGATGGCCGGCTTCACGGCGGCGGCCGGGCTGGCGCTGCGCCCGCACGTCAAGACGCACAAGTCGATCGAGATCGCCCGCCGTCAGCTGGCGGCAGGAGCTGTCGGGATCACGGTCGCGACCCTGTCCGAGGCCGAGGTGTTCGCCGCGGCCGGATTCGACGACATCTTTGTGGCGTATCCCCTGTGGATCGACGACTTCCGGCGGGCCTCGCTCGAGCGGGTTCTCGAGCGGGCATCCGTACTGGTCGGCATCGATTCGATCCAGAGCGCGGAGCGGCTGGCCGGTGTCGCGAGCGCGAGTGCCGGTCACCTGGCGGCGCTCGTGGAGATCGACTCGGGTCACCATCGCAGCGGCGTCCTGCCCCCCGATGCCGGACCCCTAGCCGGGGCCGCCCAGGACACGGGGCTCGAGGTGGCCGGAGTCTTCACATTTCCCGGTCACAGTTACTCCCCCGCGACTCGGGAGTCCGCCGCACGCGATGAGGCGAACGCGCTCGCTCGCGCGGTCTCGTCCTTCGAACAGCACGCGATCCCCGTTCGTATCGTCAGCGGCGGATCGACGCCGTCGCTCGAATTCGCGAACTCGTCGGTGCTCACCGAGGTGCGTCCGGGCGTGTACGTGTTCGGCGACGCCCAGCAGTGGGAACTCGGGACCATCGATCCACGCGATATCGCCCTC
>DASXCU010000070.1:0-2075 GCA_036491035.1 Galbitalea sp. | reverse complement strand
CATCCATGCCGCCGCGGTCGAGCGCGGACGCAAGCCCAGCGACGTCACGATTTTGTTCGCGATTCAACCAGTGCTCGTTGCCAGTGCCGAGGAGGCGGACCGACTGGTGGCCGAGTCCGCGAACCCGGATGACGCCGCCATCCTGACGATCGCCGAGCGCCAGTCGAGCGATCTGGAGACAGACCTGACGGCACTCGATTTCGAGAAGCCACTCGACCTCTCGGTATTCGGAAACCATGTCTCGCAGGGCAGCATCAAGCGTCTGACCGGCAAATTCGATGTCGAAACGACCCCACTGAAGACGCTGCTGGGCGCACAGGCGCGTCTCGGGCGAATCTCCGATCGCAGCGGTTTCGTGGGAACGGCGGAGGAGTTCGCCGACCTGATCGAAGACCTCGGGGAGACGGCCGACAACGACGGCGTGCTCCTGTGGGGCGATCTGCACCCGGTCACTGTTCACCGCATTCTTGATGAACTCGTACCGATCCTTCGGCGTCGCGGAATCCTGCGCGCCGAGTTCGGCGGCGGCGGCCTCCGCGCCAACCTGCGCGACTTCTAAGCGGGGGATCGGATGGCCGGAGGCGAGCGCATAGGCGTACTCGGCGTCGGGCGGATGGGTCTACCGATCGCTACACGCCTCGCGGGAGCGGGGTTCGCGGTGACCGTGTTCGACGTTCTCCCCGCACGGCTCGAGACCGCAGGGCTACCCGCGGCGCCGTCAGCAGCAACGCTGGCGGCAGCGTCGGACATCCTGGTCACCGTGCTCCCGGGGATGGCCGAGATCGAGGAGGCGATGATCGGTTCCGGACGTCTCGTCGACAGCTTGCCGAGCGGCGCCATCTGGCTGGACCTCACGAGCAACGATCCCCGCGTCGCGCGAGCGATCGCCAACGAGCTCTCCGCTCGCGGAGTCGGCTGCGTGGGCGCGCCCATGGCCGGGGGAGTAACGTCCGCGCAGGCGGGGACCCTGCGCTTCTACGTCGGCGGCGGCGATGATTCCGTCGATCGGGCGCGACCTGTCCTCGAGAGCGTGGGTACGGTCGAGCGTGTCGGCGAATCGGTCGAGGACGGCTACGTCGCGAAGCTGCTGGCCAACCTGCTGTGGTTCGGACAGGTCGTCGCAGTGACCGAGGCGCTCCTACTCGGGAAATCGCTCGGGCTCTCCGTCGACGTACTTCGATTCCAGCTCGCGGCAAGCGCCGGCGGCAGCGTCTTTATCGACGAGTATCTCGACCGACTTCTGGCGGGCGACTACCTCGCGTCGTTCGGGATCGATCGGTGTGTCGAGGAGCTCGAGACCCTCGTATCGCTGGCCGACGCCAACGGGGTGCCGTTCGAACTGTCCCGGCTGGTCGCTCGGCAACATCGCGAGGCCCTGGAGCGATTCGGCGCCATCGACGGGGAACTCCTCGCGGCGAAACTGCTCGAGGAACGGGCGTCTACCGTGCTCCGAACGGCGCGCACCGAGACGGGTTAGGCGTCCGGTCGCCGTCGCGACAGTCGGACCACACCGAACACCGCAGCAACTCCCGCCACCGCGAACACGATGAACGCCCAGAACGGCGTGCCGGTCGCCTCTCCGAGCACGGCGAGGCCGATGGATGCGCCGACGATCGGGTCGATGACGGTGAGCCCAGCCACCACGACCTCGGGAGAGCCGGATGAGAAGGCCGACTGCTGCAGGTACTGTCCGAGCGATCCCGCCAGAACGATTCCGAGCAGGCAGAGATACGTGAGTCCCCCAACTGCGAAGGGGGAGTGGTGGCCACCGACCACGGTCTCGACCCGGCCAATGATGACCTTCGCGAGAGTCGCTACAAATCCGAAGAGCACACCGGATGCGAGCACGTAGAAGATGCGAGTCAGGCGCTTCCGGCGTGCGAGGAACGTTCCGCCGACACCCAACACCACCACGGCGACGATGATGAGCACGGCTACCACGTTGGAATTCCGAATGGGGGCGATTCGCGTGGTCATCGACGCGACGGTCACGAACGCGATGACCGCGACCACACAGAGCGCGATTGCGCGAATTGCGGACGATCCGAGCCGTTCCCCGGTGGCGTGAGCGCTGA
>DASXCU010000069.1:0-5985 GCA_036491035.1 Galbitalea sp. | reverse complement strand
GGTTCGTATCGAATTCTTCGGGGACG
Source organism: Galbitalea sp. (assembly GCA_036491035.1). GTDB lineage: Bacteria > Actinomycetota > Actinomycetes > Actinomycetales > Microbacteriaceae > Galbitalea. Next base: position 5,959 of record DASXCU010000069.1, on the reverse strand, counting down.
AGGTCGAACAGCTTCGCTACTTCTCCGTCGCCGACCAGCGCAGCATCGGCGAGCCGCTCACCGACACCCAGTTCCCGGCAAGCCGCGAACTACTGCTGAGCGAGACCGTGCGGCAACGGGCCGCCGAGATGCAGCACGAGTTCCCGAGCATCGCCGGGATGCTCGCCAAGATCGCCGAGGGAATCCCGGTTGAGGGCATGGAGTCGCTGGCTCCCGTGCTCGTCGACAAGCTGGTCCCTCTTACCGACTATCTCCCGAAGGACGCGGCGATCGCCGTGCTGTCGCCGGAGCGGGTGTCGACGCGGGCGACCAGCCTGCTGGAGACGAACCGCGAATTCCTCGCCGCCGCCTGGAGTGCCGCGACCGCCGGCGCGGAGGCACCGATCGACCTGGACGCTGGCGACTTCCTGACTCTCGGAGCGCTACGACTGAGCTCGGGTAACCGCGCGTGGTGGACGCTGAGCGGGTTCGACTCGGGGGCCGACGAGGATGTGCGCATCGAGGCCATCCCGGTCCCGAGTTTCGCGGGCCAGCTCACCGGCGCCATCGAGCACGTCAAAGAGCTGACTCGGGATGGCTGGACGGTCGCCATCGCCGCCCTCGGCACTGGCCTGGTCGAACGCGCCGCGGATGTCCTCGGCGAGCACGAGGTGGCCGGACGAATCGTGGAGTCGCTTCCGGCGAAACTCGACGCCGGCGTCGCCTACCTTGTGCAGGCGGACGTCGAGGCGGGGTTCGAGGTCCCTGCGATCAAACTCGCAGTGCTCAGCGAGTCCGAGTTCTACGGACGCACGGCCGGCTATGACTCGCGCCAGATCAAGCGACTCAGCGTCAAGCGACAGAACGTCGTCGACCCGCTGCAACTCAAGGCCGGGGACTTCGTCGTGCACCAGACGCACGGCATCGGCAAGTTCGTCGAGCTGACCCAGCGCGAGGTGTCGAGCGGCGGACGCAACCCGGTCAAGTCGACCCGCGAGTTCCTGGTCATCGAGTACGCCCCCAACAAGCGCGGCTATCCGGGCGACAAGCTCTACGTGCCCACCGACCAGCTCGACCTCCTCACCCGCTACGTCGGCGGTGAGGCGCCGTCTCTCAGCAAGATGGGCGGCAGCGACTGGTCCGCGGCGAAGGGCAAGGCTCGTCGCGCGGTCCGGGATATCGCGGTCGAACTCGTCAAGCTCTACTCCGCGCGGATGGCGAGCCGCGGTCACGCATTCCCGCCCGATACCCCGTGGCAGCACGAGCTCGAGGAGGCGTTCCCGTTCGTGGAGACGCCCGACCAGCTGACCACCATCGACGAAGTGAAGCGCGACATGGAGTCGCCGATCCCCATGGACCGGCTGCTCTCAGGCGATGTCGGCTACGGCAAGACCGAGGTCGCGGTGCGCGCCGCGTTCAAGGCGATCCAGGATGGCAAGCAGGTCGCCATGATCGTCCCGACCACGCTGCTCGTGAAGCAGCACATGGAGACCTTCGTCGAACGCTTCGCAGGATTCCCCGTCCACTTGAAACCCCTCAGCCGGTTCCAGACCGATCGCGAGGCGAAGGAAGCGATCGACGGCCTCGCCGATGGAAGCGTCGACATGGTCATCGGAACCCACCGCATCCTGGGCTCGAGCATCAGCTTCAAGGATCTGGGACTTGTGATCATCGACGAGGAGCAGCGCTTCGGTGTCGAACACAAGGATGCGCTCAAGAAGCTGAAGACCAACGTCGACATCCTCGCGATGTCGGCCACGCCCATCCCGCGCACCCTGGAGATGGCGGTCACGGGCATCCGCGAGATGTCGACCCTCGCGACACCTCCCGAGGATCGGCATCCGATTCTCACCTTCGTCGGGCCGTATTCCGACAAGCAGGTCGGCGCCGCGATCCGACGGGAGCTGCTTCGCGAGGGCCAGGTGTTCTATGTGCACAATCGGGTCTCATCGATCAACCGGATAGCCGCGCAGCTCGCCGAGATCGTGCCCGAGGCGCGCATTGCTGTCGCTCACGGACAGCTGCCGGAGCACGTTCTCGAGCAGGTCATGGTCGACTTCTGGGAGCGCAAGTTCGACGTGCTCGTCTCGACGACGATCATCGAGACCGGCCTTGACATCGCGAACGCGAACACGCTCATCATCGACCGCGCCGACAAGTACGGCCTGTCGCAGCTCCACCAGTTGCGCGGTCGCGTCGGGCGGGGGCGCGAGCGGGCCTATGCCTACTTCCTCTATGACGAGGACAAACCGCTGTCCGAGACGGCGCTCGACCGGCTGTCGACGATCGCGGCGAACAACGATCTCGGCTCGGGCATCCAGATAGCGCTCAAGGACCTGGAGATCCGCGGCGCCGGAAACCTGCTCGGTGGCGAGCAGTCCGGACACATCGCCGGCGTCGGTTTCGACCTCTACCTGCGGATGATCGGCGAGGCCGTGTCGGCGTTCCGCGGTGATGTCGCGGAGGGGCAGACCGAGCTGCGACTCGAGTTGCCGGTCGACGCACACATTCCCGAGGAGTACGTCGAGAGCGAGCGCCTTCGCCTTGAGGCGTACCAGAAGCTGTCGACCGCGTCGGCGCCGACGTCGTCCGAGGGCCAGATCGACGAGGTTCGGGACGAGCTCGCCGACCGGTACGGCGACCCGCCGCAGCAGGTCGTCAACCTGATCGCGGTGTCGCGCCTGCGTCGCGCCGCCGTGAAGGCCGGACTGTCCGAGGTGGTGGCGATGGGCACAAACCTGCGCGTTGCGCCGGCGACCCTTGCTGACTCCGTTCAGGTTCGACTGCAGCGGATGTATCCGGGCGCCAAGTACTTCGCGCAGGCGAACGCGGTCAGTCTTCCGATGCCGCGCATCAACGGCGAACCGCTGGCCGACTCCGACCTCATCGACTGGACTGCGACGCTCCTCGCCGCGATCTTCCCCGAACCGGTGGCCGTCGAACCCGTCGTCGCGGTGCCCGGCGAATGACGAACGCACCGCAGGCACTTGTCGTGCTCGCCCACCCGCGACCGGGCAGCCTGAACCACGCTCTCGCGGCGGCGGCGGTTGAGGCGCTCGAAAGCCGCGGAGTTCCGGTCCGTTCCCACGACCTCTATGCCGAGGGCTTCGACCCCGTCCTCGGCGCGGAGGAGGCGTACACGTCCGGATCCGACGCCCTGACCGTCGCGGATGCCGGTGATCCACTGACTCGTAAACACCGCCGAGAGATCGTCGAAGCCTCGGTGCTGGTGGTCGTGCATCCGAATTGGTGGGGCAAGCCTCCGGCAATGATGGCCGGTTGGATGGACCGCGTCTTCGTTCCGGGCGTCGCGTACGCGCTCGATCAGGCGGCTGGCCTGCCGACTCCCATGTTGTCGCTCCGGACGCTCGTGGTGCTCAACACGTCCGACACACCAGCAGACCGTGAGGCGAGTGATTTTGGCGATCCGCTGGACGCGATGTGGCGTCGCTGCCTCGCACCGTTTGTCGGTTCGCCGGTGGTTGAACGTCGCGTTTTTCGGGTGGTCGCGGATGCGGACGCAACCGAACGCGCGACGTGGCTGGCCGAGGTGGCCAACCTTCTGGGCGATATAGACGTGTAGTACCCGATTCCGCTTAGGCGCGGAGGGCGAGCGCGAACGGGAGCACGGATGTTGCGCCCGCCTTCAGCAGCAGGCGTGACGCGACGGTGAGCGTCCATCGGCTGTCCGCCAGGTCGTCGACGAGCAGGATCGGACCCGCAGGGATGTCGAGGCCAACCGCGAACGCAGACCACACGCCGGCGAGTCGGTAGGCGCTGTTGCCACCCGGTTGGCCTGTAGGGCCGTTGCCGACGACATCGAGCGCACCGAGATAGTCGAGGCGTCCGGCGTCGGCGAGCCCGCGGGCGAGTGAGTCGACGAGAAGTGGATGTGCGCGCGAGGGCATCGCGACGACCGCTACCGGGCGCTCGTCCCAACCCCAATCGGCGAGCACTCGTACGCACGCCGCGAGCAGTGCCGGAGTCGCGGGTGCGTCCGGTGTCGACGGCGCGAAGATGGTGCGCACCGTGTTGCCCCAACCCAGGTCGGTGAGGCGAGCGAGGGCGCGGCCCTGTTGCATCCGCTCGTCCGGCGAGATGTTGCCCTTGACCGCGACACCGAGGCGGTCGGCTATGTTCCGATCAACACCGACCGGCCACTGGGCGCGCGGTTCGATCGGTATGCCGACCCGTTCCAGCGTGGCCGAGGCCTGCTCGGTCGCGGAGCTCGCGACATCCGTCGGGTACCAGACCCCGGCACAGTTGTCGCACCGTCCGCAGGGGGCGGCGGTTTCATCGTCGAGCGAACGCTGCAGGAACTCCATGCGGCATCCGCCCGTGGTCTCGTAGTCGAGCATGTGCTGCTGCTCGGCGACCCGCGCCGCGGCGATTTGCTCGTAGCGCGCGCGGTCGTACACCCACGGCCGGCCGGTGGCGATCCAGCCGCCCTGGACCCGCTGCACGGCGCCATCCACATCGAGCACCTTCAGCAGGAGTTCGAGCGGCGTGCGCCGAATGTCGACGCGAGCTTCGAGCGCCGGCGTCGACAGCGGCCCGTCGTTCGCCGCCAGGGCGTCGAGGACCGCGGCAGCGCGCTCCTGGCTCGGCATGGACGAGGTCGCGAAGTAGTGCCAGATGGCTTCGTCCTCGCTGCCGGGAAGCAGCAGCACGTCGGCGTTCTCGGTGGCGCGGCCCGCGCGTCCCACCTGTTGGTAGTAGGCGACCGGCGAGGATGGCGCGCCGAGGTGCAGGACGAAGCCCAGGTCGGGCTTGTCGAAGCCCATCCCCAGCGCGGAGGTCGCGACCAGCGCCTTGACCTCGTTGCGCTTCAGCATGCCCTCGGATTCTTCTCGCTCGGCCGGGTCCGTTTGTCCGGTGTAGGCGCGCACCGTGTGACCGGCGTCACGGAGCAGCCGCGCAGTATCTTCGGCGGCCGAGACGGTGAGTGCATAGATGATGCCGCTTCCGGGGAGCTCGGCGAGGTGACTGAGCAGCCAGCCGAGTCGGGCGCGCGCATCCGGCAACTGAAGGACTCCGAGTCGCAGGGATGCGCGAGCGAGCGGCCCGCGGATGGTCAGCACCCCGGCCCCTGAGCTCGTCCCGGTCCCTGAGCCAGTCGAAGGGCCGAGCTGCTCCTCGACATCCGCCACGACCCGCGAGTTCGCGGTTGCCGTTGTGGCCAGCACCGGCACGTCCTCGGGCAGTTCGGCGATGAGTTCACGCAGTCGGCGGTAGTCCGGTCGGAAGTCGTGCCCCCAGTCGCTGATGCAGTGCGCCTCGTCGACGACCAGGAGGCCGGCGCGACCGATCAGCAGGGGCAGCTGGTTCTCCCGGAACGACGGGTTGTTGAGGCGTTCGGGGGAGACGAGCAGAACATCCACCTCGTCTCGAGCGAGTGCCGCCTGTACCTCGGCCCACTCATGCGGGTTGGTGGAGTTGATGGCGAAGGCGCGCACGCCGGCACGTGATGCGGCCGCGATCTGGTCGCGCATCAGGGCGAGCAGTGGCGAAACGAGGATGGTCGGTCCCGCGCCCCGGCGTCGCAGGAGCATTGTCGCGACGAAGTAGACGGCCGATTTGCCCCATCCGGTGCGCTGCACGACGAGTGCTCGACGGGAATCGTTCACGAGGGCCGTAATGGCTTCGAACTGCCCGTCGTGGAAGTCGGCGTCGTCGCGCCCCACGAGGGTGCGGAGGATTTCGACGGCGTCGTCGCGGGTTTGTGTGCTGGGGGAGCCGGCCGCGGTCATCCATCTACTGTGTCAGGTGCCGCCGACCGCCGCCGATCGGGGTCCCAGTCATCGGGTATGTATGTCGTACTTTTCGCACTGTGGATCAGTGGTCAGGAAGACGAGCCCGTCGACCTGTACCTGGCAGATCAGCATCCGGTCGAACGGATTGCGGTGATGAAGCGGAAGGTCGCGAAGCGCGGCGGCGTGCCGCTCGTCGAAGGGCAGGAACTCGAACCCGTTCGCCACGA
>DASXCU010000068.1:0-20326 GCA_036491035.1 Galbitalea sp. | reverse complement strand
CACGGTGGCCGCGGGAACGGAGGCGGTCTCGGACGGCTACCCGTTCGGCGGCCCGTTCGTATCTCTGCAGGTGGGTGTCGACCAGGTCGGGACCCTGAACGTGCAGAACATCTACAACTCGGGAACGGCACCGCGTGAGATCTACAGCCTCGCCGCGGATGTTCAGGAGGGCGACTCCGGCGGACCGTTACTGACCCAGCAGGGCGTCGTCGCTGGCGTGGTCTTCGCGAAGGGTGCAACGACGCCGAACGTCGGCTACGCGATCACGATGAAGAGCGTGCAGCCGGTCGCGAGTGAGGCGCCGGCGCTGAGCGCGCCGGTCTCGTCCGGGCAGTGCGTGCGCGGCTAACGTGCCGTCTCACCCGAAGGCGCGAGCGTCTCGCGCAGGAACTCGAGTGAGCGGGTCCACGCATCCGCCGCGACCTCGGGGCGGTACATAACCGGGTTGGTGTCGTTGAAGAAGGCGTGACCCGCTCCCTCGTACACGTGCGACACGAACTGGACGCCCGCGTCGTGCATGCGCTGTGTGACCGCCGGGAGCGACTCCATGAGTCGCTCATCCGTCTCGCCGTAGAGGGCGAGCACCGGGCAGTCGAGGTGGGCAAGCTCGGCCGACTCGGGCGGTGAGCCGTAGAACGGAACGGCGCCGCGGATGCGACGATCCGCCGCCGCCAGCGCGAAGCTGTACGAGCCACCGAAACAGAAACCGAGAACGCCGATGCGACCATCCACGCCAGGCTGCGCTTCGAGGTAGTCCACCACCGACCTCAGCGCGCCGACGGCCCAGGCCGCGTATTCGGGCGCGTTGACGGGCGCCATCTTCTCGCGCATGAGCGGCTGGGCTTTCGCACGCTCCTCCTCGGTGCCCTTGAACATCAGCCGGTTGAGTTCGTCGCCGACCTCCGGAGTGACTCCGCCACGGCTCAGGATGTCGGGCGCGATCACGAGATAGCCCTCGCCCGCGTAACGGTCGGCGACGTTCTTGATGTGGTCGACGAGTCCCCAGATCTCGTGGATGACGATCAGTGCGCCGCGTAGCTCACCGACGGCTTCCGCGCGGTAGACCGACAGCGGCCCGGACGGGTTCTCGGCCAGTGGAATAGAAATCATGCTCACGCATCGATTCTTTCTCTTCCGAGCGTGGATCGCGAACCCGATAAACGGCTTTTTGCCCGCAGTAGACCGACCTGTGCGCACCGGTCACGGTGTCGCCACGGCACCGTAACAGGACGCCCCCACACTGTGAGCAGGGGGATGAGAATGAGCACAGCAATGAGGCTGGGCACCCGAGCAATTGGGGTCGTACTGGCAGTACTAGTGGGATGTTTTGTGGCGGTCGCACCGTGGGGAGCAGAGGAACCAGCATCGGCTGCGACGGCCTTCAGCCAGTGCAACAGCATCGACGACACACCGGGACTCGAGGTCCGGTGCACGGCGCAGGTAACGAATCGGGTCGACCTGGGTACGGGCATCGCGTCCTCGACCGTTGTCGCGACGGTCTGTGAAGGGCCAGCGGGTACTACCCCGAATGGCGCCTGCACGACGACGACGTCCAATTCGGGGGAATTGGTCTCATCGGTCAACCAGTGCAACGCGGTCGGCAACGGCGGCGGCGGCAACGTCTACTGCATCGTGTCGATCGACAACATCGTCGTGGGCGCGCCGGATCAGTTGGGTGTGACCGTCGACCAGTGTGTGGGGTCGGGTGACGGCGGCGGGGCAACGCCGCTCGCCTGCGATCCCGCGCAAAGCACGACTAGCGCGACGGTAACGCAGTGCAACGGCTCGGTGAACGGTGGGCGGCGCGGATGGTCGCGTTGCGTGCATCGTCACCGGAGCCACCACCGCAGTCGGAGTTTCCATAAACCAGTGCAATGACTCGGTCAACGGCGGCGGTAGTACCGCGGTCTGCTCCGTTTCGTTCACTAACAACGTCACCGAAGGAGCACCGGGCGGATCCGGCGCTCCCGGCGACTCGGGAGGGACAACCCCAAGTGGTCCCGGATCGAGTGGCGCTGTTGGAACTGAGGGGGCAACCCCGAGCAGTCCTGCAGCGAGTGGCGCACCAGGGCGAGGAGAGCTAGGTACTTCTCTCGCCTTTACGGGAACGGATAGCGGAAGTGTTCTGGAGGCAGCGTTGGTTACACTGCTGGCCGGGCTCGCTCTGTTGTTCCTCGCACGGCGACGCACGGGGGTGCGTTAGTCCGTGTGATTACGGCACATACTCGGTCCCACAATTCGGGTGTGGGACCGAGTAGTGTTGGGCGCCTTGGGAGCGCGGTGAGGCGATGACCGAAACATCCGGTGAAACGGAGGGCACAACCCCTCCGCAGAGCGAGCCGAATTTCTCCGCCGCGCGCGCTCTGGAAGCCATCGGTGAACGATGGGCGCTCCTCGTCATCCGGGACGCTGTGTTCGACGGTACGACGCTGTTCTCGGAGTTTCTCAGGCGACTCGCGATCGCACCGGACGTTCTGGACGCCCGCCTGGATGCGCTGGTCGGCGCCGGCCTCATGTACGAACACTCCAACGCCACCCACGAGTACCGAATCACACAACGTGGGCGCAACCTCGCCCCGGTCATCCTTGCCCTCACGTCCTGGGAGGACGGATGGGAGTTTCCCCTCGATACCAGGGGCGTGGCGGCCATCCGGCCTGCCACGAAGGACACACCGGCGAACACCGAGGCGACCGACGAGAAGGCGGGGTCTCCGGATGTCGAGCCCGAACCCGAGCCCGAACCGACTCGGATAGAAATTTTTCTGCTGGGAACCTTCGTGCTGAAAGTGGGCGGGACTGAGATCGGTCCGTTACCTCTCGGAACTCAGCGGCTGCTTGCCTTTCTCGCGTTGCACGACCGAGCCATGACGCGGTCCGCGATGGCGGGCACTATGTGGCCGGACACGTCGGAGGAGCGCGCGGGCATCAGCCTTCGCTCCGCTCTTTCCCGTCTCGACCGTACGACGCACGAGGCAATCCTGTCGGCTTCCGCCGGACTGAGCCTCGCGGACTCCGTGGACGTTGACTTCAGGGACGCGCAGGCGCTCGCGCATCGCCTGCTCACGACGAGCACGCCCCAGCGCGAGCCCGACCTGGGCGACACAGCAACGGCCACGCTGTCGTCAGAGCTCCTGCCCGACTGGTACGACGACTGGGTGCTTCCGGAGGCCGCGGACTGGAGGCAACTGAGGGTCGGCGCGCTGGAGGCTCAGTCGGAAGCACTCATCACGGCGGGGCGGCTCGCGGATTCCGCAAATGCGGCGCGCGCTGCTATGAAGGTCGACCCTCTCCGAGAAAGCGCGACGGCGTGTCTGGTTCGCGCCCACCTCGCAAAAGGGAACCAGTCCGAGGCATTGCGGGCGGTCGACATATACAGCGAACTGCTGTGGAACTCGCTCGGGCTGAAGCCGACCGAGAAACTGACCGGCCTGGTTGCGGCGATCTCCGTCTAGCGCCCCATTAGGTGCTGCACGATCAAGGCCGTCGACACCCAAATGCATGCCGCCACCGCAGCGAACGCGACGACGGCCCAGAAGATCCGCGTCTGCGTCGCATCCTGCACCTCCTTGCGTAGCACGGCGAAGTCGACGGCGAGCTGCTGGGTGTCCTGCGCAGGCCCGGTCGCCGCGCGCCAGGTCGACTCGCGATCAGCGAAATCGGAGATCATCGCGATCTCCGCGCCATCGAGCCGTGGCGCAAGGCGGTCGACGTAGTGAACGAGCTGACGGGATGCGACGACGTGCGCGCCCTCGGGCTGCTGGCGGACCGCCAGTTTGGTGGGCGTGACGACGACGAGCAGCGGCGTCACCGCGATCGGACGGCCGGCGGCCGTGGTCAGCAGGTCTGCGGCACTCTGGCCGAGCTCGCGCGCAACCGCGATGTCATCGAAGCGCTGACTGCCGACGGCGAGAAAATCCCCGTTGACCTTGATCTCCTGCCCCGGGAAGTTTTCGGTGGTGATCGCGAAGACGCCGGGAGGGCCGATCAGCAGGTGGTCGATGTCCTTCCCGCTGTCATCCACCGGAACGACGTGCAGCACATCCCAGCGGGGTCCGAGGTTATCGAGCATGTCGCCGACGAGCAGTTCGCCGACTGCGGCGCGATAGAGCGGACGGCTCTTCGGCCGCAGGGGGCTCTTGCCGAAGAGTCGTGCCAGTCGCGAGCGCGGCGCGACGCCGAGCTGCCCGGCCATGATTGCGCTCATCGCCACCTGTCCGGGAACGCGCCCGCGCAGTGAACTGCTTGCGGGCATGGCGGACTCCTCGGACTGTGGTGCGGTGCGTGCGCGTCAGGTTGCGCGGTGTGGATGTGGTGCAGAGAAATGAGTAGGGCCGGTGCTCCCCCGCACCGGCCCTATTCGCTAGCGATAAACGCCATCGTCGAGCTCTCCCCCAAGAACTCGGTAGGTACAGCTTGCCAATCGCCGAATATCGCTGCTACCCCCAGAGCTGGGACACCCCATTTGGGGCACTCATCAGCACAAACGCAGCTGCCTATTGACGACTGCCGCAACACGGGCAATGCTGAAACCAGTAAGGACACTCGCCCGGGCGACTCGCAGGCATTGCCGCAGCACCGGGCGAGAAGTCCGTCTGGGTACCATTGCCGCATGGCTGCCCCGGGAACCCTCGATCTAACCCATGTGAACTACGAGGCGCTGACCCGCCCGATCACGTCGGCCGAGGTGCGCGCCTTCCGCGCACAGATCCGCGCGGAGCAGCGCGCCAATCCCTCGATCGACACGGGACTCCAGACCGCGACGAGTGTTTTCACGATCGTCTTCCTGGTCGTATTCATCGGCATCTTCGGATTCGTGTTCGTGTCCGCGATCGCCGGGATCGCCCTCGATGGGTCCGGCGGCGGTTCAGGAGCGTGGCTCCTGCTGCTGTTTGTGGCCGCGATGATCGCGGTCGTGATCATCCTGATCGTCCGGCATTTCGGCTCCGGCGGCAGCTGGGGCCGGTGGATGCGCCTCTCGCAGTTCGCTGCGGATAACGGACTCCAGTTCCGCTCCCGCTCGGCCAACCCCGGCTACGCCGGCATGATCTTCCAGCTCGGCGACGCACGCTTCTCGTCGAACCACCTGAACTCGACGACCGGGCGTTACTTCGACCTCGGGACATTCCAGTACTCGACCGGGTCGGGCAAGTCGCGCACCACCCACTATTGGGGTTTCCTGGCGCTGCAGCTCGACCGCAAGCTGCCCAACATGGTGCTCGACTCCAAGGAGAACAACACCCTCTTCGGCAGCGACCTGCCGATCACCTTCAGGCGCGACCAGATCCTGTCGCTCGAGGGCGACTTCAACAAACACTTCACGCTGTACTGCCCGCAGGAGTACGAGCAGGACGCGCTCTACGTGTTCACGCCCGACCTGATGGCGCTGCTCATCGATGAGGCCGGCTCGTACGACGTCGAGATCGTGGACGACTGGATGTTCATTTACTCGCCGCACCAGTTCCCGCAGCTGGATGCCCGCAACTACGCCCGCTTGTTCACCATCGTCGAGACCGTCGGTGCCAAGACGGTCAGCCAGACGTCGAACTACCACGACGACCGGGTTGGTTCCGCGACGGCGGACATCGTTGCGCCCGCGGGCCAGCGGCTGCGCCACGGCACGTCGATCGGTGCGCTCGTCATCGGAGTGCTGCTCGCCGGCTTCTGGCTGTACTCGATGTTCGGCGGCTTCGGGAACTAGCCGAACTCGCCGCGCAGGGCCCACATCCTGACCCCCGTTCTGGGGGTGATCTGGGCGCAATCCGACTGCGCGGGAGCATCGAATGCCTATGTGAGAGCCGGGGGGCTTTCGTTTTATCAACGGGAGTGTCGTTAGACACAGTGGTTTCGGCCACAAACGGGTCTGGTTCATTTCGAACCAAGCGCGGCAGTGCTCCGCTGGAGATGAGATTCGGATTCTAGGGTCCGGGCCAGTCTCGCGGAGCACTGCCGCTCCACCCGAACTCCCTTTCGGATCTCCCCAGCTAAAAGTCTTCGGGCGACGCAAACGGTGAGTGTAAAGAGGGCACGAACACCGGGAGCGTCAGCCTGCGCCTGCGTCATTACCCTCCTATACGGGCCAGCGGTAGACCGAACGGTCTGACACGATGAGCAGATAACGATGCCCGCGCCGTCCACGCAGACCGCGCCGGTCCTCTTCGACCCCGCGCATCCGAACCTCGCCGCGCTCACCTGGCAACCGACCCACGCCGAGGCTCGCGCGCAACTCATGCACGACCGGTACGGCGACCGGTACGACGGTGTGCGCATGAACACCATCAACCTGCCGCAAACGTGGCCCCGCTGGGCAACCATCGTGGGCATAGCGCTCCCAGCCTTTCTGGTTTTGCTCTCGATCACGATTTACGTGTGTCTCGATCCGTCGTTCTTCGTCCTCGGGACGGGTCTGGATGTGTCGGCCGGCTTCTTCGGCCTGCTCGCGATCGGTATCCACTCGCTAATCCGGTACGTCTCCCGTATCGGGGATGAGGGCTGGCGCCGAGTCAAGCTCGAGCGCCTCGCATCGGGCAACGGGCTCGTCTATAAGCAGCGGGCGCAGCCGCCGGCGTATCCGGGAAGCGTCTTCACGAAGGGCACCTACGCGCCGTACGTGTTCAACGACTTGTCGACGACGAGCCCGCGACCAATAGAGTTCGGCAACTTCTGCGCGGTGTCCGGCGTCGCCGGTGCGGGGGCGACCATCGCCCCGACCGCGGAGAAATCATGGGGCTTCCTCGCAATTGGGCTGGACTGCGCGCTCCCCGCGCTGCTATTCGTCTCCAAGCTCAGGCAGCCCGGCGACCTCTCGCTTCCGGTCTCTCCCGACCCCCGCACCACGCTCTCGCTCGAGGGCGATTTCGATAAATACTTCACGCTGTACTGCGCGGCGGGCTCCGAGGAGGATGCCCTTTACGTCATCACCCCCGACCTTGATGGCGCTTCTCATTGACCGGGCGTCGCCGTTCGATGTGGAGATCGCGGGGAACTGGATGTTCTTCTACTCTCGGATTCCGTTCAACATGCTCGACTCCTCGGTGTACGGACGGTTGTTTCGGATCCTGAATACCATCGGCGACAAGGTGATCGGCAAAAGCCAGAGAGGCTCAGGATTTCCGTTCGCTCCGTCGCTCTCGGCGACGACGACACCTGCGGCGCCCGTTGCTGCGCCTGTTGATGCGCCTGTTGTTGCCCAGGCGAACCCGGACGAATCGAGGCATCTGGCGTCCGCATCCGAGCCGGCCACTGCCTCGTTCCGGTTTGTGTCGTCCAAGGCGCTCGGGGGACGAGTAGCCCTTGCGTTCGGGGTCATCGTGATCGTCGCCTGTGTTGTTCTCTCGGCCTTGTCCTCGGTCCACTTCGGCTGAGCGCGAAGCCAGCGCGCGCGGCGCGATCGCGACGGCCGCTGCTAGCGCAGGGCGCTGGTGCCGACGAGGTGCAGTCGCTGCGTCGGCCTCGTCATGGCGACGTAAAGAGCGCCGACCCCGCGAGACGAACTCGCGATGATCTCGTTCGGCTCGACGATGACGACGGCGTCGAATTCCAGGCCCTTGGCCTCCTGTGGCGTGAGCACCGCGATGGCGCGGGTCAGACCGCGGGCCGCGCGGCCGACGGATGCGCCGAAGTGTGCGGCGAGCGCGTCGTACTGGGCATCCACGATTCGAGCCGGTGCGATGACGGCGACCGTCCCCCGCTCGTCGGTCTCGCGATCCTCGTCGACGACGTCGGTAACCGCGGAGAGCAGTTCATCCGCAGCAATGACGACTTCGTCGACCGGCCACTCGCTGTCCCGGACCGGGCGCGACTTGGTGACCGCGAGGCCGTGCTCGAGTGCCATCGTCTCCGCCGCATCCGTGATCTGCGCCGGCGTGCGGTAGTTGACCGTGAGCTCCTCGAGCCGGAATTCCGTGGTCAGTGCCGTCAGCGCGGTCCCCCAGTCCGGCGCGGCCGCTGCCGCGCTCGCCTGTGCGACATCGCCGACGATGGTGAACGAGCGCAGCGGGCAGCGGCGGCGCAGCAGGCGCCACTGCATCGGCGACAGCTCCTGGGCCTCGTCCACGACGATGTGCCCATAGGTCCACTCGCGGTCGGCGGCGGCCCGCTCGGCGGTCGTGCCCCGAGCCGCCGTCTCGGTGAAGTTGGCGGCGAGGTCCTCGGCGTTCACCAGACCCTGCACGCCCATGTTCTTGATCGCCTGCTCGGCGTTCTTGACGTCCCGCTTGAACTGCTCCTTCGCCTGGCGCAACGCTGCGGCGTTACCGGCGTCGAACTCGCCGAGGAGCTCGGCGGCCTCATCCAGGAGCGGAACATCCGAGACGGTGAAGGGCACGTCGCGATCGCGTCGCAGAAGCTCGCGATCGGCCGCGGACCAGGTCGGGGTGATGCTCGCGAGCCAGTTCGGACGCGCGTAGAGATCCTGGATGAGCTTCTCGGGTGTGAGCGGGAGCCAGGCCGTGTTCAGGGCGACGCGAACATCCTCGGCGCCCCGGATGTCCTCACGCAGCCAGGCGAGGTCGGCGTCGTCGATCGTCGATCCGTGCGAACGAAGCTGCGCCGCGAGCTGCGTCGTCAGCGTCTGCAGCACACTCTTCTGGAACTGCTGGCGCGCGACATTGTGGGGCTTCCGCGCACGCTGCGCCGCCTGCATTGCGTTCTGCACGACGGAGGGTTCGAGCGTGATCTTTTCGCCGTTGACGTCCAGCACCTGCGCCTCGGTCGGGACGATCTGCCGGGAGCGCACGGCGCGCCCGATCAGGTCCGCCATCTCGGCGCGACCCTTCAGCGCTGCGACCTCCGGTGCATCCTCGAGTGTGGTCTCGACGCCCGGGTAAAGCTGGCCGACGCTGGCGAGCACGACGCCCGTCTCGCCGAGGGATGGAAGGACCGCCTCGATGTACTGCAGGAAGCTCGGGCTCGGTCCGACGATCAGCACACCCGACGAGCGCAGTCGGTCGCGGTGCGAGTAGAGCAGGTACGCCGCGCGGTGCAGCGCAACGGCCGTCTTGCCGGTGCCAGGGCCGCCCTGGACGACCAGCACTCCGGCGATCTCGGAACGGATGATGCGGTCCTGCTCGGACTGGATGGTGGCGACGATGTCGGTCATCCGCCCGGTGCGCTCCGCGCGCAGCGCGGCGAGAAGGGCGCCCTCGCCCTGCAGCTCCAGGTCCTGGTCGGTGAGCAGGGCCTCGTCGAAGACCTCGTCCTCGATCCGGACGACGTTGCGGCCCTCGGTGGTCAGGTGGCGCCTGGCCCGTGCGCCGAGGGGCGTCGCCGCCGTGGCCTGGTAGAACGCGCTCGCCTGCGGAACGCGCCAGTCGAGGAGCAGCGGCTGAAGCTCGGCGTCGCGCAGGCCGATCCGTCCGATGTAGCGGTGGCCGCCATCGTGCAGATCCAGCCGACCGAACGCGAGACGATCTTCGACCTCACCGAGCTGGGCGATGCGATCCTCGTACAGGCGAGCGAATGCATCCCGTTCGCTGCGGGCCTGGTGGGTTCCGCCGGTGCTGCCGCTTTGCACGCCACGCAGCTGCGCGCGTGCGTCGTCCCGCAGGGTATCGAGCCGCTCGTAGAGACCGTGAACGTAGTCGCGTTCGCGTTCTATCTCGGTTGACGCTGCCACTCGATTAGCCCCTTAAATCCGGCTAACCAGTCTAACGATCCGAAACTAACTGCGCTGACAGCGACGACTGTGCTGACTGCACTTACTGCGATAGTCAGTCGGGCGGCCCACCACCGAGAATCTTGAGCGCTCGCGCGACGCGATCGCCGAGCCCGGGAACACGTTTGCGTGTCGAGCGTTCGAATCCGTCGAGCAGCTTCAGGATGTCGATCCGCTGGCGCGCGTACACCCGCCGCCAGGCCGCGTCCGAACTGACACCGAACCGGATCGCCAATGCCGCGAGCGCAGCGCTGAGCAGCGGCGCGATGATCGATGCCCAGACGAGCGATGACGTCTGCGGACTCGGGTGCAGTGACTCGGCGACGGCCACGCAGACGACGACCGCGATCCCCACCAGGATCGCCGCCAGCCGCAGGATGGTGGGAGTAGTTCGGAAGAGGGCCCGCGGATGCGCGTGGCTGCGCGTTCGACTGTCGACCCGAGCCAGTCGGCGCTTGAACCGGTCGAGCTGCGTGGGGGTGATCCGCTCGTCCTCGTAGTCGCGCATCTCGCGTCGGAGGGCGGCGTAGGAGATGTGGTCCGTTGCGGCGACGGCCGCCAGCGTCAGCGTGGCAATACCGACGACGAGCACGGCGAGGCCCAGCAGGAACAGGGTCGCGAGTTCCACCGTGCCCACGACATAGCCGTGGGCAGGCGCCGTGTCCTTCGACTGCTGCTCTGAAAGTGCACGCCCGGCCTGGTCGATGCCGATTCCGACCCCGAGGGCGACGAGAGCCGCCACCGGCACGATCCAGAAGAGTTCGTTGGTGCGTTCGCGCGCGATCCTTCCCGGAACATCCCGATCTCGCGCGGTTCGAGAGTCCAGGAACACGGTCGCGACGTCGCCGAGCTCGAACAGTGCGACCAGCAACCACACGCCCGTAACCACGGCGGCGACGATCCAGGCCGGCTGCATCGGACGGTGCCTACTGCTCGCGCTGGGTAGCGGCCGTCGCGACGCTCAGCGCAGCGAACCGGACGAGCAGCGACCGCAGCTGCGGGTTGAACACGCGCTCGAACTCGGACTCGACGTCGGCGGGAATGCCCTCGGAGTCGCGCGCGAACAGGCGGCCCCAGCGAAGCAGGAGGCCCTCGGACTCGGTAACCTCCGGCGAATCGACATCCGTACCGTCGCGACGAAGCGCCTCGCGGAAGTACGCGGCACCCTCGAAGCCGTCGGACTCGTCGAATACCGCGAAAGCCAGCAGGAATAGGGCGCGCTCGCCCACGTACGGGACGATCTCCTCGCGGAGCGTCTCCCACTCGGGGAAGGGACTCAGGTCGTCCGAGTCACTGGCATCGGTGTCGCTGGGCTCTGGCACCCGGCCAGTTTAGCCAGCGAGCGCCCGGTCACGCGATGGAACTATGCCGCGAGCGTGCTGTGCCTTCGCCTACGCGGCGAGCGTACTGTGCCTTCGCCTACGCGGCGAGCGTGACATCTTTGGGCATCAGCACGACCGGGCCGAGCGTGGTTCGCTGCTCGATCTCCTCTTCGAGACGCTGCGCATCCGTCAGCGGATGGATGCTCACGTCGAGGCCCGCGAAGGCACCCTCGCGGATCAGCTGGAAGACGTCCGCCGCAGCGAGCTGGGCCAGGCCGTGTCCGGCACGCCAACGGCGCGCGACCGCGTAGTCCTCCGGCGTGACCAGGACGTCGGACGGGTGAGACTCGTCCGAATCGGTCAGCACTGTCGCGCCGAGGTGGCGAACCCACGCCGCGACGAAGCGGTCGGCACCGAACCCGTCGGTGGCGATGCGCACGCGGTTTCCACGTCCGATCGCGTGGAGCTGCTTCACGATGGTGCGCGCGATCAGTCCGGCCGGAAGGATTCCGGCAGCGTCATCAAACGAGACATCCTTCGGAATTCCGATCAGGTCGCGTTCGCTCGCGATCTGTGGGAAGGCGGCCCGGCTGCCGGGTACGCGAAGCGTAACGCGGTCGCCGGCCGCGAAACCGACCGCCTCTTTGCCGACCGCATCCACGGTACCGACGGCCTGTACGCCCAGTCGGCTGAGCCCGACGGCTCCGAGGGTAAGACGAACCTGTCCCTCGCCGGGACGGGGCATGAGCTGGCGCTGACGACGAATCGACAGCTGGCGCTTCGGCTTTTGCTGGCCGGACTGGCCGGCCAGGGAGGCCACGGGGGATTGAATTGTCACGGGCTTGCCGTTCGTTTCTGTATCGAAGAGGTTATGCATACTCATCGGTTGAAACGTGCTGGCGCGCAGGCCTATTCCCGGTATCCGCGTTCGAACCTATGAAAACACTGTGCAAGAGGTGTCAGAAGATCGCTGTGCGTTTCGAAGATCTTCTCCTAGAAGATCTTGCCTGGATTCAGGATGTTCAGCGGATCGAAGACGCGCTTGAGCTCCCGCTGCAGGTCCACCTGGTCGTCGCCGAGCTCATCCCGTAGCCAACGGCGCTTCAGCAGCCCCACTCCGTGCTCGCCGGTGAGCGTTCCACCGAGCCGAAGGCAGGCCAGGAACATCTCGTCTGCGGCATCCCAGACCGCCTGCGGCACTTCCGTGCCGTCGAAGACGAAGTTGGGATGCAGGTTGCCGTCCCCCGCGTGCGCAACCGTCGGGATGGTCATCCCGTACTTCTTCTCAATGTCGGTGATGGCGGCGAACATCGCGGGCAGCTGGCTCCGCGGAACGGCGACATCCTCGATCAACACCGTGCCCCTGGCGGACATCGCTGGATGGAATTGCCGCCGAATCGCGAACAGCCGTTCGCCCTCGGCCTCGTCGGTCGTGATCTCCGCGTCGCCGCCGAGGGAGCGGATGATGCTCACCGCGGAATCGGCCTCCTGTGCCGCCGCCGGGCCGTCGAGCTGCACCAGCAGGTATGAGCCTCGTGAGCCGAGGTCCAGTCCGAGGAACTCGCCGATCCCGGTCAGCGCCGACTGGGCGATGAGCTCCATCGCCGCGGGCCGCAGCCGCGACGCGGTGATGACCGCTGAGGCGCGCGCCGCCTGCTCGACGGAGCTGAAGTAGGCGCCGATCGTCGCCTTGGGGCCGGTGGGAAGCCCGCGCAGCTTCAACGTCGCCTCCACGATGATGCCGAGCGTGCCCTCCGAGCCGATGAGCAGTGCGGTCAGGTCGTAGCCCGTAACCCCCTTCACGGTGCGATGGCCGAGGGTCATCAGGCGCCCGTCCGCGAGCACGATCCTGAGGCCCAGGATCGCCTCCCGGGTGACGCCGTACTTTGCGCACAGGAGGCCGCCCGCGTTCGTGGCGATGTTGCCGCCCACCGTCGAGATGGCCTTACTGGCCGGATCGGGGGCGAACCAGAGTCCGCGCGGCGCGAGCGCGGCATTCAGGTCATCGTTCAGGATGCCGGGTTCGACCACCGCGAGCTCGTCATCGACGTTGACCTCGAGGATGCGCGTCATGGCGAGCGTCGAAATCACGATCTCGCCCTCGGTCCCGATCGAACCGCCGGCCAGTCCCGTACCCGCGCCGCGGGGAACGACGGGAACGCGGTGGCTCGTGGCGATACGCATCGTGGCCTGGACGTCCTCGATCGTGCGCGCAGACACGAGGGCGAACGGCGGGGCCGCCGACACCTGGCCGGACCGGTCGGTGCGGAGGAGTTCCAGCTGCCTGGGGTCGAACGAGACTGCCGGGCCGAGCGCGGCAGCGAGTTCGTCCCGGACGCTCAGCCCGGCCTCAATCACGATGCCCATTCATTCAGCCAGCTTACAATTTTCGTGGTGCCGCATCGGTGGCATCCGCTTTCTGTGCCGTTCCGCCGCGGTGTCCGATTTCCGCTAGAGAGTGTCGGCCGTCCGTGCGAGGCTTGATGCATGATCAGCAGCAGGACCATGGCGGCGCCGGCCGTCGGCGAACGCCACGACGACCCGCTGTTCGCGCTCCGATACGGTGCACTGTCGTCCCGGGACTCCCGATTCGACGGCCAGTTCATCGCCGGAGTGCACTCCACCGGCATCTACTGCCGACCGAGCTGCCCCGCGATGACACCGCAGGCGCGCAACGTCAGTTTCTATCGCACGGCGGCCGCCGCACATGAGGCCGGACTGCGCGCGTGCAAGCGCTGCCAGCCCGACGCCGTGCCGGGCTCGCCCGACTGGAACCTGCGCGACGACCTCGCTTCGCGGGCGATGCGACTCATCGGCGACGGCGTCGTCGAACGCGAGGGCGTCCCCGGCCTTGCCCGCCACCTCGGCTACACTACTCGGCATCTCACGCGGGTACTCGTCTCAGAGCTCGGTGCCGGACCGCTGGCACTCGCGCGCGCGCACCGCGCGCAGACCGCGCGCACGCTGCTCGTCGGCACGGACCTATCCATCGCAGACGTTGCCTTCGCGGCCGGATTTTCGAGCATCCGACAGTTCAACGAGACGCTGCAGTCCGTGTACGAGATGACGCCCAGCGAGATTCGTGCGAAGTGGGCAAAAAAAGGTCTCGATGCGCGTGCTGGCGCGCAGCGCGCCACGGAGGCGACAACCGTGTCTCTCCGACTTCCGGCACGGGCCCCGTTCGACGGCGCCGGTCTGATGCGGTTCCTCGCCGCACACGCGGTGCCGGGCCTCGAGGATGCGACCGACGAGCGCTTCGAGCGGCCGGTGCGACTCCCCCATGGCACCGGGCACGTGTCGATCGAACTGGATGGTGCCGGCACCGGCATCCGGTGCACGGCACGGCTCGACAACGTCGCGGACGTCGCCACGCTGGTGGCGCGGGTTCGCCGGCTCTTCGATCTGGACGCGGACTCGTTCGCGATCGACGAGGCTCTCGGCGCCGACCCGACACTCGCTCCGCTCGTCGCGGCGGTCCCCGGCATCCGGCTTCCCGGTTCGCTCGACGCCGAGGAGACCCTCTTCCGCACGTTGATCGGCCAGCAGATCTCGGTCGCGGCAGCTCGAACAGTGCTCGGGCGACTCGTAACCGAACTCGGCACGGACGGCCTGTTCCCCACCGCTGCCCAACTCGCCGAACACGGACGAGAAGTGCTGCGTGGGCCAGCCAGCAGGATCAACACCATCGTCGGGGTTGCGGAGGCGCTGGCGTCCGGCGAGCTCACGCTCGATCTGGCGACACCCGTCGACGAGTTCGAGGCGAATCTGACGCGACTGCCGGGCGTGGGACCGTGGACGGCGGGCTACCTCGCCATGCGAGTACTCGGGAGCCCGGACGTCCTGCTGACCAGCGACCTCGTCATCCTGCAGAGCGCCGCCGCGCTGGGGCTCCCCGCGACGGCAAAGTCCCTGGACGCTCACGGCGAGCGCTGGGCCCCCTGGCGCAGTTACGCGTCCCTACACCTCTGGCGAGCGCGACCGGTAGCCGGATCTTCGATCGCCGCCGCTGGGTAGCATCGGAACATGACCCCGAAGGCCAGCCGCGACTCGGACGCGATCCCGGACGGCCGCGACGAGACGCAGACCGAGCGCCTGGACCGCAACTGGGGCCAGCTGGTGCAGGAACTCCGCGTCACGCAGACCGGCACGCAGATCCTGACGGGCTTCCTGCTCACGCTCGCATTCCAGTCCCGGTTCGCGCACCTCGACACCGTGCAGGTCGACCTGTACCTTTGCCTCGTCATCCTCGCCGGACTCACGACCGCGCTCGGCCTCACGCCGGTAGCCATTCACCGCGCGCTGTTCCGCCATCGGGCGATGGAACAGCTCGTCGCGACCGGCAACATCCTGTTGAAACTGACCCTGGCCTGCGTCGGACTCATTCTCGTCGGCACGACGGCCTTCATTTTTGTCGTGGTTGTGAGCAGCACGGCGGGGATCGTCGCAGGAGCCGTGACACTGGTCGTCGCGGTGGCGCTCTGGATCCTCGTACCGTTCGGTATTCGGCCGACCGGACAACCACCGACCCCCGGGAGTGCAGGAGACCATGGCGACGCCGTCTAAACCCCGAACGGGACGAGTCGATCCGCTTCGGTCGGCCCTGGCGCACAGCCCGCGGGAGGCGATGCTCGACCGCGAGGCGCTGCGGCTGGCCGTCCTCCGCGCCTATCACGGGTTCATTCGACATCGCGGGATCGACTCCTCGGCGGCGCTGTCCTTCTTCGCCGCACTGGTCGTCTTCCCCGCCTCGCTTGCAACCGTGTCGGCGTTCGCGCTGCTGGATGCCAAGACCCGCGCGCCCGCCGACATCCTTCGCGTCATCGACAGCGTCGCGCCGCACCAGACCGTCGTCACCCTGCACGGTCCGATCGAACAGCTGCTCCGCCTTCCGAACGCTGGCTATGCCCTGGTGATCGGCCTGGCACTGACCGTGTGGACACTCTCCGGCTACGTGATGGCGTTCGGCAGGGCGATAAATACCGCGTACGACGTGCAGGAAGGACGCCGGTGGATCCCGCTTCGGGCCACCCTGATGCTCGTCGCACTGGCACTGGTCGTGCTCGGCGGCGCGATCATCCTGCTGCTGGCCGGCACTCCGGCCGTGGCGGCCGCCGTCGCGAAGACGGCCGGGCTGCCCGGCTGGGCTGTCGTCCTGTGGGATATCGCCAAGTGGCCGGTGATCGCGGTGATCGCCATCGTGATCGTGGCGATCCTGTACTTCTATGCTCCGAACGTGCGGCACCTGCGCATCCGCTGGGTCACCCTCGGCGCGCTTCTGGCGATCGTGGTGTGGATCCTCGCGACCACGGGCTTTGCCATCTATGTGCTGAACTTCAGCCACTACAACAAGGTGTACGGCTGGCTCGGCGGGGCCGTCATCCTTCTGCTCTGGTTGTACCTCAGCAACCTCGTCGTCGTGTTCGGAGCCGAGATGGACGCCGAGATCGTGCGCGTGCGCCAGCTGCTGGCCGATATCGACGCCGAAGACACGGTGCAGCTGCCGCTTCGAAGCACCAGGAGGATCGCGACCCTCGATCGCTGGGCGAAGGAGGACCGACGAAACGGCAATCGACTGCTGGCCCAGGAGCGGCGCAAACGCTCGCCCAAATCCTCGCCGAAATCCTCACCAAAAGCGTCGCCAAAAGCGTCGCCAAAACGGGGTTCTAAGCAGTAGCCTCCGCCAGCGCAACCCCTGCCAAAGCTCGGGTCGGACCCCGTAGGGTCATGGACATGAAGAAGAGCCTGTTTGCCATCCTTGTCGGCCTTGGAATCGGATACGTGCTCGGAGCGCGCGCCGGCCGCGAGCGCTATGACCAGATCGTCGATACGGTCAACGGCGTCTGGCAGGACCCGCGCGTGGCGAGCGCTCGCCGCGAGGCGGCTCGATACGCCCGCGAGCAGGCACCCGTGCTTCGAGACAAGGCCCAGGCTGCGGCCAAGGCCGCACCGGGCGTCGTCGCCGACCGCGCGAAGGACGTCGCCTCGGCCGCCAAAACGGTCGCTGACAAGACCGTGTCGACCGCTCGTGGCGTCGCCGACCGCACCACCACGGTTGCGTCGAGTGCGGCCAGCAACGCGGCGAACACTCTCGGTGAGGCTCGCGAGTCCGTCCTCGACCATAACGACGAGGACGAGTAGCCCTAGTCCTGGTCGGCCGACTCCCGCAGTGCCGCCCGCCGGGCCGCGCTCGGGATGATCGAGATCGTGTCCGTCGCCGCCTGGATGCCGGAGAGACGCTCCGGTGAGAGCACCCGCGCGACCTCTTCCGCCGACATGAGTCCGGCCTCGACCACGAGTTCGGCAATGGATGCACTGGTCGTCAGCGCGGTGTGCGCGAGAGTGGCCGACGCGGCGTAGCCGATGTAGGGCGTGAGGGCCGTCACGACGCCGACGCTCGACCCGACCTGCTGCGACAGGCGCAGTTCGTTGGCGGTGATCCCGTCTACGCAGTTGATCCGCAGCGTACGGAAGGCATTGGTCATCCACTCCAGCGATTGCAGGATGCTGTGGGCGATCACCGGCTCGAAGGCGTTGAGCTGGAGTTGACCGGCCTCGGCCGCCGCGGTGACGGTGGCGTCCGCTCCCACCACCGAGAACGCGACCTGGTTGACGACCTCCGGGATGACCGGGTTCACCTTGCCGGGCATGATGCTGGATCCCGCCTGGCGCGGCGGCAGGTTGATCTCGCCGAGACCCGCCTGCGGACCACTCGACGTGAGGCGCAGGTCGTTGCAAATCTTCGAGAGTTTGACCGCCGCGCGCTTCAGCGTGCCGCTCAGGGTCATGAAGATACCGGCATCGGAGGTCGCCTCGATGAGGTCGGGAGCGGTCTCCATCTCGATCCCGGTGACGTCGACGAGGTGCTTGCGTACTGACTCGGCGTAGCGCGGGTCTGCGGTGATACCCGTTCCGATCGCGGTCGCGCCCATGTTGATCTCGTTGAGCCACGGGATGACCTCGCTGAGCCGGTCGTAGTCCTCACGCAGCGTGACCGCAAAACCGGTGAATTCCTGGCCCAGCGTCATGGGCACGGCATCCTGCAGCTGGGTGCGCCCGACCTTGAGGATGTGGGCAAACTCCTTGCCCTTTGCGGCGAAGGATGCCGTGAGCAGTTTGTGCTCGGCAAGAAGCCGCTGGAGCGAGAACACCATGGCGAGCTTGATGGCCGTCGGATAGACATCATTGGTCGACTGGCTGCGGTTAACGTCGTCGATCGGGTGCAGGTGGGAGTAGTCGCCGCGGGGCAGACCCATGATCTCGAGGCCCCGATTGGCGATGACCTCGTTCGTGTTCATGTTGGTGGACGTGCCGGCCCCGCCCTGGATGACGCCGACGACGAACTGGTCGTGCCACTGGCCGTCGACGATCTCCTGGCAGACCTGCTCGATGACCCTGGCCTTGGCCGGGCTCAGGTCGCCGAGCTCCAGGTTGGCCCGTGCACCGGCCTGCTTAACCCGCGCCAGGGCGACGATGAGGTCGGGGTAGTTGAAGATCGCGCGCCGCGTGATCGGGAAGTTCTCAAGTGCTCGAGCGGTGTGGATGCCCCAGTAAGCATCCGCGGGTACCTCGCGGCTTCCGAGCGAATCGGTTTCCGTACGGGTGGCGGGTGCGACAGCGAGATCATCACTTCCGATCGCCGGGCCGTTTGTAGCCGGGGTTTGGACTGATACGGGAGTCGACATTGTCTGGTCTTCCTCGATCGGGTGAGCGGGCGCTTGTGGCGTCGTTTTCATCGGGCAATCTCCTTTGATTGGCGATTGAACAGTTTACGCGCCGACGCTGGAGGGTTCGTGCCGTAGCGGACGCAGGGCCGTGCGCCCCAATATCGGCGCGAGCATCCGCACAACCGAAAGGAGCATCGCCTTTCGGACAAAGGAGGAGGATGCGCACGCTCGCGCGCCCGGATAACCTGTTGTAACGGTGGTTATCACGGTGCGTGAGCGCAGCCATTCCGGGAGCGGCCCGCGTTTTGGGGGGCGCTGGACGCTGTCGCTTTCGCTCGTGGCTAAATAGAGTGCTTGAAACCCATCAGAACGACCGCACGACCGACCCGAAACCCAGACCCAAGTCCCGCAAGCGAAAATTACCGGGGGTAATTACAAGGTGAACGACGACAACGGCTTCGGCGTACCAGCAGGATGGTATCCCGATCCGCTCGGTTTGCCGCAGATGCGGTGGTGGGATAACCACGGGTGGACGGAACACACCACGGAGGCGCGCGCGCCCATCGTGATCCAGGAGGCCAAGCTCGCCTGGGCCGACGACGACGCGATCGATGAGCTTCCCACCCGTCGCGAGCGCCGTGAGCGCGAGCGTGGATCCGAGGACGGTGGCGACGTCGAAAACTCCGCCGCGAACGCCGACTCGCTGCTTGAGCTCGAGCCGCCATCGTGGGATGAACTCCCCGCCGACGAGCCCGCTCCGAACATTCTTCCCGTGCCCGAATTCGTTTCGGCAACCGCCGCCGCGACCGTGGCCGAGCCGATCGCACCCGCGGTCGCACAGCCTGCTCCGCTCGGCGAGATGCCGGTCGAGTACGCCCAGAATCCGGCGGCGGCTGCGGCTGCCGCTGCCGCTGCGGCTTCTCCCGTTGCCGCCGTGCACACGCCGGGAACGCCGTACGCGACAGGAACCGCGCCGAGCACGAACACGCTCGGTGGCTGGGTCATCGCCCTCATGCCGCTCGTACAACTGCTCGGAACGCTTCTCGTCGTCTCTGCTGCCGGTTCCGGTGGCACCAATGTCGGCGTTATCCTCACGATCCTCGGCCTGCCGTACCTGATCTCGATTCCGTTCGCGATCTCGGACCAGCGCGCCCTGAAGCGCCACGGCTACGACAACCCGGCCTCCTGGGCCTGGATATTCCTGTCCGGTCCGATCTACCTGATCGCCCGCGCCATCCGCATCGTCATGCGCGCCGGCAACGGCTTCGCGCCGATCCTCGTCTGGGGCGCCCTGGTGCTCCTGCAGATCGGCTCGGTCGTCGCGGTTCCCGGTCTCGTCATTTCGGCACTTCCGCAGGTCTTCTCCGACCAGGCGGCGCAGTCCATCGAGCAGGCCGCAACCGTGTTCGGCCCGATCACCAGCGTCACCTGCCCGTCGCCGCCCGCGACGGTCATGGGCCAGGAGTTCACCTGCACCCTTTACCGCATCGGTTCCGGCCAGACGTACAAGGTCACGGCAGCACTGGAGCGCCAGAACGGCTGGATCTCGTGGCAGGTTCACGACTGGGGCGACTACAGCATGACCCACTAGGGTCGTCAGTTCTCATCGGATCTGCGGCCAGCCGCACGGCTTCCCCAGGTACCCGGTAGTAGCGTTGTTGGAGGGATTCCTAGTCCCGCTCCATCAA
>DASXCU010000067.1:0-3241 GCA_036491035.1 Galbitalea sp. | reverse complement strand
GGACGACGAGGGGGAGCACCTAACAAACGGTACTGGGTACGGCGATTGCCGATACGCACAGCGGCGGTGGGACCCGTCTCCGACCGTTTTGTAGTTGTTCGTTCAACAATTGGTCGTTTCTCGTGAGGATGCCTACCGTTGGATCGAGTTAGTTAGAAGGAGTTCCCCCATGGTTGACATCGCACCGAGCACGGTCCCGAAGGACACCCCGGTCTCCCGCGACCCGCGCGGCGTCGCGGTGGATGCCGAGGTCGATGCCCAGCTCCAGCGCACCAGCGGAGACGCATCCGTCGACGTGGCAAGCCTCGGTGAGCAGCTCCTCGGAACCTGGGCGGACATCCGCCGCTCCTCGCGCGAGATGGTCAAGGACCCCGCGCTCCACAACGTTCCCGGCGAGAGCCTGGCGGAGCAGCGCGCCCGCGCCCGAGGCCAGCTCCAGATCCTGGTCGACCGCGGCGCCATCAAGCGTGCATTCCCCAGGTACCTCGGCGGTGATGAGGACAACGGCGGCAACATCACTGGCTTCGAGGAGCTCGTGGCGGCCGACCCATCGCTGCAGATCAAGTCCGGCGTGCAGTGGGGCCTGTTTGGTTCGGCCGTGCTCCAGCTCGGCACCGAGGCGCACCACCGCAAGTTCCTTCCCGACATCATGAGCCTGAAGGTTCCGGGCGCCTTCGCGATGACGGAGACCGGTCACGGTTCGGATGTCGCGTCGATCGCGACGACGGCGACCTACGACCCGAAGACCCAGGAGTTCGTGATCAATACGCCGTTCCGCGCGGCGTGGAAGGACTATCTGGGTAACGCCGGGCAGGACGGCACCGCCGCGACGGTCTTCGCGCAGCTGATCACGGGTGGCGTCAACCACGGCGTGCACTGCTTCTACGTGCCCATTCGCGACGACAAGGGCAACTTCCTTCCGGGCGTGGGTGGCGAAGACGACGGCCTCAAGGGCGGACTCAACGGCATCGACAATGGCCGCCTCCACTTCACCGACGTTCGCGTCCCGCGCACCAACCTGCTGAACAAGTACGGCGACGTCGCCGAGGACGGCTCATACTCGTCAGCGATCGACAGCCCCGGCCGTCGCTTCTTCACTATGGTCGGCACGCTGGTGCAGGGTCGCGTCTCCCTTGATGGCGCATCCACTGCCGTCTCGAAGATGGCGCTCGCCATTGCGATCACCTACGGCAACCAGCGCCGCCAGTTCGCCGGCCCCGGCGAGGAGGAGCAGGTGCTGCTCGACTACGGTCGCCACCAGCGCCGGCTCATCCCGCGCCTCGCGACTACCTACGCGATGACCTTCGCGCACGACGAGTTCCTCGTGAAGTTCGATGGCGTATTCAGCGGCAAGCACGCCGATGACGCCGACCGCGAGGACCTGGAGACCCTGGCTGCCTCGCTGAAGCCGCTGTCCACGTGGGCTGCGCTCGACATCCTGCAGGAGGCCCGCGAGGCCTGCGGTGGTGCCGGCTTCCTGATGGAAAACCGGCTCACCGGGCTCCGCGCCGACCTGGATATCTACGTGACCTTCGAGGGCGACAACAACATCCTGTTGCAGCTCGTCGCCAAGCGACTGCTGTCGGACTATGCGGCCCGGTTCAAGGGCGCGGATGGCGCGGCGCTGGCCCGCTTCGCCGTCGCCCAGACCGCGGCGAAGGCGTACCACGGTGCTGGCCTCCGCTCGCTCGGCCAGCGTGTGCGTGACTTCGGTTCGACCGCGCGGAGCGTGTCCGAGCTGCGCGACGAGGACACCCAGCGCCAACTGCTCACCGACCGGGTGGAGAGCATGGTCGCGGAGCTCGCGGGCCGACTTCGCCCCGCGTCCAAGCTGTCCAGGAAGGCGGCCGCCGAGCTGTTCAACTCGCAGCAGAACGAACTCATCGAGGCAGCGCGTGCCCACGCCGAACTGCTGCAGTGGGAGGCGTTCACACGCGCCCTCGACAACGTGTCCCACGCGGGGACGCGCGAGGTACTGACCTGGCTGCGGGACATCTTCGGACTCGGCCTGCTCGAGAAGCACCTCGCCTGGTACCTGATCAATGGACGGATGTCCGCCCCGCGCGCCCAGGCCGTGACCGCCTACCTCGACCGACTTATCGCGCGCGTGCGCCCGCACGCGCAGGACCTCGTCGATGCGTTCGGGTACGGCCCGGAGCACCTGCGCGCGAACATCGCGTCCGGTGCGGAGCAGAAGCGACAGGATGAGGCGCGCGCGTACTACCGCGAGCAGCGCGCATCCGGAACCGCGCCCACGATGGAGAAGAGCCTGAAGGCGCGCAAGAAGTAGGACAGTCTTCGGTCTCGACAGGGTCAATCTTGTCGAGACCGTCCCCAGCGTGCATTTCCGAGGAGATCCTCGCGACACTCCGAACTGCGAGGGGCGGGTGACCGCGTGTCGGAAACATCTCCTCGATTTGGCACGCAGACAGCTCTGAGCCGCCAGCCACTCACATGCGGCATACCCTCCACGGCATCCGGCGCCGCGAGTAGCTTGGGCGCATGACGTTCCAGGCGTATCTCGACACCATCAAGGCGAAAACCGGCATGGATCCGGCCGACTTCCAGAAGATCGCCGCCGAGAAGGGCCTGCTCAACGGCGACATCAAGGCCGGCCCGATCCAGAAGTGGCTGAAAGACGACTACGACCTGGGTCCGGGGCACTCGATGGCGCTCGTCGCCGTGTTCCGGGACAACATCCTCGAGCAGCCGACCAAAGAGCAGGCGATCGACAAGTTCTTCACGGGCGCGAAGTCCGGCTGGCAGCTCACCTGGGACGAGCGCATGGCAAAGATCATGAAGTTCGGCCCCGACGTTTCGCTCCAGCCCACCGACACCTACGTCGGGATCGTCCGCGCTGGCAACAAGTTCGCGGTCGTCGCGACGACGGCGACGCGAATGGATGTCGGGCTCAAGCTGAAGGGGGAACCGGTGACCGACCGGCTCCTGGCATCCGGGAACTGGAATGCCATGTGCACGCATCGTGTCCAGCTGTTCGACGGCGTCGAGCTGGATGAGCAGCTTCTCGGCTGGATCCGCGAGGCCTACGACCGCGTCGGCTAGATGGCATGGCGCTGAACCGCGGACGGCAGCCGTCGCACGCGGCGGTTACCCTTTACGCATGACGCTGGCCATTGACGACACCACTTCGTCGAAGGCCCTCGAGATACTGCACCGGGTCTTCGGGTACGACTCGTTCCGCGGCCAGCAGGCGCAGATCATCGAGCGGGTGGTCGGCGGC
>DASXCU010000066.1:0-50886 GCA_036491035.1 Galbitalea sp. | reverse complement strand
ACTTAAGAAAGAACGCCATGATTCAACCCCAATCTTCCGGCGTCCCCAGAGCAACGGAGCTCGGAGCATGCTGACATTTCTCACCCGCCGAGTGATCATCTCGATCCTCGTTCTTCTCGCGGCGTCATTCCTCGTCTACGTCCTGTCGGCGAGCTCGGGTGACCCGCTCGCTACCCTTCGAACATCGACCGCGCGCAACAAGCTGGAGCAGATCCATCAGAAGGAACTGCTGCTCCACCTGAACGTGCCGATCCCGATCCGCTACTTCCTGTGGCTCTGGGGCGTTATCCAGGGCGTCTGGGGTCACCTCGACCTCGGCCAGTCCATCACGGGCCAGCCGGTCACCGAGATGCTCTCGTCCGCGGTCGGCGTCACCATCCAGCTGCTGATCTGGAGCTTCGTCCTCGCCATCATCTTCGGCGTCCTGGTCGGCATCACCTCCGCGCTTCGCCAGTACAGCGGATACGACTACACGGTCACGTTCCTCGCGTTCCTGTTCTTCTCGCTGCCGTCCTTCTTCGTCGCGGTCATCCTGAAGGCCTACGTGGGCATCGCGTTCAACAACTTCTTACAAAATCCGACGATCGCGCTGTGGTTACTGATAGGCCTGCCCCTGTTATCGGGGGCGATCTGGCAGGGAATCCTCGGCGGCGACGCCAGGAAGCGCTGGCTCACGTTTGGCATTGCTGCCGTAGCGAGCGCCGGCATCCTGTTCTATATCTCGGCCACTCACTGGCTGGACAACCCGAGCCTCGGCCCGTTCGTCATCCTGGTGCTCGGTCTCGGCCTCGGACTGCTCGTCGTCGTCCTCACGACCGGCATCGAGAACCGGAAGTCGCTGTACACGGCGATCGTGGTCGTTGCGGTCGGCGTCGGCATGTACTTCGCAACCGGCGGCCCCGGAGGCCTCTTCCACGTGCTGAACTTCAACCTCTGGCTCCTCCTTCTCTTCGGCGTCGTCGCCGTCGCGGTCGGGATGCTCGTCGGCTACCTGTTCGCGGGGCCCGACCGCTGGCTGTCGGCGCGAACCGGCGGAATCACGGCGTTCATCATGGGCGGCCTGATCGTGGTCGACCGGTTCATGCAGGACTTCCAGATCTACTCGCAGGGGATCGTGAACGGACGACCCATCGCGACGGTCGGTGCTGCCACTCCGAACCTCTCGGACTACACGCACAACTTCTGGATCCAGGGCCTCGACAGCTTCACCCATCTGGTGCTGCCGACCCTCTCGCTGATGCTCATCTCGCTCGCCGGGTACAGCCGCTACTCGCGTGCCAACCTGCTGGACGTCCTCAACCAGGACTACATCCGCACGGCTCGCGCGAAGGGGCTCAACGAGCGCACCGTCATCATGCGCCACGCCTTCCGGAACGCCCTCATCCCGCTCACCACGGTCGTCGCGTTCGACATCGGTGCGCTCGTAGGAGGCGCGATCATCACGGAAACGGTGTTCGCCTGGTCGGGCATGGGTGTGTTATTCAATAACGCCCTGAATACCACCGACGTCAACGCGCTCATGGGCTACTTCGTCGTCACGGGAGTCCTGATCGTCATTTTCAACATTGTCGCGGACCTCCTGTACTCGGTCCTCGACCCGCGGATTCGGGTAGCAGTATGAGCACACTTATTCCACCGCCCGGACGTGGCGGATCATCCCTTGACGACTCGTCGAGCGAGAGCGAGCCGAGGCTCGGAGACTCCGAGGTTCAGCTGCCGCTTGACGGCCCGGACTCCGGGACCGCTCGCGGCGCCGAGCACGCCGAGAACGCGATCGAGCTCAAGGAGGTCGAGGGCAAGAGCCAGGGCGCGATCGTCATGCGCCGGTTCCTTCGCCACCGCGGTGCCATGATCTCTCTCGCGGTGCTGGTCATCATCATCGTGCTGGCTCTGTCGTCCGAGGGCCTCGACCTTCTGGGCATCAAGGTGCACGGCTGGTGGAAGTGGACGTGGACCGACCTCGCCGGCATCACCAACGGCGGTAAGCCGACGCTCAGCCTGATCCCGCAGTGGCTCGGCGGAGCTGGAATCCGCTGGGGAGACCACCCCTTCGGGCAGGACTCGCTCGGCCGCGACGTGTTCGCCGAGGTCATGCGCGGTTCGCAGCAGTCCCTGATGATCGTGTTCGTCGTCGGCATCGTGTCGACCGTCGTCGGCGTCGTAATCGGGGCGGTGGCGGGCTACTTCCGCGGCTGGGTCGACTCGGTGCTCATGCGTCTGACGGACATCGTGCTGATCATCCCGTTGATCGTCCTGACCGCCACGCTGGCGCACAAGTACAACACCAACGGGTCGTTCACCCTCGCGATCGTGCTGGCACTGGCCTCCTGGCCTCAGCTGGCCCGTCTGGTTCGCGCCGACGTTCTCGGCCTGCGCGAGCGGGAATTCGTGGACGCGGCCCGTGTTGCCGGGGCCTCGAGCGGCCGCATCATGTTCGTGCACATCCTGCCGAACGCGATCGGCGTCATCCTGGTCAACACGACGCTGCTCATGGCGGCGACGATCCTGACAGAGGCGGCCCTCGGCTTCCTTGGTTTCGGCGTCCAGCCACCGGATGTGTCGCTGGGCTCGATCGTCTTCCAGTACGAGAACGCGTTCGATACGAGACCGTGGCTGTTCTTCTCGCCAACGATCTTCGTCGTGATTATCGCCCTGACGGTCAACTTCATCGGCGACGGTCTGCGCGACGCGTTCGACCCGCGCCAGAAGCGTGCCCTCAACAAGGCGGCCCGCAGGTCCGCCGCTGCCGCACGCGCGAAGGTGGCGGGACGGTGATCCACACGCTCGAGTCGCGACTAGCTGGTCGGAACGAGCACGAGGGCAGTGACCGCGGCCACGACGAGGACGATCAGCGCGATCGTCTCGCTGCGCAGCCAGTGCGTTACTACTCCGGTGCCTTCGACGACTCCGCTGTCCAGGTAGCCCGCGTCGCGCAGCTGCTCCCAGTAGCGTCGTACGTACAGCGCCGCGAGTCCGGAATCGGACGATGGTATGTCGCCCGGACGGATGGCACCGGCCGCGTAGGTGGATTCGGGCAGTTTGCCGATTTCGCCACGAGCAAGGCGGTACGCGGCGAAGCGCCCGGGAGCGGGGGCCGACCACGCCGTGATTTTCAGGAGGCTGGTGTACAGCGTCAGGGCGAATCGGGTGTCGATTCTCCGAATGGCCGGCCAGCTGAGGTCGAAGCTTCGGACCAGGTTTCGGACGGTGACGCCGGACGGCGCGATGGTGACGCTCGGCGACCACATCAGAAGCCAGACCAGGTATCCCATCAGCAGGATGACCGGAACGTAGCGAAGAAGCTGCAGCCCGTCGAGCTGCACGATGAAGCCGACGATGAAGGCGGCCAGGATCGCCCACACGATCACCGTCAGGACTCGACCGAATCGCGACCGCAGGGTCGTCGAGTCGGAAGTCACACTGAGCGGTTTGTCCTGGGCGTCGGTCACGACCCCATGCTTGCAGAAATACCAGAGAAAGAGCACACGCTATGACACCCGCAAACACCCCGGCGAAGTCGTCGCCGGCCGCGGGCGCGAAAATCGCGTCAGGCAGCCCCATCCTCGAAGTGAACAAACTCGGGGTCGACTTCTGGGTCGATGGCACGTGGTACCCCGCCGCCGTCGACATGAACTACGACGTCCGCCCGGGCGAGGTGCTCGCCATCGTCGGTGAGTCCGGCTCGGGCAAGAGCTCGAGCTCGATGGCGCTGCTCGGTCTCCTGCCCTCCAACGCGCGTGTGCAGGGCAGCATCAAGCTGAAGGGCCGCGAGATCACGACCCTGAGCGACCGCCAACTGCGGATGATCCGCGGCCGCGATGTCGCCGTCATCTTCCAGGAGCCGATGACGGCCCTGAACCCGGTATACACGGTCGGGTTCCAGATCGTCGAGGTGCTGCGCCTGCACATGAACATGGGACCGGACGAGGCGCGGGCGCGCGCCATCGAACTACTCACCATGGTCGAGATGCCGCAGCCCGAGGTCGCCTTCAACAAGTACCCGCACCAGTTCTCGGGTGGCCAGCGCCAGCGCGCGATGATCGCCATGGCGATCTCCTGCGACCCGGTCCTGCTGATCGCCGACGAGCCGACCACCGCGCTCGACGTGACAGTGCAGGCCGAGATCCTCGACCTGATGCGCAACCTGCGTCACCGCCTCAACAGCGCGATCGTGCTGATCACTCACGACATGGGCGTCGTCGCGGACCTCGCGGACAAGATCATCGTGATGAAGGACGGCGAGATCGTCGAGTCCGCGCCGATCCAGCAGCTGTTCGACAAGCCGGAGCACCCGTACACTCGCGAGCTGCTCGCGGCGGTTCCGCGCCTCGGCGTTGGTGATGTCATCGTCACGGAGGCGCTGGCCAAGGCCGAGAAGTCCCATGCGGAGCCGGTGCTGTCGCTCAAGGATGTTGCCATCGAGTACCCCAAGAACGGTCGCATCCCCGCCTTCCGCGCGGTCGACGGCGTCTCACTCGACATCTTCCCCGGCGAGGTCGTCGGCCTGGTGGGCGAGTCCGGATCGGGCAAGACCACCATCGGTCGCGCCGCCGTCGGCCTGCTCCCCGTCGTCGAGGGGTCGCTCACGGTCAACGGGAAGGAGCTCTCCGAGGCTTCGGCGAAGGAGCTCCGCGAGATCCGCAAGCAGATCGGGATCGTGTTCCAGGACCCGGGCTCGTCGCTGAACCCGCGGTTCCCGATCGGCCAGTGCATCGGGGAACCGCTCTACCTCGCCAAGGTGGCCAAGGGGGCGGACCTCGATCGCCGCGTCGAAGCTCTCCTCGACCAGGTCGAGTTGCCGCGTTCATTCCGTAACCGCTACCCGCACGAGCTCTCCGGCGGCCAGCGCCAGCGTGTCGGAATCGCGCGAGCGCTCGCGCTCAGCCCGTCGCTGTTCGTCGCCGACGAGCCGACCAGTGCGCTCGACGTCTCCGTGCAGGCGCGATTCCTCGAACTGCTCCAGGACCTGCAGCAGAAGCTGCAGTTCGCGTGCCTGTTCGTCAGCCACGACCTCGCCGTCGTCGACGTGCTGGTGCACCGCATCGCGGTCATGCACAACGGCAAACTGGTCGAGGTGGGCACGCGCGACGAGATCCTCCGGAACCCGAAGGACGAGTACACGCGCAGCCTGATCTCCGCCGTTCCGATCCCGGACCCGGCGGCCCAGCGCGAGCGGCGCGAGTCGAGAGAGCTCGCCCGCAAGCAGTAGACGGCCGGCGGCGGCCATTTTCGGCTGCGTCGGATAGACTTTCGGAAGCAGGATTGCACGGTTGCGCTCCTGCGCGCCCAGACTTTGTTGTAAACACAGCTTTGTTTGAACACAGCGTTGCAAACACAGCGCCGATTCGGCTGCGCACTCTTCGCTCACGGGATTTTCGTCCTGTCGCGCTCTCACAATCCAAGGAAATAAGCCATGGCCATCGCCACCCGGAACGACCTGCGTAATGTCGCGATCGTCGCACACGTCGACCACGGCAAGACGACCCTCGTTGACGCCATGCTGCGCCAGACGAACTCCTTCGCCGCCCACGCGCACCTCGAGGAGCGTGCGATGGACTCGAACGACCTCGAGCGCGAAAAGGGCATCACGATCCTGGCCAAGAACACGGCCATCTCGTACGAGGGCGTTCACGCCACCGACGGACCGGTGACCATCAACGTCATCGACACCCCCGGCCACGCCGACTTCGGCGGCGAGGTCGAGCGCGGTCTCTCCATGGTGGACGGCGTCGTGCTGCTCGTCGACGCGAGTGAGGGACCGCTTCCGCAGACCCGCTTTGTGTTGCGCAAGGCCCTCGAGGCGAAGCTTCCGGTCATCCTCTTGGTCAACAAGACCGACCGCCCGGATGCCCGCATCGACGAGGTCGTCTCGGAGTCTCAGGACCTGCTGCTGGGCCTCGCGTCCGACATGGCCGACGACGTGCCCGACCTCGACATCGACCAGATCCTCGACGTCCCGGTCGTCTACGCCTCTGGCCGCAACGGCGCCGCGAGCTGGAACAAGCCGGAGAACGGCCAGCTCCCCGACAACGCCGACCTCGAGCCGCTGTTCGACGCGATCCTCAAACACATCCCGGCTCCAACATATGACGACTCCCACCCGCTGCAGGCGTGGGTCACCAACCTCGACTCGTCGCCGTTCCTCGGCCGCCTCGCACTGCTGCGCGTCTTCAACGGCACCATCAAGAAGGGCCAGACGGTCGCCTGGGTCAAGCACGACGGCAGCGTCAGCAATGTCCGCGTGACCGAGCTGCTCATCACGAAGGCCCTCGACCGATTCCCGACCGAATCCGCCGGCCCCGGCGACATCGTCGCCGTCGCCGGCTTCGAGGACATCACCATCGGCGAGACCCTCGCCGACCCGAACGACGTTCGTCCGCTTCCGACGATCACGGTCGACGACCCCGCCATCTCGATGACAATCGGCACGAACACGAGCCCGATCATCGGCAAGATCAAGGGCCACAAGCTCACCGCGCGCATGGTCAAGGACCGCCTGGACCGTGAGCTGGTCGGTAACGTCTCCATCCGTCTCGTCGACATCAACCGGCCGGATGCCTGGGAGGTGCAGGGCCGAGGCGAACTCGCTCTCGCGATCCTCGTCGAGCAGATGCGCCGCGAGGGCTTCGAGCTCACGGTGGGCAAGCCGCAGGTGGTCGTCAAGCACGTTGGCGGCAAGGTGCACGAGCCGTTCGAGCACCTCACCATCGATGCGCCGGAGGAGTACCTCGGCGCGATCACGCAGCTGCTGGCGGCACGCAAGGGACGCATGGAGTCGATGAGCAATCACGGTACCGGCTGGGTTCGCATGGAGTTCATCGTCCCGTCGCGCGGTCTCATCGGATTCCGGACCGACTTCCTGACCATCACACGCGGTTCCGGCATCGCCAACGCGGTGTCACACGGCTACGAGCCCTGGGCGGGCGAGATCATCACCCGCACGAACGGCTCGATCGTCGCCGACCGTGCCGGTGTTGCCACCCCGTTCGCCATGACCGCCCTACAGGAGCGGATGTCATTCTTTGTCGAGCCGACGCAGGAGGTCTACGAGGGCATGGTCGTCGGCGAGAACTCGCGTGCGGACGACATGGACGTCAATATCACGAAGGAGAAGCAGCTGACCAACATGCGCCAGTCGACCTCTGACGTGTTCGAGCGCATGACGCCGTCCCGCAAGCTCACGCTCGAGGAGTGCCTCGAATTCGCCCGCGAGGACGAGTGCGTCGAGGTCACCCCGGAGTTCGTACGAATCCGCAAGGTTGAGCTGGACTCGAATGCGCGTGCGCGTGCGACGTCGCGACTGAAGAAGCAGAACGCCTAGAAACTAAGCAGGCATTGCTCATTGTGGGCGATTTCCGGCCAGAAGTATGCTGTGGCGCGTAGTCCTGCATACCCACAGTCACGGAGATAAATCAAATGAGTACCATGCGTCGTCGAATTGCTATTCCCCTCGCCCTCATCCTCGCGGTTTCCTCGGTTCCGGTGCTCACGGGATGCTTCGGCAACCCGGTGCAGGGCGCAATCAACGCGGCGACCGGCGGCAAGGTCAACCTGGGGGGCGGCGGATCCCTTCCGGGCGACTTCCCGAAGGCAGTCCCGGTCACCTCGGGCAAGGTCATCTCGGGCCTCGGCCTCGGCAGCGGAGCGAAGGAGGTCTGGAATGTCACCATCCAGATTCCCGGCGCGGACACCAGCGGAAGTATCAAGACCCAGCTCACGGGTGCAGGCTTCAAGGTCCAGGAGTCGGGCACGAGCGACGCCGGCGACAGCCTCGTTGCGACGAGCTCGAAGTACGGCGTCCTCGTCGTGACCTCGAAGGACACTTCGAAGGGTTACTGGATCGCCAACTACACGGTGACCCCGGCGGACTCGACGAATTAACTCGAATGCGGTGGCCGTAACCGGCCACCGCATTCGGTCGTTAAGCGAACAGCTCCGCGGCGATATAGCTGCCCGTGCGCGGCCCGCGCGGCACGGCGAAGAGCGCCGAACCGATGTGCTGGATGTACTCGTTCAGGCGGTCGGATGACCCGAGCCGCTTCTGCAGCGTGATGAAGTGCGCCGGATCGTTCATGAAGGCGACGAACAGCAGGCCGGCATCGATCTGCCCCACATCGTCGATGCCCTCGGTGTAGTTGTACGACCGCCGATGGATGCGGATCCCGCCGTTGTTCTCGTGCGACGCGAGCGCGATGTGGGAGTTCGCCGGAATGACGAGCGACCCGTCGGCCCGCTTTTTCGTGAAGTCGGGGGTATCGAACTCGCCGTGCCCGGTGAGCGGAGCGCCCTCCAGCTTGCTGCGCCCGAACACGTTCTCCTGGTCACCGATCCGATCGGTGTCCCACGTCTCGATGCTCTGGTGGATCTTGCGGGCAACGAGGTAACTGCCTCCGTTCATCCAGTCCTCGGTCTCGCCCTTCACCCAGACCCACTTGTCGAAGTCGAGATCCGAGGTGATGTTGCGCGTGCCGTCCTTGAAACCGAGCAGGTTCCGCGGCGTCTGCTGGCTGGGGCCGGCGGATGCTCGTCCGAAACCGGTCACCGTCCATCGGGTCGCGGCCGTGCCTCGCGCCATCCGGCTCAGGTTTCGGATCGCGTGGTACGCGACCTGAGGGTCGTCCGCGCACGCGGAGAGGCAGAGGTCGCCGCCGGTGAATTCGTCCTGCAGCTGGTCGCTGGGCAGGTCCGGGAGCTTCTTCAGGAGCTTCGGGCGCTTGCTGGCGAGCCCGAACCGCGAGTCGAAGAGTCCGGGTCCGAGTCCCACTGTGACGGTGAGTGCCTGCGCGCCCAGGTCGAGGGCCTCACCCGAATCGACCGCGACGGAGGATGCGCCCGGCGGCTGGGGGTTGCCGATCGGCTGCCCCTTCGTCATCTGGGCGATAGCGGCCGTCCACCGCGCGAGCAGGACCTGCACATCGCTTCGACTCGAGGTGGTGAGGTCATAGGTCATGAACACCGAGTACTTCTGGGGCTCGGTCTGCACCCCGCCCTGGTGCTCCTGGTCGTAGTACGGGTAGACCACGTCTGCGGTGGCCGCCGTCTCAGACCCGGTCGCGCGTGCGAGCCCGAATCCCGCGGCGCCGCCGGCAGCCGCTCCGACGACCAGCCCGCTCGCGGCGAACCCTCCGGCGCCGAGGAAGAAACCGCGTCGGGTGAGACCCGGTTTCTCGTCTTCCGGGCCGGGGCTCTTCGGATCAGCCATCGTTACGCGGTCGCGACCTTCGCCGCGATCGTGGCCAGATTCTCGTGCAGTGCCTCGACCGCCGCGGACAGCGTCGGCCCGTCGGATGTGCGCAGCGCGGCGGTGTAGCTCACGTAACCTCCCAGCGCCGACGAATCCTTGTACTTATCGAGAAGCGTATTGACTGCGGCGAACTGCGTCACGATCTTCCTGGTGAGTGTCGGGTCGATCTTGGTCAGGCCCGGCTGCAGATAGGCGAAGGCCTGCTGAGCACCCTCGACATTCGCGGCGAAGTCGACGAGGTCGATATGGCTGTACGACTCCTCCTCGCCCGTGATCTTGGACGACTGCACCTCTTCCAGCAGGTCGGATGCGCCGTTCGCGAGATCCTCCGGCTTGTACGTCAGCGACCTGGTCAGCGCATCCAGCTTCTGCACGTTCGTGGCGAGCTCTGCAGCCAGTTGTTTGGTGCTCGCGGTGATCGTCTTCGCCTGGAACAGGTCGCGCTCGACGGCATGGAATCCGTGCCAGCCGACGGCCGGGTCGAGGTTCGACTCGCGCATGTCGATGAGGTAGTCGAGGTTTCCGGCGTTATCGGTGGCGCTGAAGCCGGGAAGAATGAAGCCGTCGACGTCGGACTCCACCCGCTCGTAGTACGGGCGGGCAAGCGCGTAGGCCTTCTGCGACGCGGTCACGTCGCCGCTGTCCACGGCGGACTTCAGGGCGTTCGTCGCCGAGATCATGGTCGTGACCTCCTGCGTGACGTACGCCGCGTACCCCTCGATGCCGGACTGCAGCGCCCCGGTCGCCGTGTTCGCGACCTTCACCGACTTGCCTGCGATCGTAAAGCTTGTCAGCTGCTTGTCGGCACCAGGGCAGTACACCTGGTACGTGCCGCCGGTCAGGGTCACGGTGAAGGACACCGCTGCGAGCCCCGGCGCGAGGTTCTCCTTTTCACCGAGGATGCGCTCGTTGCTCAGCAGTTCGACTTCGGAGATCGCGGTCGAGCTCTCGTTCTTCACTGTGAAGGTCACCGGACCCGCTTTCGCGGAGGAGCTGCTGAGAGTGCACACGTCCTTACCGTTCTTGCTGGCCAGGCTTACCGACACCTGTGAGGCGCCGTGCACGACGGATGCGACGGAGCCGCTCGTAGCCGATCCACCGGTCGAGCAGGAGCTCACGGCGAGCGCGAGCGCCACCGCGGCTGCGAGCACGGCGGACGTGCGTGCGAGGGAAGAGCGATTCATGCGTATGTTTCCTTGGCTTTCTTCTGGGGAATGCGCGGAGTTCTGCGCCGCTGTGGACGGAGTACGTAGAAGCACAGAACGAGCGCCGCGAGCGTCAGGACCAGCGGAATCCAGAGTTTCCATAGAAGGAGCTCGGATGCCGAGCGATCCGAGTCGGCGATGCGCGCGGCGATCGTGCTGCGGGTGGCCGCGGACAGCGCCCACGACCCGGTCTGTGCGCTGTCCGGTGTAACGGTTCGAGGGGCCGGGAGCCCGCCGCCGGAGAGAGTCACGATGGTCGTCGCGGTGCGCTTCGCGTCGAGGACGCCGGCGCGGTAGACCCAGACCGACGTCGTCGATCGGGTGAGCCAGTTCGCTGTGTACGGTCCGGGGTTTTGCGCAGCGCTGATGCCGATGGGAAGTCGGCCGCCGCTGAGGGCGACGAGCTGGTCGAGGGTGAGTGTCTTCGGCCGTCCGGGCGTCGGAGCGCTCGCCGTGGTCGTGACGACCCGCGAGATCACGCCCTCGTGCGTGGTCTCTCGTGCCGTCGCCAGATTCACGGGTACGGAGACCGAGGTCGTGCTGCCGTCGGCACTCCGGACGCTGGCGGTCGTCGGCGGCGCGTAGGTAGGAAGGGTCACGGCGACGGCCAGCACGGCAGCCGTGAGCGCGAGAGCAGCCGCGATTACGAGACGCATGCTCGCGAGCGCGCGCCCTTTCGGGCGGCGCTTCAGCGGCCATAGCAGGAAGAGCATCGTTGGGATGAGGTAAGCGAGCCAGCCGAGAACCTCGATCAGTCGCGGATCGGCGGGGATGCCGAGCACGCCGGTCAGCAGCGCCGCCTGCACGGATCCGTTCGGCGCGAGCCAGCCGAGGTTGATCGTGGCCTGCTGGCCGATCTCGATCCAGCCGGCCTCGTGAGCGGTTCGCAGCGAACTGAGTACCAGCCCCGCCGCGACCAGGACGAGGAAGATCCCGGTGATTCGGAAGAAACGGGCGAGGTTCAGCTTCACGCCACCGCGGAAGATGCCAATGCCGATTGCGACGGCGATCGCGACGCCGATCACCGCGCCCGCGCTGGCGCCGAGGAAGCTGGTCGACGACTGGAACGCCGCGAGCAGGAACACCGAGGTCTCGAACCCCTCCTTGAGCACGGCGAGGAACGCCATCCCGACGAGCGCCCAGGCGGTGCCGTCGCGCAGGGCGAGCTGGGCGTGCTGCTCGAGTTCCGCACGCATGTTGCGAGCGTGCACGTTCATCCAGCCGATCATGCCGGTGACCGCCGCGACGGCGACGATGCCGATGATCGACTCCATACCCTCCTGCTGCGCTTGTGGCAGGCTCGCGGACACCACCTGCAGAATCACGCCGACCGCGATGCTGAGCGCAACGGCGATTCCGACACCGATCCACATCGGGCGCAGCGGTTTGCCGGTGCGCTTGAGGAACGCGGCGATGATGCCGACGATGAGGGACGCCTCGAGACCCTCACGGAGGCCGATGACAAGTGTGGCGAGCATGGAAATTTCTGGCGAATGGAAGAGGTCGCCGCTCGATCCGCGGCGTGGTCAGCAAGAAGAATATTGGTAAGGCTAACCTTACCTGTTCAACCCTAACCAGACTCACAACTTCTGTCCAATAGTGTGAGGGGACACTCAGGAAGTCGGGAGGCACGGTGATAGCGGACGGGGAACGCGTGCTCTTCGTCCACGCTCATCCCGATGACGAGACTCTCGACACGGGCGGAACGATCGCCACACTTGTCGAACGCGGAGCCATCGTCACCGTACTCACGTGCACGCGAGGCGAGCGCGGCGAAGTCATCCCGGACGACCTGAACGGCGCGCTGGAGTCGCCCGAATCCCTCGCGGCGGTGCGAACGGCCGAGCTCGCTGCCGCCATGAAGGCGCTCGGCGTTACCGACCACCGCTACCTGGGCGATGTCAACGCGCGCTGGAACGGTCAACCGGTTCGGAAGTACAGCGACTCCGGAATGGAGTGGGGACCGCGCGGTGCAGAGCCCAGCGCCCGGCAGGACCCTGGATCCCTGACCGCCGCCGAATTTTCGGATGTCGCGGCCGACATCGCCGCCGTCATCGTGGCGACCCAGCCCAGCGTCGTCGTGAGCTACGACGCGAACGGTGGATACGGCCACCCCGACCACATTCGCACCCGGGAGGCGGCCCTCCGCGCCGCACAGGTCTACGCCGTGCCGTTCTACGAGATCACCGATCGCGGATCAGTCGCTGTGGACGTCAGCTCCGTTCTGGCTCGCAAGCGCGCCGCCCTGGCCGCCTATCGGAGCCAACTCACGATCGACGGC
The DNA here is from genome assembly GCA_036491035.1 of Galbitalea sp. Taxonomy (GTDB): domain Bacteria; phylum Actinomycetota; class Actinomycetes; order Actinomycetales; family Microbacteriaceae; genus Galbitalea. The sequence goes on along the minus strand of DASXCU010000066.1, from coordinate 38,156 downwards.
GACAGCGTCGTGCTGTCGGGCGGGCAGCGCCGACCCATCGCTCCGGTGGAGCGGTTCGAACTCGTCGTCGACCGCTCGTCCGAACCGATACCGTTCTCGGAGCAGCATCCGGCCGCCCGCTTCTTCGCCGCCGTGATCGGTGGCGTGATCGGCGTCGCGCTGGGTGCGCTACTCACCGTCTACAACCAGATCACGCTGCCGATCGGCGGCCAGCCGATCTGGATCGGCGCGATCGCCGGCATCCTTGTCGTCGCCGCCATCTTCGTCGGATTTCGACTCGCCTTCGCCACTCGCGTCGTCCCGGCCTTCGCCGCCCTCGGGATGGTCGCCATCGTCACGGTTTTGTCCTTCGAGACCGCTGGTGGTTCCGTGCTCATTCCGCAGAACGGCCCCGGCATCCTGTGGGAGATTTCGCCGCCCGTTCTCGCCGTCCTGGCGCTTGCGTGGCCGCAGGGGCGGCGCCGCGGTCCGGGTAGGATTAGTTCACAGCAAGTGAAAGGAACGCGAGCCTCGTGACGTACGTCATTGCTCTTCCGTGCGTCGATCTCAAGGACCGTGCGTGCATCGATGAGTGCCCGGTCGACTGTATCTACGAGGGCGACCGGATGCTGTACATCCACCCCGACGAGTGCGTGGACTGCGGTGCCTGCGAACCGGTGTGCCCTGTCGAGGCGATTTACTACGAGGACGACGTGCCCGACAAGTGGGCCGATTACTACAAGGCCAACGTCGAGTTCTTCGATGACCTCGGTTCCCCGGGCGGCGCCGCGAAGGTCGGTGTGATCCACAAGGACCACCCGCTCATTTCCGAGCTTCCGCCGCAGCCCGTCGGCTAGCCCCGTGGCACTCGACCTGCCCGACTTTCCCTGGGACACGATCGCCCAGTACGCCGAGCGGGCCCGGGCGTATCCGGACGGACTGGTCGACCTGTCCGTCGGTTCCCCCGTGGATCCGACCCCCGAATTCATCCGCACGGCGCTCGCTGCGGCGACCGATGCGCACTCCTATCCGCAGACCGCGGGAAGCGTGCCGCTGCGTGAGGCGATCGTCGACTGGTACGCGCGGCGCCGAGGAGTCGAGTTGACCGTCGCAAACGTTCTGCCGACCATCGGATCCAAGGAGCTCGTCTCCCTTCTGCCGCTGCTGCTCGGTCTCGGAAAGGGCGACGTGGTCGTGCAGCCCACCCTGGCGTACCCGACGTACGCCATCGGGGCCGCGCTCGTCGGTGCCACCGTGCTCTCCTCGGATGATCCGGGGGAGTGGCCGAGCGAGACGAAGCTGATCTGGCTGAACTCGCCGAGCAACCCGGACGGCCGCGTACTCGGTGTCCCGTACCTGCGCGCCGCTGTTGCGCGGGCACGCGAACTCGACGCCGTCATCGTGAACGACGAGTGCTACGCGGAGCTCACCTGGCCCGCCGACGGCGAGACCGTATATCCGTCGCCGGCCGCAAGCATCCTCGAGCCCCAGGTGATCCGGGGCTCCCGCGATCACGTGCTCTCGGTGTACTCGCTCAGCAAACAGTCGAACCTTGCCGGTTACCGGGCCGGATTCGTCGCCGGATGCAGCGACCTGATCGACCAGATTCTCGGGGCGCGTAAACACATCGGACTGATGCCTCCCGCACCCGTGCAGGCCGCCATGGTGGTGGCTCTCGGAAACGACGTGCACGTGGCCGCACAGCGCGCGGTGTATGGCGCACGGCGCGAACAGCTGATGGCGGCACTCGTCGCCGCCGGCTTCCGCATCGACGACAGCCGGGCCGGGCTGTACCTGTGGGCGACGCGCGGAGAGAGATCCCTGGACACCGTCTCATGGCTCGCGGATCGGGGCATCCTCGCCGCGCCTGGTTCGTTTTACGGTGATGATCCGGCCGTGCACGTGCGACTCGCGCTGACCGCCAGTGACGCCGATATCGCTCGCGCCGCCGCACGGCTGCTCGCCGCTAATTAGGGACAACCTCTAACCAACTCGTGCAGGCTTTGGCGGATGCAACGGTACACGCCGCAGCCAATTAGGCTGTATGCGTGAGTGACGCTGCCGCAGACAACGCAGAAACGGCCACCCCCGAAACTGCCACGCTCGAGTGGGACGGAGGGTCGGCCGAGTTTCCCGTCGTGCCCGCGGTGGATGGCCGCAGTGCCATCGACATCTCGTCGCTGAGCAAGCAGACGGGCTTCAACACGCTGGACGGCGGATTCGTCAATACGGCGGCGACAAAGAGCGCGATTACATACATCGACGGCGATGCCGGCATCCTGCGCTACCGTGGATACGCGATCGAAGATGTCGCTGCCAACTCGACCTATCTCGAGGTCGCCTGGCTGCTGATCTACGGCGAGTTGCCGTCCGCGAGCGAGCTCGAGGAGTTCTCCGAAAAGGTTCGCCGCCACACTCTCCTGCACGAGGACATGCGTCACCTGTTCGATGCCCTCCCGCACAACGCCCATCCGATGTCGGTGCTGTCGAGCGCCGTGTCGGCACTCTCCACCTATTACCAGGACTCGCTCAACGTGCACGACCCGGAGCAGGTCGAGATCTCGACCATCCGTCTCCTCGCGAAGCTGCCGGTGATCGCCGCGTACGCGCACAAGAAGAGCCTCGGCCAGGCCTTCCTCTACCCGGACAACAGCCTGAGCTTTGTGGACAACTTCCTGAAGCTGAACTTCGGCACGATGGCCGAGCCCTACGTCGTGAATCCCGTGGTCAGCAAGGCTCTCGACCGTCTGCTCATCCTGCACGAGGACCACGAGCAGAACGCCTCCACCTCGACGGTTCGTCTCGTCGGGTCGACCGAGGCCAACATCTTCGCGTCGATCTCCGCCGGCATCAATGCGCTCTACGGACCCTTGCACGGCGGCGCGAACGAAGCCGTGCTGAAGATGCTGGGCGAGATCAGGGAATCGGGCGAATCCGTCGACACCTTCGTGCAGCGCGTAAAGAACAAGGAAGACGGCGTCAAGCTCATGGGCTTCGGGCACCGTGTCTACAAGAATTTCGACCCGCGCGCGAAGCTCGTCAAGGAGAGCGCAGACGAGGTACTCGAGGCGCTCGGCGTGCAGGACCCGCTGCTTGATATCGCGAAGGAACTCGAGGCCGTCGCCCTGGCCGACGAGTACTTCATCGAGCGCAAGCTCTACCCGAACGTCGACTTCTACACGGGCGTCATCTACAAGGCGATGGGATTCCCGTCGCGCATGTTCACACCGCTCTTCGCCATCGGGCGCCTGCCCGGGTGGATCGCACACTGGCGCGAGATGAACTCCGACCCAACCACCAAGATCGGTCGTCCGCAGCAGGTCTACGTCGGCGAGCCGCACCGCGCCTGGCCTCAGCAGTAGCTAATTCTTCAGCCCGACCGTCGGCCCGCGCTAACACTGTTGTGCAGGGGTTTCGAGCACTCCGTCACAAAACAACTGGCGAAATGGGCTTTTCGGCGCGAACTACCTGCACAACAAGTGTCGGCTACGGGTGCAGCTCCGGGTTCAGGTGGATGCCGTCACCGGTGCGCGCGACAACCTCGACCGCGCCCGTGAGCGAGTTGCGGCGGAACAGCAGGCCGGGGATGCCGCTGAGCTCGACCGCCTTTACCGTTCGGGGTTCGTCACCGAGCACGTTCACCTTCGTGCCGGCGGTCACGTAGAGTCCCGCCTCGACGACGCTGTCATCGCCGATCGAGATGCCGACCCCGGAGTTGGCGCCGAGTAGCACGCGCTCGCCGATGACCACGCGTTGCGTTCCACCGCCGGACAGGGTGCCCATGATGGACGCGCCGCCCCCGACATCCGATCCGTCGCCGATGACGACGCCCTGCGAGATGCGTCCCTCCACCATCGACGTGCCGCGGGTGCCGGCATTGAAGTTCACGAGACCCTCGTGCATGATCGTCGTCCCCGGCGAGAGGTAAGCGCCGAGTCGAACCCGCGCCGTGTCAGCAATCCGGATGCGGGGCGGGACGACGTAGTCGACCATGCGGGGGAAGCGATCGAAGCTGTGCGCCGAGATGCCGGCGCGCTGCAATTGCATCCGCAGCCGAGCGAAGTCGGTCGGATGCACGGGACCCGCGTTCGTCCAGGCCACGATCGGGAGCTGTCCGAAGATGCCGTCGAGGTTGATGGTGTTCGGCTCGACTAGCAGGTGGGAAAGCAGGTGCAGCCGAAGGTAGGCGTCAGAGGTGGAGGCCGGTGCGGCATCGACGTCGATCTCGACCGTGACGAAGTCGATCCGAACATTCCGTCGCGCGTCCGCGCCGATCGCATCCTCGAGCTCGGCCGGCGCGATGTGCCGATCGGTGCCGGCTGCGAGTTCCCCCAGCTTCGGACTCGGATACCACGTGTCGAGGACCGTTCCGTCTCCTGCGATTGTGGCGAGTCCGTAGCCCCAGGCGGATCGAAAAGTCATGGCACCAGCGTACCGACCCCTACAATTGCCGAATGCCGCACGACTCCGCGCCCGCACTCGATCTCGCGGCATCCTCGGTCGAGTTGACGCGGGCGCTCTGCGACATCGAGTCGGTGTCGGGGAACGAGAAAGCGATCACCGATGCGGTGGAGGCGTCGCTCGCCGATGCCTCGCACCTCGAACTGTTCCGGGATGGCGATGCTCTCGTCGCGCGAACGAATCTCGGACGCGATCGCCGGGTGCTGATCGCGGGGCACCTCGACACGGTTCCCGTGAATGACAACCTGCCGACCCGAATGGATGGCGCCGAGCTGTGGGGACGGGGCACGGTCGACATGAAGGCGGGCGTCGCAGTGCAGCTGAAGCTCGCCGCAGAGCTCCGCAGCCCCGCCGTCGACATCACGTGGATCTGGTACGACAACGAAGAGGTGTCGAGCGAACTCAACGGGCTCGGACGACTGGCCAGGGCTCGTCCGGATTTGCTCGACGGCGACTTCGCGATTCTCGGCGAGCCGACCGCGGGAAATATCGAGGGCGGCTGCAACGGCACCCTCCGGGTCGACGTCACAACCTCGGGCAGGCGCGCTCATGCGGCTCGGCCCTGGACCGGACACAACGCGATTCATGACCTCGCGCCCGTTCTCGGTATCCTCGCCGATTACCAGCCCGAGGAACGGGAAGTCGACGGGCTGTTCTATCGAGAGAGCCTCAACGCTGTACTGATTGGCGGGGGTGTCGCGACGAATGTCATTCCCGACCAGGCCACCGTGCACGTCAACTACCGCTTCGCGCCAGACCGCACCGGTCCAGAAGCCGTCCTGCACCTTCGCGAGCTGTTCGCGGGATTCGAGCTCACCGTCATCGACCTCGCCGAGGGCGCGCGGCCGGGACTCGACGACCCGCTCGCGCGGGAATTCGTCGCCGCCGTCGGAGGCGAGCCCCTGCCGAAGTACGGCTGGACGGATGTCGCCCGATTCGCCGCCCTCGGGATCCCGGCTGTGAACTATGGTCCGGGGGACCCGACACTGGCTCACGCCGACGACGAGCGCGTGCCGATCGAGCAGATCATCTCGTGCGAGAACGGCCTGCGAACGTGGCTGTCCGCGCCAGAGGCTCATGGCTGACACAGCCATCGCAGACACCCGAACGACGGAGGGTTCCGGGGGCCTGGGGAGTCGGATGCGGGGGATGCCGTGGTGGGCGACCGTCCTCCTGATCTTCCTTGCATCCCGGATCGTGACCACGATCATCCTGCTCGTGTTCGCCTGGTTGCAACAGGCCAACCCGTGGACGGGAGCGCACCCCGACTACTTCTCTTTCGCCCATATCTGGGACGGCACCTGGTACGACATCGTGTCCAAGACGGGTTATCCGGCGACCCTGCCGCACGACTCGCTTGGCCACGTCGCGCAGAACACGTGGGCGTTCCTTCCGGCGTACCCGTTCCTGTGCGGCGCGATTTCGTTCGCGACCGGTTTGCCGTTCAGCGTCGTCGGCGTCTTCGTCGCGGTTGGCTTTGCGGCCGGAACAGCGCTCGTGTTCTACAAGCTGCTGGAGCCGAAGCTCGGCGCCGCCACCGCGATGTTCTCGGTCGTGCTCTTCTGCTTCGCGCCGCTGTCGCCCATCCTGCAGGTGGACTATGCGGAATCCATGCAACTGTTCTTCCTGGCCTGCGCGCTGCTGTACCTGCTGCGGCGCAACTACTGGATGATGCTGCCGTTCGTCGCCGTCATGTCGTTCACAAAGCCGACCGGACTCGCTTTTGCGCTCTTTCTGGGGCTGCACGTCATCGCCCGCTTCGTCGCGCGCAAGTACGACCCGTATCCGGCTCGGGAGATCGTCACATCGATCGCCGCGACGGTGATCAGCGGCGTGCTCGGGTACGCGTGGCCCTTCATCGCGGGCGTCGTCACGGGCGTCCCGGACGCGTACACCGCCACCGAACTGTCGTGGCGATCGCCCTACGTCGGCTGGGGCGCGCTCGTCCCCTTCCAGCCGTGGTTCCAGGGCGCCAACTGGTGGCTGAACCGGATCGGTCTGGACAACACACTCCTGCAGGTCGCGCTGCTTCTTCTCGCGATCGGTCTCTTCACGCTCCTCCTCTTCACCCGGCCGGTCCGCCGTCTCGGCGTCGACCTGCGGCTGTGGATCGCCAGCTGGACGATCTACCTGCTCGCCGTGTTCTTCCCACAGTCGAGCGTCTTCCGGCTGTTCGTACCGATCTTTCCGATCCTCGGCGCCGCCGCACTGCCCAGGTCGCTGGCCTACCGGATCGGGATCATCCTGCTGTTCATCGCGGGCCAGATCGGCTGGATCTACATCGCCTACTGGTCGGACGGATACGACTGGACCCCGCCGTAAGCGGCAGCCGTTCGGGCACGCGTTTTCAGTTCCCCCGCGAAATAAGGGATAATAGTGAGGTATCCATTTGAAAGGGGATTACTCATGGCAGCCATGAAGCCGAGGACCGGGGACGGCCCGATGGAGGCTGTCAAAGAGGGTCGCCTCATCATCGTGCGGGTTCCGCTCGAGGGTGGTGGACGCCTCGTTGTGTCAGTGAACGACGCCGAGGCCAAAGAACTTCACGACGCGCTGGCAGCGGTCGTAGCGGCCTAGTTTCCGGTCCCTGGACTCAAGGGGCCACTTTGGTCAGCTGCAGCAGGCCGTCGCCCGCAAGCGACACTGCGCTCCGCACCGCGGGTGACCCGGCGGTCTCGGTCAAGAGAGTCCGGAACGTTGTCGCGGTGTCGTCACGCTGCGCCGGGTCGGCGACCCGACCGCGCCACAGTGCATGCGGAACCAGAACGGTGCCACCCACGCGCACGAGTCGGAGCGCGTGTTCGACGTACTCGAGGAGCGGTCCGGGGTCGGCATCCACCAGCACGAGGTCGTAGCTCGACTCGTTCATGCGCGGAAGCACATCGAGGGCTCGACCAGCGATGAGTCGCGTTCGGTTCGCCGGGATGCCGAGGTCGGCGAACGACTTCTTGGCCGACTGTTGGAACTCGACCTCCTGGTCGATGGACGTGAGTGCCGAGGCTGGCGCGCCGGTTAGCATCCACAGTCCGCTGACGCCGAATCCGGTGCCGATCTCGATGATCGACTTCGCGTTGGTCGCGGCGGCGAGAACCGCCAACTGGGCTCCCTGGGCCGGCGAAACGGAATCCACTCCGTGCTCCAGTGCGTGCGCGCGGGCGCCGCTGATCAGTTCACTTTCGACGACGAGTTCTTCCGCGAACTTCCAGTCCAAGTCTTTCTCGGCCACATCAACTCCTTGCTGCTTCCACCCTAGGGGGACCTTCAGGTGCGACCCGTTATTCTGTGGGCATGATCTTCGGGTTGTCGTTCGAGAAGGTGCTGATCATCGCGATCATCGCCGCCTTCCTGATCGGTCCCCAGAAGTTGCCTCAATACGCGGCGTCGCTGGCCCGGCTTGTGCGGCGTGTGCGGCAGATGGCTGATTCTGCCCAGGAGCGCGTGCGGGAGGAGATGGGACCCGAGTTCGAGGACCTCGACTGGCGCAAGATGGATCCCCGACAGTACGACCCCCGGCGAATCATCCGCGAAGCCCTGCTCGAGGAGCCGCCGCAGCTGCAGACGGGTGTCGATTCTCAGGCCGAGCAGCGCAAGCGCGCGGCGAGGGATGGCCTGGCCGCGCCGTTCGACCAGGAGTCCACCTAGTCCAGAGCATTTCCGGAGGAGTGTCCTAGCGACGACGCAGCGCCTTCAGGACCTTCAGCGCGAGCTCCATCGTTCCCGCCAGCTTGCCGGCAGCGACGCCGGTCCCCGGCAGGGTCAGGATGCCGGTCGCCTCAGCGACAGTGCGCGACTCGACGAACCGGAGCAGTCCCTCTGGCCCGTTGCGCCGACCGAGCCCGGAGTGCTTCATGCCGCCCATCGGAGCGTCGATGCTTCCGAAGCTGGACCGGTAGCCCTCGTTGATGTTCACGCTGCCCGCGACGATACGATCCGCGACTCTGCGCGCACGGCTGGTCGAACCGCTGAACACGGAGGCGTTGAGGCCGAACTCCGACGCGTTGGCCGCGTCGATCGCCTCGTCTTCGTTGGCGACGACCTGGATGGCGATAACCGGCCCGAAGGTCTCGTGCGTGAAGCAGAGCATTTCACTCGTGACGTCGGTGAGCACGGTCGGCTCGTAGAAAAACGGGCCGAGGTCCTTTCGCGCCTTGCCGCCGGCGAGCACGGTGGCGCCCTTCTTCACCGCGTCGTCGACGTGGGCCGACACTCGCTCCAACTGGGCGGCGCTGGTCAGCGAGCCGACGTCTGTCGTGTAGTCCAGCGCCGGACCCTGCACCAGGTTCTTCACGTTCGCGGTGAACGCCTCGATGAACTGGTCGGCGATCGCGCGCTGAACGTAGATGCGCTCCATCGAGACGCACAGCTGTCCCATCGAGGAGAAGCAGCCGTACACGGATGCCGCTGCCGCCTTCTGCACGTTGGCGTCATCGAGGACGATCATCGGGTTCTTGCCGCCGAGCTCCAGCGACGCGCCCGCAACCCGGCCGAGCGCGCGCTGGCCGACCTTGATTCCGGTCGCCGTCGATCCGGTGAAACACACGTAGTCGCCGGCATCGACGACCGCGTTCCCGACCTCGTTGCCATCGCCCGCCACGATCGCCCACAGCGCCGCGGGGACACCGGCGTCGATGAACGCCCGTCGCGCCGCGAGAACGGTGAGGACGGTCTGGTTGTCGACCTTCTGGACCACCCCGTTGCCGGTCGCGAGAGCGGGGATCACATCCATCAGCGCGAGGCTGAGCGGGTAATTCCACGGTGTGATGACGCCGACGAGACCCTTCGGCTTGTAGCTGACTCGAGTGCGCATGACCAGCGGGATGCCGGCTCGGCGACTGCGGGTGCGGGTCACGCTCCTGGCCGCGACGGCCGCATATCGAGTCGCCGACGCGCTCTGGAAGAACTCCTCGAACGCCGGTCCGCGTGACTTGCCGCTCTCCGTCTGCAGCAGGTCCAGCAGTCTCTCGCGGTCGGCCAGGAAGCGATCGTGGCCATCCAGTAGTACTCGTCGGCGACGCTCAGGTCCGGCGGCGGACCAGGCGAGTTGAGCAACCCGCGCCGCCGAGGCGGCATCGGCGACATCCCGCGCCGAGCTCATCGGCAGATCGTAGAGCTTCTTTCCGGTGAAGGGGGCGATGACGGGAACGGTAGCGGTTCCCGAGAAGGACAGATCGCGCGTGAGGTCATTGGTGAGCGACTTGTCGACCGTGATGGTTGCCATGCGCTTCACGCTACCCGCAGGAGCACCGGAGGCACCAAGGGGAGCGGCTACACTGCGATTCATGTCCGCACCGGAGCAGGCCCTCAGCGCCCGAACCATCGCCACGTACGCCATCGGCTCGCTGGGGACGGGAGGGTTCGCCACGCTCCCCGGCCTCGTTCTCGTCTACTACCTGACGGACAATCTGGGGCTGGAGGCCATCCTCTCGGGGCTCGTCGTCATCGTGGCGAAGATCTGGGACGTTCTCATCGATCCGCTTATCGGGGCGTGGAGCGATCGCAGCCGACGACGCACGGGCACGCGTCGCCGCTTCATGGTCCTCGGCGCCCTGCTGCTGCCCGTGTTCTTCATCGTCACGTTTGCGACGCCCATCGGACTGCCGGCCTGGTTGTCCGCGACATGGGTCTTCGTCGCCTTCGTCCTGACAGCCACCGCCTTCAGCCTGTTCCAGGTGCCGTATATCGCGCTCCCTGCGGAACTCACGGATGGCTACGACCAGCGCACTCGCCTCCTCGCCATGCGCGTGGTCGTGCTCACGATCGCGATTCTCCTGTTCGGTGCTGGCGGTCCGGTGCTGCGATCGCTCGGCGGAGCCAACCACTACCTCGGCTACCTGCTCATGGGTGTCGTCGCCGGCGCCGTCATCGGCGTGGGGATGTTGATCTCGTCCCGCGTAGCCCCGGTCGGCGAGATTTCCGGAGCTGCGATCGAGGACTCGCTCTCCGAGAACTCGAGCGGTTACCGCGCCGGTTTCGCCGCGCTGCGTCGAAGCCAGCCGTTCCGCGTGCTCGTGCTGACCTTCCTGCTGCAGGCGCTTGCGACGGGGCTGATGCTGGCCGGGGCGCAATACGTTGCGACGTATGTGCTGAAGAGCGAGGACGCGGTGACGTTCCTCTTCGTCGCGCTCATCGCGCCCGCCATCCTGTTCGCTCCCGTCTGGGCCGCCATTGCGCGCCGGATCGGCAAGGAGCGCGGCTTTCTGCTGGCGAGCATCCTCTTCGGCATCGCTGCGCTCGCCATGGTCGGACTGGTCTGGGCACCCGGGGCATGGGTCTACGCGCCCGTGGCGCTCGCCGGCGCCGGCTACGCGGGCATGCAGTCTCTTCCCATGTCGATGCTTCCGGATGTGATCTCCGTCGACGCGCAGAAAAACGGACCGGGCTGGGCGGGAGCTTTCGGGGGCATCTGGACCGCGGGCGAGACGACGGGCATGGCGCTCGGCGCGAGCGCGCTGACCGTCATCCTCGCTATCACCGGATACGTATCCTCGGCGGGCGATGTTCACGCCACTCAGTCGCCCGCGGCCATCACCGGCATCGTCCTGAGCTTCAGCATCGTGCCGGCCGTCCTGATCGGGCTGAGCCTGATCTCTCTCGGCCGGTACCGCCTGCGCCGGAGTGACATCGATGTCGCGACGGCTGCGAGGGTGCCCGCGTGAGCGAATTCGAGTCCGCTCCCGCCGACATCCTCGAACGGCTGCGACAACTGCGCGAGGCGGATGCTCCGACGCACGGCGGTTCCGTGCTCAGCTACGTCTACGACTCGGGGATGCCGGAACTCGACGAGCTGGCCGCCGCCGCCGTAAGGATGGTGCAGCCGGTCAACGGGCTCGACCCCACGACGTTCACCTCGGTCGCCGTTCTCGAGCGCGAGACCGTCGGGTTTGTCCGGGGAATCCTCCACGGCGACGACTCGGTGGTCGGAAGCGTGACGACGGGCGGTACGGAGAGCTGCCTCCTCGCCGTCAAGACGGCTCGCGACAACTGGCGGGCGCGCGGAGGTGTCGGGCGACCCCGCCTGCTCGCGCCGGTCACGGTGCACGCCGCTTTCCAGAAGGCCGCGCACTACTTCGACGTCGAACTGGAGCTGGTTCCGGTGGACCCCGCTACGGGTGCGGTGGACGCGCCGAGCCTGACGAGCCGCCTCGGGGCCGACGTCGCGCTCGTGGTCGTGTCTGCGCCGAACTTTCCGTTCGCGGGACTCGATCCCGTCGCCGAGGTCGCGGCGGCGGCGCTCGCCGCCGGTATCGACTGCCACGTCGACGCGTGCATCGGTGGACTCATCCTGCCATTCTGGACCGGCCTGCCGCGGTGGGACTTCGCGGTCGACGGCGTCACCAGCATCAGCGCCGACCTACACAAGTTCGGATATGCGCCGAAGGGGGCGTCGGTACTCCTGCAACGCGGACGGGACCGGCAGCGCACGCAGTATTTCGCGACCACGCGCTGGCCGGGCTATCCGGTCGTCAATCCGACGATGCTCGGCTCCAAGTCGGCAGGATCGCTGGCGGCATCCTGGGCGATCCTCACCGCGCTCGGCATCGATGGCTTCGCTCGACTCGCGCAGTCCTGCGAACGATCGACCGCGGCGCTGCTCGCGACGATCGACGGAATCGAGGGGCTCCGGGTTGTCGGATCGCCGGTCGGCCCGCTCATCGCCGTCACGAGCGATGAATCGATGCCGCCCGAGAAACGGGTCGATCCGCACCACTGGGCGGACGAGGTGCGGACGCACGGCTGGCTCCTTCAGCTTCAGCCGAGCATCGGGCAGTCGGACGGCTCGCGGCTGCCCCGCACCACCCACCTGACCATCACGCCCGTGACGGAGGTGGTGCTGGCCGACCTGACGGCGGCACTTCTCGCCGCGGCGGATGCCGTTCGCGGCGTGCCGCCGGTCACTCCCGCCGACGTACTCGGCACTCTGCCGCCACTCGGAGACGGCGTGCTCGACTCGGACACGGCCTTCGCCCTGCTCGGCTCGATGGGGATCGGTTCCGGCGGCGGACTTCCGGACCGGATGGCGCCGTTGCTGGCAATCCTCGAGGGTCTCCCGGCGCCGATCGCCGAGCGGCTTCTCACCGAGCTGCTGGCGCGACTCGTGGAGCCGGGCGCCTAGCTGACCGACAGTCCCAGCTTGCGGCCGGCGAGGCCTCGCTCCCGGACGGCCAGCGCGTCCGCGACAGCCAGTATGGCAACCGCCGCGGGGTCGGTCGGATTGGACAGCACGATCGGGGAGCCCGCGTCACCGCCCTCGCGGAGCGCGATGCTGAGGGGGACCGACGCCAGAAGCGGAACGTGCTCGCCTGGAGTCGAGAGTCGAGCGGCCGTGTCGGTTCCGCCGCCGGTGCCGAACACGTCGATCACGGCGCCGTCCGGGCCGACGAGACCGGCCATGTTCTCGATGACGCCGATCACCCGCTGGCCGGTTTGGCGCGCGACGAGAGCGCTTCGTTCGGCGACGTCCGCGGCCGCGGACTGGGGAGTGGTGACCACGAGCACCTCCGCGTGGGGGAGTAGCTGGCCCACGGAGATCGCCACGTCGCCGGTCCCGGGCGGCAGATCGAGCAGCAGGATGTCGAGATCGCCGAAGTAGACGTCGGTGAGGAATTGCTGGATCGTGCGGTGCAGCATGGGTCCGCGCCAGCTCACCGCGGTGGAGCCCTTCACGAACATCCCGATCGAGATCACCTTCACGTCGTACGCGACGGGCGGCAGGATCATGTCGTTCACCTGGGTCGGCTTCTCGTCGCCGACTCCGAGGATGCCGGGAATCGAGAAGCCGAAGACGTCGGCATCCACGATCCCGACTCGTAGGCCTCGTGCGGCGAGCGCGACAGCCAGGTTCGCGGTGATTGTCGACTTGCCGACTCCGCCCTTGCCGCTCGTGATCGCGTAGATCCGAGTGAGCGAGTCCGGCCCGAACTGGAGTGTCTTCGGTCGTCCGCCGCGCAGCTTCGCGGTCAGGGCGTCCCGCTCGGCCTTCGTCATCACCGAGACGGCGACGACCGCCGTCTCGATTCCGGGCACGGCAAGAATGGCCGCGGTGACATCGCGCTCGATCCGGTCGGCGGCCGGGCATCCGACGATCGTCAGCTTGATGCCGACGGTCGCCGTCGTGTCCTCGACCACCACGTCGCCGACCATGTCGAGTTCGCTGATCGGACGGCGGATCTCGGGGTCGATGACCGTGGCGAGGGCGGTCTCGACAAGTCCGACCCGAGGGTCGACCGAAGCGTCGGTCAAGCGGGATCCTTCGACTTATCGAGCTCCTCGAGAAGCGATCGAAGCTCGGCGCGGATGAAGTCCTTCGACGCCATGTCCTTCATCGCGAGCCGCAGGCTGACGATCTCGCGCGCGAGGTACTCGGTGTCGTTCAGGTTGCGTTCCGCGCGCTGGCGGTCCTGCTCGATCTGTACGCGGTCGCGGTCGTCCTGACGGTTCTGCGCGAGCAGGATGAGGGGCGCGGCGTAGGAGGCCTGCAGCGACAGGATGAGAGTCAGCAACGTGAAGTTCGAGGCTCGGGGGTCGAACTGCGCGCTGTGCGGCGCCCAGGAGTTGTACGCGAGCCAGACCACAACGAAGATCGTCATTCCGAAGAGAAACCACGAGGTTCCCATGGCGCGCGCGAAGCCCTCGGAGAACCGACCGACCGTGTCACGGTTGTTGCCGCGGGGAACGAATGACGCGCGCAGGCCCTTCGGCGAATCGAGGCGATCCTCGCTACGGTTACTTACTCGTGCCATTGGTCGTCCTCCTTGCCGTTCTTACCGGAATCGCTGCTGTGGATGCGTCGCTGTAAAGCGACTCGGTACTGCTCTCGTGGTCTGTGCTTCGCCAGTCATCGGGCAGGAGGTAATCGAGGACGTCGTCAATGGTCACCACCCCGACCAGACGGTGTGACTCATCAACAACGGGAAGGGATACGAGGTTATAGCTGGCGAGGCGGCGCGCGACTTCCGCAGCGGGAGCGCCGGCCGTGACCGGCTCCAGGGCCTGGTCGAGCAGGGTGCCGAGGCGTTCGTTCGGCGGGTAGCGCAGCATGCGCTGGAAGTGCACCATCCCGAGGAATCGACCCGTCGGCGGCTCATACGGCGGGAGTGTCACGCAGACTGCCGCGCCGAGGGCCGGAGCCAGTTCGTGCCGGCGGATGAGGGCGAGCGCCTCCGCGACAGTAGTGTCGGCCGAGACGATGATCGGCTCGGTCGTCATCAGGCCACCGGCGGTGTCGGGGGCGTAGGACAGCAGGAATCGCACGTCCTCCGCCTCCTCGGGCTCCATCAGGTCGAGCAGCGCCTCACCGCGCTCCTCGCTCAGCTGGGCGATGAGGTCGGCGGCGTCATCCGGCTGCATCTGGTCGAGCACGTCCGCGGCACGGTCGTCGTCGAGCTGGTTCAGGATGTCGACCTGCTCGTTCTCCGGCATCTCCTCGAGCACATCGGCGAGCCGCTCGTCGGAGAGCTCCTCCGCCACCTCCAGCATCCGCTGCTCGGGCAGGTCGAGCATGGCGTTCGCGAGGTCGGCGGGCAGCAGGTCGGAGTAGCTGGCGATCAGCTGCGTCGCGGACTGCGACTCGCCCGCGGTGACGGTCTCGACGACGTCGGGCCAGTTGACGAAGACCGTCTGGCCGCGACCGAACGACGTAGTCTTCGGGCGGCGGCAGAACAGCTGGCTGACCTGCCACTCGCCGGGACCCTGCTCCTCGATCGCGACATCCTCGATGGTCGCTCCGCCGGATTTGTCGCGGAGGGTGACCTTGCGGCCCAGCATTTCGGCGATGACGCGTACCTCGCCACCGCGCTGCTCGAACCGGCGCAGGTTGATCAGGCCGGTGGCGATGATCTGGCCGGACCCGATGCTCGTGACCCGGCCGACGCTCAGGAAGACCCGTCGCTTTCCCGGAACTTCAACGACGAAGCCGACGACGCGCGGTGATGCGGACTTGCGATAGACGACCAGCACGTCGCGCACCTTGCCCACCTTGTCGCCAAAGGGGTCGAAAACGGAGCACCCGGCAAGGCGGGCCACGAATACTCTCGTCGCGCTCACGTTCTAAGCGTAGTCGCGCGTGGAAGAATGAGCCGATGACCAACCAGGACCCGAATTCGCGCCGCATTCCGGTAGTTCCCGCCATTCCACGGGGCGACGTCCTCGGCACCTACGACACCTACCCCGAGGCGCAGCACGTGGTCGACAAGCTGGCAAAGGCCGACTTCGACGTTCGACAGCTTTCCATCATCGGTAACGACCTGAAGACGGTCGAGAGGGTGACCGGCAAGCTCACCTATGGCCGCGCCGCGATCGCGGGCGCCATTACCGGAGCGTGGCTCGGGTTGTTCGCCGGCTCGCTGCTGTTCCTCTTCACCGCCAACGCGAACCTCACCTACGCCTTCGCCGTCATCCTGCTGGGCGCCGCGTTCGGGATGCTGTTCGGCATCGTCAGCTACGCGATCAACCGTCGCCGGCAGGATTACACGTCGACCCACCAGGTGATCGCATCCAGCTACCAGGTAATTGCCCCGTCAAGCGTGATCGTTCGCGCGCAGGAGCTGCTTCAGCGGCCGGAGGAGTAGCGAGTGCCCACGTCGCGGCTCGAAGCGTTCAGCGACGGCGTGTTCGCGATCGCCATCACGATCCTGATCCTCGACATCAAGGCGCCCGCGGACACAACGCACCTGCTGCGTTCGCTGCTGGGCCTCTGGCCGTCCTACCTCGGCTACGTCCTGAGCTTTCTCCTCATCGGTTTGCTCTGGGTGAACCACCACGTGATGTTCGAGCACATCGTTCGAAGTGATCGCCTGCTCATGTTCACCAACACGGTGCTGCTGCTCGTGGTCGCGTTCGTGCCGTTCGCGACGAGTGTTCTCGCCGAGACATTCCGCACCAGAAGCGGCGAGAACATCGCGGTCGCGCTCTACGGGGTCACCCTGACCGCTGCGGGGCTGCTGTTCAACGGGATCTGGTCGCACTCGAACCGAGCGAAGCTGTTCGATGACAGCGTCACCGTCCAGGGCGTGCGGCGGATGACGAAGCGCATCCTGTTCGGCCCCGCGATGTACGCGCTGGGAGCGATCCTGGGGTATTTCCTGCCCATCGTGGGGGTGATCGTCTACGCGCTTCTCATCCTGTTTTACTGGCTGCCCATCCCTCAGCGGAACGCCGCGGGCGAGAAGATCGGTGCCCGCTAGTGAGTTAGTGGGTCGAGTAGGTCGACTTCGAGAGCGTGAACCCGTGGCCGGACGTGATGTTGGTACAGGTCATCCCGGTCTCGAGCGAGACGCAGGTGACGCCGTCCGCGGTAACCGAATGACCGTAGGCGAGCGTCTGGATAGCTGGTGCCGGAAAGGGTCCATCAATAGCCCGCTGGCTTTCGAACACGGTTTCCCCGCGTCCGCGGAGTTTTCCGGACCCCAGCGCTTCGATCCCGGTGCCGCAGTCTTCACCCGAGTTGTAGCAAATGTCGGCCGGGTTGGCGCTCGGGGCGACCCAGGTGTGGTCTTTCACGCTGCAGCCCCAAACGTGTGCGGATGCCCCGGAAAGTACGATCCCGCACGCGATGTTTCGTGACGGCGCCAGCCACGACACCTGCACATCGTCGCCGTCCGTCACCGTGTAAGTCGATGCGGCATCGCTGATGTAGGGCGACGCGCTCGTGGTTAGTGTCGCGCTGGGAGTGGACACCGTCCTCGGCTTGGTGGAATGCGCCGGGGTCGGGGTCGGGGGAGACTGCGTGCATCCGGTCACGAGCAGAAGAAGCGCGAGCGCACCGACCAGCCCCCCGATTTTCATGGGGCGAGTGTATCTCGACCTAGTGATTCGTGAGCCAGGCCACGACGGCGGCCGCGTGGGTGTCGGTCGGGAACACCGGATAGAAGACGTGCTCAATGAGACCGCCGTGCACGATCAGCGTCAGGCGTTTGTAGAGACGCGTTCCTTCGACATCGAAAGTGGGAAGCCGCAGGGCCTCGGCGAGTTCGAACGTCGGGTCCGACAGCATCGCGAACGGAAGGTGCAGGCGGTCCACTGCCTCGCGCTGGTACTCGGTCGCCTGGCTGGACAGTCCGAACACCTCGGATGCACCGGCGTCCCGCAACTCGACGAAGTGGTCGCGGAAGCCACAGGCCTCCGGCGTACAACCGCGCGCGCCCGGAATGAGATCCCAGTCCCTGGGCAGGGCCACACCGGGCGCACCCGTCATCGGGTAGAGGTAGACAACGACGGTGCCATCCAGGCTTGCGAGATCGACGTCGAGACCGCTGGTCGCGGACAGGACGAGGTGCGGCATCCTCATTCCACGAAGGTGCTCCGCGGCGCCATCATCGACGGGCGCGGGCAGGTCGGTCGGCAAGGACAGATAGTCGGTCACTCGCGGGCGATCCAGGCCTCGACGTCGTCGGCGGTGCGCGGGATCCCGATCGACAGGTTCTCGGCGCCCGACTCGGTGACGAGGATGTTGTCCTCGATGCGCACGCCGATGCCGCGGTACTCCGCAGGCACCGTCAGGTCATCCGGCTGAAAGTACAGCCCCGGCTCAATCGTGAACACCATGCCGGCCTCGAGGACACCGTCAAGGTACAGCTCGCGCCGCGCCTGGGCGCAGTCGTGCACATCGATCCCGAGGTGGTGGCTGGTTCCGTGCACCATGTAGCGGCGGTGGTACTGGTGCTCGGGCTGGAGGGATTCCTCGGCGCTCACGGGCAGAAGTCCCCACTCCGCGGTCCTCGCCGCGATGACCTTCATGGCCTCCGCGTGGATCTCGTGGAATCGGATGCCCGGCTTTACGATTGCGAACGCCGCATCCGCCGCCTCCCGAACGGCCTCGTACACGCGGCGCTGCACCTCCGTAAACGTCCCATTGATCGGAAGCGTGCGCGTGATGTCGGCGGTGTACAGCGAATCGAGCTCGATTCCCGCGTCGAGCAGGATCAGGTCGCCGGGGACCACGGGGCCGTCGTTGCGGGTCCAGTGCAGGATGCACGCGTGCGGCCCGCTCGCCGCGATCGTGTCGTATCCGACCTGGTTGCCCTCGGCCCGTGCCCGACGGTTGAACGTGCCCTCGACCAGGCGCTCGCCGCGGTTGTGCGCGATGATCGCGGGGAGGTCGGCGATCACGTCGTCGAACGCCAGCTTCGTCGCTCCTACTGCCTGACGCATCTGTTCGATCTCGTAGCTGTCCTTGACGAGCCGCATCTCGGACAGCTCACGAGCGAGATCGGCGTCGCCATCCGTTTCGAGCGACTCCGTGTCGGCGGCGAGAAGACGACGACCGTCGATCGAATCGGTCACGTCGCGGTCGCCCTCGCGAAGGAGAAGCGTGTTCCCGTCTACGGTGTCGACGACGTCCACGAACGCCGACAGATCGCTGGTCAGGAGCCCGAGGTCCGCGGCGACGTGCGCGAGCGACGGGCGCGGCCCGATCCAGAACTCGCCGATCTCAGGGTTCGCGTAGAACTCGTCGGAACCGCGACCGGCCGGACGACGGAAGTACAGCGTCGCCTCGTGTCCGTTCGACGTCGGCTCGAGAACGAGGATGCTGCCGGCGACGGTATCCGAACCCCAGCCGGTCAGATGAGAGAACGCGGAGTGGGCGCGGTAGGCATAGTCGGTGTCATTCGAACGCACCTTGGAGGAGCCGGCGGGGATGATCAGTCGCTTGCCCGGGAACCGCTTCGAGAGCTTCGCGCGACGGGCGGCGGCGAACGCGGCCTGGTCGCGGGCCGCCGGAATGTCTCTCGGCCGATCTGCCCAGTCCCGCGAGATGTAGTCCTTGAACGTGTCGGACACGGGAGTCGTGGAGCGATTGGACGTTGCGCGGGGAGCCTTCGTGGGCGCCTTATCTGAGGACTGGGGCATGCCTCCATTGTCCACCCGACGTGCTCGAGGAGCAGCCTCAGGATGTGGGCGCGAGCGTTGCGACGATGGGCCGGTGATCGCTCCCCGCCCCGTCCTGCGTCGAGACCACGCGCATCGCGACGGTCTTCCACGCCGACGTGTACATGACGTGGTCGATCTGGGCGCCGAGCAGGGCCGGCAGGTTGGTCGGCCAGCTGCCGACGGAAGCGGCGTGGGCGGCGAGTCCCGCGTCATAGCATTCCGCGAACTGGGCGCCCGACGTACTGCGCTGTGCGCTCAGCGAATCGAGTGTGGAGTTGAAGTCACCCGCCATGATCACGCTATGCCCCCTGCAGGCGTTGGCCAGAAACGCGAGGTCGGCACGCCAGTTGCGCATCTCGCCGGGCCGCGGCGACACGGCGTGCACGGCGACAATGGTTGGTCCGGTACCGCTGTCCGGGCGCGCGATCAGCGACGACGTGACGGCGGTGTCGCCGACGGTCGAATCGACCTTGTAGCGGCCGAGCGCCGCACTGATCAGCAGTGTCGTCGCATGGGCCTGAAACGTTCCGCCCTGCGCGCCCGAGAACACCCACATGGGACGACCGTGCGACTTGAGGACGGCGGCCACCTCGAGGCCCGTGGCCTGGCTGGTTTCGGGTAGCACAATGACATCCGCGTGCTCGGCGAGGGCGAGCGCACCGATGGTGGCCGTGGACGGCTTGCTGCCCTTCGTGTTCCAGGCCAGCACCGTTACATCGCTCGCGGCCTTCGCGCTGGTCGTGCCGCCTCCGTACCCGCGAGCCGCGAGGATTCCGACGCTGGCGACGCCGAATACGACGAGCAGCGCGACGAGGACGAGGAGCAGCCGACGGCCGCGCCGCCACCAGACCGTCAGCAGAAGCAGGACGAGGATGAGCGCGCCCGCGATCGCGACGTCGAGTCCGCGCAGCGAGACCACCTGGGCGATGATCGGCGCATCCTGCAGTCCGAAGACCTGCGGCCAGGCCGCGACCAGCAAAACCGCGGCCGCAGCAAGGGCGACGAGGCTTGCGAGAACGGTCCGAACCATGGCTCCGGAAGCCTAGACCAATACGATGGCAGGATGCCTCACCCCGGTGCGATCGACCTCCACGCCCACAGCAGCGTGTCGGATGGCACCGAGACGCCGACCGAACTCATCGAGGCCGCGATCGTCGAGAAGCTCCGTGCCATCGCCATCACCGACCACGATTCGACGGCCGGATGGCGTGAGGCATTCGACGCCGCAGCCGGAACCGGCCTGATCGTCGTTCCCGGGATGGAACTGAGCACGAACTACGGTCCGGCCAGCGTCCACATGCTCGGCTACCTGTTCGATCCGGCGAATCCCGGGATCCTTGCCGAGACGGCGAAGATCCGGGACGGACGCCTGCACCGCGCCGAACGCATCGTCGAACGGATCTCGAAGGACTACGGAATCACGTGGGAAGACGTTCTCGCGCAGTCGATCGACGGCGGAACGATCGGACGACCGCACATCGCCGACGCGCTCGTCGCCCACGGTGACGTGCACGACCGGAGCGCCGCGTTCCAGACGATCCTGCACTGGAAGAGCGGCTACTACGAGAAGTACTACGCCCCGTCGCCGCTTGCCGGTGTTCGGCTGATTGTCGCGGCGGGTGGCGTTCCGGTGCTCGCCCATCCCGCCACCCACGGGCGTTACCGCGCGCTCGAGGACTCGGCGATCAAGGAACTGAAGGATGCCGGACTGTTCGGCCTCGAGATCCACCATCGCGATAACACCGAGGATGGCAAGGTGCGGCTCTACGAGCTCGCGCGAAAGTTCGACCTCCAGGTCACCGGGTCGAGCGACTACCACGGCGATGGCAAGCCGAACAGGCTGGCCGAGAACACGACCGAGCCGGCCGTGTTCGAGAAGCTTCTGGCCGCAGGTACCGGCAGTCGCGCTTTCGAGGGCTAGCTCGAGGCGGGCGTCGCGCTTCCGTCGCCGGACGGGCGACGTCGAGTGCGGTTGCGTCGCCGAGCGGGTGCCGCACCGTCGTGCGTTCCGGCTCCGGGTGCGCCCGATTCGTGGGCGCGCTGCTCGGGCGTCGGATTGTGCGATGACCCGCCGCCGCCACGAGTGCGGGTGCGCTGCCGGTCACCCGTGCGCGGCTCGCGCGGCGGGTGCGAGGCAGCCACCTCGACCTTCGGCGCGGGGCTCGGCTTCAGGCGACCCTTGGACCCTGCGGGAATGTCGAGGTCGGTGTAGAGGTGCGGCGACGACGAGTACGTCTCGACCGGTTCCGGCTGGCCCATGTCGAGTGCACGGTTGATCAGCGACCACTTGTGCATGTCGTCCCAGTCCACGAACGTCACCGCGATGCCGGTCTTGCCCGCTCGGCCGGTGCGGCCGGCGCGGTGCAGGTAGGTGTCGTGGTCGTCCGGGATGGTGTGGTTGATGACGTGCGTGACGTCGTTGACGTCGATACCGCGAGCGGCGACATCCGTTGCGATCAGGATGTCCTTCTTGCCGGCCTTGAAGGCGGCCATCGCACGCTCGCGCTGCTCCTGGTTGAGGTCGCCGTGCACGGCCGCGGCGTTGAAGCCACGGTCGTTGAGTTCCTCGACGAGCTTCGCTGCGGCGCGCTTGGTGCGGGTGAAGACGACGGTCTTGCCGCGACCCTCGGCCTGCAGGATGCGCGCGATTACCTCGTCTTTGTCGAGCGAGTGGGCGCGGTAGACGACGTGTTTGATGTTGGCCTGCGTCAGTCCCTCATCGGGGTCCGTCGCGCGGATGTGGATGGGCCGGTTCATGAAGCGGCGTGCGAGGGCGACGATCGGCCCGGGCATCGTGGCAGAGAACAGCATGGTGTGGCGGGTCGGATCGGTCTGGGCGAACAGCTTCTCAATGTCGGACAGGAATCCGAGGTCGAGCATCTTGTCGGCCTCGTCGAGCACCATGACCTGAACGTTCTTCAGGCTCAGCAGCCGCTGCGACGCGAGGTCGAGCAGGCGTCCTGGGGTTCCGACGACGACCTGCGCGCCATCCTTCAGTTCGGCGACCTGACCCTCGTAGGCCTTGCCGCCGTAGATCGCGACGACCTTGGTTGCGCGATTGGAAGCGGCGAGCACGAGATCCTCTGCGACC
The DNA here is from genome assembly GCA_036491035.1 of Galbitalea sp. GTDB lineage: Bacteria > Actinomycetota > Actinomycetes > Actinomycetales > Microbacteriaceae > Galbitalea. Next base: position 15,757 of record DASXCU010000066.1, on the reverse strand, counting down.
TGCACGCACAGTTCGCGGGTCGGTACGACCACGAGTGCCTTTACGCCGGGTTCGGGGTTGGCTCCCAGAGCCTGCAGCAGCGGAAGCCCGAAGCCGAGCGTCTTGCCTGTGCCGGTCTTGGCCTGGCCGATGATGTCCTGCCCGGACAGACCGAGTGGGATGGTCTGCTCCTGGATCGGGAACGGTTCGAGAATGCCTTTTGTTGCGAGTGCATCGACCATGTCCTGCTCGATGCCGAGATCAGTGAAATTCACTTGTAAATAGCCCCGTCAGCTGGGATTTCCCAGCAGCTTGATGTGACGCCCTTTTTGACATGGGGCGTGCGGCTCCCGCCAGATATGGGGAGCATTGGCTCCAGTTTAGCGGGGAAATGCCGGTCAGGACGTGCGCCGTACCGTTCGGTACACCGCATCCGGCGTCCACCCGTATCGCGCGCCGCCTAAACTTGGCCTGTGGTGAACTGGTTCTGGCGACGACGCACGCAGGCACCGGCGCCCAAACTTCGTCCCCGCGCGGTCGGCGACTCGCCGAGCACGAAGGTCGATTTGGCTTCCCTCACCCCCGACCTCACGACTTTTCTCGGCAAGGCCGCGTATCTCCAGCTGGCCATCTTCGAGAACCTCAGCCGCGTCGTCCGATCGGCGCCGTCGACCGAGGCGAAGTCATCCCTCAGTGCGGTTGCGGGTTTCGCACTGGCCAAACACCGCGGCCTGGTCGCCGAAATCGAGCGCCACGGCGCGGATGCCGCAGAGACGATGCAGCCGTTCGTCGCCGAGATCGACGGCTTCCAGCGCATCACCGAGGGCAGCGACTGGTACGAGTCGGTGACGAGCTGCTACCTCACCGCCGGGTTCCTTGACGACTTCCTGATCCGTCTGGCTTCCGGCCTCCCCGGTGCCGCCGGGGATCGCATTGTGGCGATCGTCGAGGAGGATTCGGGGGAGTCCATCATCGTCGCGGAACTGCTCGCCGCGATCGAGAAGAACCCGCGGCTCGCCGCACGGCTCGCGATGTGGGGTCGCCGACTGGTGGGAGACACGATGCTGCTGTCTCGCTGGATGCTGCGCCCGACGGACAATCACGACTCGGACGAGGCGCGCATCGAGCCCGTCTTCACGGAGCTGATCGCCGCACACACCCGGCGAATGGATGCGCTCGGCCTTACCGCCTAGCTCTGTTGCCTACGCGCGAGAGAGCTGCTGCAGCATGACCTCGTCGTTTCCGCGACGCCGCCGGGGAACGACGAGACCAAGAACGAGGGCGATCACGCCGCCCGCCGCCAAGCTGACGACCCAGATCCAGCCGCCGTCGAACTTCCAGCCGAGCCAGGTCAGGCCGACCCAGACGATCGCCGTCACTGCTGCTGCGATCGCGGGGACCAGCACGACACCGTAGGTGTCATGTCCCGGAAGCACGTAGCGCATTCCCAGTCCGATGCCGAACCCGATCAGGGTCACGAACAGCAGTTCCACGGCTAGGCCACGAATCCGACGCGGCGGGAGATCTCGGAGCCGACCTCGATGTAGCCGAAGGACGCGGTCGGGATGATGTACACCTTCTGCTTGTCGTCGACGAGGCGAATGTACTTGGAGTCCGATCCGAGAGCGTCGGCGACGACCTTCTCTACGTCGGCCGCGGTCTGCGCGGTCTCGAAGTTGATCTCGCGGGGGCTGTTCAGGATGCCGATTCGAATGTCCACGGGTTCAGATTACGACAGTTCGCTTTCGTCGGTCGGCGCGTTTCTCTGTTGGCAGAACTGGCCGCCTCGGTCGGGGCCGGATGTCCGCGCCCTCCACTAACTTTGGCTGTGTGAGCATCCTGGGTTTCGAGCGCGCCAGAGCGGGCTTGGTCGCATCCGAACCGGCGACGCTCGATGCCAGCCAGCGAGCTGTCCTGGAGCTCGCCGACGGCGACTCCGCCGCGGTGCTGGGGGCTCCGGGAACGGGGAAGACGACGACGATCGTCGAGGTCGTCGCCGATCGGGTCCTCAATCGCGGATGGTCCGCAGACGAGCTCGTCGTCCTGACCCCGACTCGTACGTCGGCGACCCGTCTTCGCGACCGCCTCGCCCTGCGACTGGCTGCCTCTGAAAAGCGTGTCGCGACCAACGGGCCACTGGCTCGTACGGTCACCTCTCTCGCCTTCGAGGTCGTGGGTGCCGCCGCGCGGGCTGCCGGCGCGGACGCACCACGGCTCGTCACCGGCGGCGACCAGGACGTCGATATCGCGGGTCTTCTCGAGGGTCACATCGAGGAGGGGACCGGTCCGCGCTGGCCCGACGAGCTGTCTCCGGACGTACGCCGACTCCGCGGCTTCCGCACCGAGCTGCGCGACCTCATGATGCGCGCGACCGAGTACGGGGTCTCATCCGAGCGCCTGCGTGAGCTCGGCCGCGAGCACGAACGCCCGGCCTGGGTTGCCGCGGCCGACTTTATCGACGAATACCTGAGCGTCGTCAGCGTCTCGCGGCCGAGCCACCTCGACGCCGCGGAGATCGCGCAGTTCGCCGTCGCCGCGATCTCGTCCGGTTCCCCCGGTGAGCGAGTGGAGAGGCTACGACTCGTCGTCGTCGACGATCTGCACGAGGCGACCGAGTCGACGCTCGCCATCCTGCGTGCCCTCGCCGCGCGCGGCGTCGCGGTCCTCGCTTTCGGTGATCCGGATGTTGCGGCGAATGCCTTTCGCGGTGGTGAGCCGGATGCACTCGGGCGCCTCGCCGCGGTGCTGGCGATTCCCGACGCGGTGACGCGCGTGCTCGACACCGTTCACCGGCAGGGCGAAACGCTCCGTTCCTTCACCTCCGCCGTCACCGAGCGCATCGGTACGGCCGCGGCGGGCGCCCAGCGCAAGGCCGGGCCGGGAAGCGTTGACGATGAGCGTCCGCTCGCGCGAGTGCTCACCCTGACCGCCGGTCGCCAGCTTGCCGCGATAGCGCGCCAGCTGCGCGAACGCCACCTCCTGCACGATGTCCCGTGGGACCAGATGGCGGTCATCGTGCGCAGCGGGGCGAACACCGCGGAGCTCCGCCGCGCCCTCGCGCTCGCCGAGGTACCGGCGCGTACGTCCGTCGGCGGCACCGCCCTCCGCGATGACCGCGCGGCTCGCGCGCTGCTGACGGTGGTGGACGCGGGAATCGGGCGAACGGCGCTCACCCCACCGCTGGCGGTCGAACTCCTGCTCTCGCCGTTCGGCGGCATCGATCGACTCGCGCTTCGACGCCTGCGCCTCGCACTTCGAGCCGAGGAGATCGCGGGTGGCGGCAACCGAACGAGTGACGAACTACTGGTCGACGCCCTCGCCGCTCCCGGCCGATTCGCGACGATCGATCACCGCATCGGCCGCAACGCCGACCGTCTCGCGAAGACGCTCGCGGAGCTGCGCGAGCGCAATGCCGAGCACGACAGCATCGAGGAACTGCTCTGGCTCGCCTGGGACCGGAGCGGTCTCGCCAAGAGCTGGCACGATCAGGCTCTGAGCGCAGGAATCACCGCCTCCGAGGCCAACGCCAACCTCGATGGCGTGCTGGCGCTGTTCACCGCGGCCAAGCGGTCCGTCGAGCGCAGGCCCGACCTCGAGCCGGCACTGTTCCTCGACGCGGTTCTCGACGCGGACGTTCCGGAAGATACGCTCACCCCGCAGCCCAACGACGACTCGGTTCTGATCACGACGCCATCCGGAGCCGTCGGTCTCGAGTTCGACACCGTGGTTGTCGCGGGGCTTCAGGAGGGTGCGTGGCCGAACCGACGGCTTCGCGGGTCGCTCCTCGGCGCGGCCGACTTAGTTCGTGCCGCAACCGGGCTCGACTCCGCAACAATCGACGAGCGGAAGCTGGTACTCGACGATGAGCTGCGCATGTTCGCCCTGGCTGTGTCGCGCGCTCGAAAGCGTGTCGTGCTCGCCGCAGTCGCCAACGACGACGAATCCGCGAGCGTGTTCCTGTCGCTGTTGCCCCCCGACGTCGTCGATCTCGATGCCAGGCAGCTGCCGCCGCTCTCGCTCCGGGGTCTCGTCGGGCGGATGCGGCGCGAACTCACCGCAGACGGCACCCGGGCCCTCGATCGCCAGGCGGCGGCATCCGCCCTCGCCCGGTTGTCGTTCGAGCGCGTTCCCGGAGCCGGTCCGGCCGAATGGCACGGGCTGCTCGAGCCCTCGACGACCGAGCCCCTCTACCTCGATGATGAGAGAATTCGCGTGTCGCCGTCGCAGGTGCAGTCGTTCGAGGATTCCCCGCTCGACTGGTTTCTGTCCTCCATCGCGGGCGGCGAACCATCCGTGAATATGGCGCTCGGCACAATCCTGCACTGGGCAATGGAGACTGCCGAGAGCCCGGATGTCGACGCGCTGTGGTCCGCGGTCGAGTCCCGCTGGGGCGAGCTGCTGTTCGAATCGGCGTGGATGTCCGAGGCCCAGAAGCGTGCGGCGCGAACGCTCGCGACCGGCATCGCCGCCTACCTCGCGGATTTCCGCAGGGACGGCAAGACGCTTGTCGGCGCGGAGAGCCGCTTTACGCTGCAGATCGACCGCGCAGACGTCAACGGGTCGATCGACCGCGTGGAGCTTTCGCCCGACTGCGCCGTCGTGATCGTCGACCTGAAGACGGGTGCGCCGAACGTTCGCGCCGACTACGTTGCGGCAAACCCGCAGCTCGGGGTCTACCAGCTCGCGTACGCCCAGGGCGTGCTCGATGAGTTTCTCGAGGACCTGGGCGCGCATCACGCCGGCGGCGCGAAGCTGCTCTTCGTCAAGACCCGTTCGAAGACGAAGTTCTACGAGGAGGGCGTGCAGGCCGCGCTCGACGACGAGGGTCTCGAGGGGTTCCGGATGCGCATTCGCCAGGCCGCCGCGGGCATGGCGCTCGCCGAGTTCGTCGGTCTGCGAGACGTGACGTCGTGGAACGGCGCATCCAATGCCGCAACTATTCACCGAGTGCGGGCGGTGTCTAGTGACTGAGCCCATTTCGGCCGTGCAGATCGCGGAGGCTCTGGGCCTTCCGAGCCCGACGGCGCAACAGGTCACCGTCATCGAGGCTCCGCTCGGGCCGGCACTCGTCGTTGCTGGTGCCGGAAGCGGCAAGACCGAGACGATGGCCAATCGTGTTCTCTGGCTGCTGGCCAACCGACTGGTGCAGCCGGGGCAGATCCTCGGTCTCACCTTCACCCGGAAGGCGGCGGGCGAGCTCGCCGCGCGAATTCGACTGCGCATCGACCAGCTTGCGGTAGCGGGTCTCGTCGACGAATCGTTCGACGCCTTCGACACTCCGCAGGTGTCGACCTACAACTCGTTCGCCAACGCGATCTTCCGCGACAACGCGATGCTGCTCGGGCGGGAAAGCGACGGCGCGATCCTGAGCGCGGCGTCCGCCTGGCAGCTCGCGCGCTCGATCGTGATCGCCAGCCACGACGAGCGACTCGTCGAGCTGGGCAAGCGGCCCGACGATGTGACCAAGGCGGTTCTCGCGTTGAGCGCAGCCGTCAGCGAGAACATCGTGGATGTGGCCGAGGTTCGCGCGATGGCCTCGCGTTTCGCGCGCCTCGCCGATCTGCCTCCGGGTGGATCCGGCCGCTATGAAGCCGTCGAGACGCTGGCCACCACCGTCGCGAGTCTCGATGTTCTGCTCGACCTCACCGAGCAGTTCGCCGAAGCGAAGCGTCGGCGTGGGTTCGTCGAATTCTCCGACCAGGTTGCTCTCGCCCTCGAGGTAGTTCGATCAACGCCTCGGGTCGCGACGGAGTTCCGTGATCAGTACCGGGTTGTGCTGCTCGACGAGTACCAGGACACGAGCGTCGTGCAGACCTGGCTCCTGGCCGAGCTGTTTGGCGGCTCTTCGGTCATGGCGGTTGGCGACCCCAACCAGTCGATCTACGGGTGGCGTGGTGCGAGCGCCGCGAACCTCGAGTCATTCGCGCGGCAGTTCGGTGGCCAGGACCAGACCCGGCATTTCAATCTCGCCACGAGCTGGCGCAACGGGCACGGGATTCTCGCGGTCGCCAACGCCCTCGTCGAACCGCTGCTGCCGCGCACCAGGGTGCGGGTCGAGAAGCTGGCGGCCGGTCCGCGCGCCTCCGACCTGCCCGTCGACGTGGCCTACGACGACACGGTCATCGACGAAGCGCGTAGTGCCGCTCTCTGGCTGAAGCAGCGCCTCTCTGCCGTCAAGGGCGCCGAGGTCAACGACAAGGGCGACGGTCCGACTGCGGCGATGCTCTTCCGAGCCCGCAAAAGCCAGACGCATTTCATCCAGGCACTTCGAGACGAAGGAATCCCGTACCACGTGCTCGGCGTGGGCGGACTCCTTGCCGAGCCCGAGATCGCCGACCTGGTGAGCGCACTCACGGTGCTCAACAACCCCTCCGCCGGCAGCGAGCTCATCCGACTTCTCGCCGGCTCGCGCTGGCGAATCGGCGTGCGCGACCTGAAGGCGCTGCGCGCGGTGGCGTCCTGGCTGAACCGTCGCGACTACGCGCAGAAGCCGCTCGACGACGAGGTGGCCGATGCGCTGCGCGCATCCGTCGCCCCGGACGAGGGCGGTTCCATCATTGACGCTCTCGATTTCGTCTGCACCGTCCCCGCGGGTCACAGCCAGTTGTCTGGCTTCAGCGAACTGGGGCTCGCGCGGATGCGAGACGCCGGCACCACGCTCGCCGAGCTGAGAGCTCGGGCCGGGCTCGATCTGCTCGACTACGTCACGCTCGTCGAGCAGCGACTTCAGCTCGACATCGAGGTTGTCGCCAACGAGTTCCGGGCACTCGGCGGCGCGAACATGGAGGCGTTCTTCGACGCGATGAGCGGCTACCTGTCGGTCGATGACTCGGCGAGCCTCGGCGGATTCCTCGGCTGGCTGCGCGAGGCGGAGTGGAGGGATGGGCTGTCTCCGCGGCCCGAAGAGCCAGAGCCCGGCACGGTGCAGCTGCTCACCATTCACGGCGCGAAGGGCCTCGAATGGGACGTCGTCGTCGTGCCGAGATTTGTCGATGACGAACTGCCGTCCCGCTCCCTGGAGGGCTACAACGGATGGCTCTCATTCGGCACCCTGCCCTGGCCATTCCGGGGCGACGCCGCCGAGCTTCCCGAGTTCCTCTGGGAACTCATCGACACGCGCAAGCAGCTGCTGGACTCGAAGGAGGCGTTCTCCGACCAGGTTCGAGAGCGGCACCAGCTCGAGGAGCGACGTCTCGCCTACGTCGCGGTGACCCGTGCCCGTCACTCGTTGCTGCTGACGGGTTCGTTCTGGTCGAGTCAGACCAAACCGCGGGGTCCGAGTCCCTTCCTGCGCGAACTCGAGGCCGCGGGTGTCATCGGCTCTCTGCCAGACGGAAGCCAGAGCGAGGAGAACCCGCTCGGCGACGAAGTGGATGTCATCGTCTGGCCCATGGACCCACTGGGGAACCGTCGCTCGCGGGTCGAGGCCGCGGCAGAGGCGGTGCGAGAGGCGAGCCCGTCGGACACGGGGGCGTGGACGACCGAGCTCGACCTGCTGCTGCGCGAGCGAGCCGCACGGCTGGATGCGGACCGCTATGTCGAGCTACCCAATCGCGTGCCCGCATCCCGGTTCAAGGATTTCGTGACCGACCCGGCAGCCGTCGCCGCATCGCTTCGCAGGCCCATGCCAGAGAAGCCCTATCGCGCGACCCGGCTCGGAACGCTGTTCCACAGCTGGGTGGAGGAGCGCGCCGGGGTCGGTGGCTCGTTCGAGGAACTCGACACCCTGGCGACGGAAGCGGACATCGAGAGCGAGTCACTGGACGACGCGGCTCTCGCCGCTCTCCAGGCGACCTTCGAGAAATCCCGGTGGGCGTCGCTGAAGCCCGTCGAGGTCGAGCGCGAGATCCATCTGGTGCTCGACGGGCAGATCATCATCTGCAAGATCGACGCGGTGTACGAGATGCTCTCCCCGGATGGGACACCGCGCTACGAGGTCGTCGACTGGAAGACGGGGGCGCCGCCAAAGGACCAGAAGGATCTCGAGGCCAAGCAGCTCCAGCTCGCGCTGTACCGTCTCGCCTACTCGCGCTGGACGGGCATCCCGCTGGAGCAAATCGACGCCGTGTTCTACTTCGTTCGGGAGAACGAAATCGTTTCGCCGCGACACCTCGACGACGAGCAGGAGCTCATCACGAGGTGGCGCGCAGCACTTCAACCCGGCTAGTCGAAAGCCGCAATCCCGGTGATCCGGTTGCCGATCACCAGCGTGTGCACCTCGTCGGTGCCCTCGTACGTGCGCACGCTTTCGAGGTTGTTGGCGTGCCGCAACGGCGAGTAGTCAAGCGTGATGCCGTTGCCCCCGAACACCGTGCGAGCTTCGCGACAGATCGCGATCGCTTCGCGAACGTTGTTGAGCTTTCCGACGGAGATCTGGTGCGGCTCGAGGGCCCCGGCATCCTTCAGACGACCGAGGTGGAGCGCCAGCAGTGTTCCCTTGTTGATCTCGAGCGCCATGTCGACGAGCTTCCGCTGCGTGAGCTGGAAGCCAGCAATCGGATGCCCGAACTGGGTGCGTGACTTCGCGTAGTCGACGGCGGCGAGATAGCTGTCGCGGGCGGCGCCCATCGAGCCCCAGATGATCCCGTATCGTGCCTCGTTCAGACACTCGAACGCCGCTCGGAGTCCTTTGGCCTTCGGGAGGATGGCGTCAGCCGGCAACCGAACATCGCGGAGCTCGATGTCGCACTGGATGGATGCCCGCATCGACAGCTTGCGCGCGATCGGGGTTGCCGTGAAACCGGGAGTTTCGGTCGGCACGACGAATCCGCGCACGCCCTCCTCGGTCTGTGCCCAGACGACAGTGACCTGGGCGATCGAGGCGAGGCCGATCCACCGCTTGGATCCGTTCAGCACCCAGCTCTCGCCATCCCGCCGGGCGACGGTTGCCATCGAGGCAGGGTCGGATCCCGCGGTCGGCTCGGTGAGCGCGAAACTACCGATGGTTTCGCCCGCCGCCATGCCCGGGAGCCAGCGCTGCTTCTGCTCCTCCGAACCGTGCCGGTGGATTGCCGTCATAGCAAGGGAACCCTGCACACTCACGAACGTGCGGATCCCGGAGTCACCGGCCTCCAGTTCGCGAACCGCGAGTCCGTACTCGACGGCGCTGCTTCCCGCGCATCCGTAGCCCTCGAGCTGCAGTCCGAGCACCCCGAGCTCGCCAAGTTTCGGGACCAGGTCCGCGGGGAAGACGGCCCGGTCGAACCAGTCCGCGATGTTCGGGCGGATCTCGTCATCGACGAACCCAGCTACCCGGTCGCGCAGCTCACGCTCGGCCGGGCCGAGCAGGGAGTCGAGGTCGATCAGGTCGGACGGATCGTTTGTTGCCATGCTTCAGTGTTCCACCGACCCGGTTCGGTCTGCGGTTGCGGACCGCGATGAGCCGGATGATCGGTCAGGCGAGAGGTCGCCGCCGTCGTATCGAAGGCGTGACGGCCCGGCACAGCGCGTGCAGAAACTCGCTGGCGTCGCGCGTGTAAGCCGGCCACGGGAGGCCTAAATGGCTTTTTCGGTGCGAGCGAGGAGAGACTCGACCTCGTCGACAGCCATCGTGGGCATCGTCTGCGCTCCGATCGGATTCAACACGTCGCGTCGCACGGAATCGGTGAGGGATGCGAGGAGGTTCACCGCGTCGTCGACGATCTCCTGATTGTGCAGCTCCGTGCCGTGAAGTAGCCACTTCGCGAGCTCGAGTTCCGAGTAGAGCATGGCGCGCTGGCGAACCTGGCGGTCGACTCCGCCGCGCACCTCGTTGTAGGAGTCGAGTGCGACCTCGGGAATCGCTTCATCGTTCGCGCCGAGCAGCCAGCTGAGGTCCCGAGCCGGGTCGCCGACGCGAAGCTCATGCCAGCCAAGAATGCCGGTGACGTCGCCTCCGGCGAAGAGCAGCGAATCCGCGCTGAGCGAGCCGTTGATCACGGTGGGCTGGAACTGCCAGAGCCGGGTCTCCTCGGTGGCGGCCTCCCAGCGGGACAGCAGTGCGGCCGGAACGAGACCGGTCGCCGCCGCGCGGTCGATGATGGTGACGCACGAGCGCAGGCATTCCACCGAGCTCAGCACGGGCAGTCCGGAGTCCGCGACGAAGCTCGTCGGCAGCGAGTGGATGGCGGCCACGGCACGGCCGACGGATGACGCCTTCGGCACGTCGATCGCACCGAGTGGCGTCTTGGTGCCGTACACGAATTCGTACACGATCGCGCGCGTTCCGTTGATCGGTGTCTGGCCCGCGAATGCGGACACGGCGAAGTGCAGGCGGGTACGAACGCCGGCGCTCAGTGCGCGAAGGGCGACGAGGTCGGCGGACTGTTCGGACTCGGCTCGCTCGTTGCGCGGAACGCGAACGAGCCAGTGCCGACCGTCCCGGCCGGTCAGGAGGGCACAGTCGAAGTCGCCACCGGAGCCGCCGAAGGCCGCAGCCTCGACGATATCGAGCCCCGGCACTGCCGACGTGGCGAGCGCGGCTAAAGTTAGGTGGGATCGAGCCATACCTTGAGGGTAGGTCCGCGTTTACGAACATCCCTCGCACGCCACGCCTTTCGAACAGGTCACAGATATGTCGCAATCGTTCCTGAAACGGCTGCCGCTTTCCCGTTTTGAGGTCGACCGCGACTATCTGGCTCGCGATCGCCCCGGACTTCTGGATGAGTTGCGCGTCGATCCCGCGGCTCGCGTTCTGCCCGTCTTCGACGGTCGCGCGCTGCTGAAATACGAACCGGGAGTCGGCGCCGAACTCGCGCTTCTTCCCTTCGACGAGGTGCCCGAGTCCACGGTTCTCGTCTACCTCGGCCGCACCACGACCGCGAGCGCGACCGAACCGGCCGGAACGCCCGTGATCGCGGCCCAGCTCGCCGACGCCGGATCGCTGGCGAGCCGCAGCTGGGGCAACCTCCGCACGGTCGGCACGAAGCTCAGCGATCGCGACGCCGGCCTCCTCACCGAGGCCCTCGGCATCCTGAACTGGCACCTTTCGCACGGCTTTTCCCCGCGCACGGGCGAGTCGACGCTTGTCGAGAAGGGCGGCTGGGTGCGCCGTGACCCCGTCTCGAACACGGAGGTGTTCCCGCGCACGGATGCCGCGATCATCGTCGGCGTCACGGATGCCGATGATCGACTGCTGCTCGGATCGAACGCGCTGTGGGAGAGCAACCGGTTCTCGCTGCTCGCCGGATTCGTCGAGCCGGGGGAGTCGCTCGAGGCGGCCGTGATCCGCGAGGTGTTCGAGGAGTCGGGCGTCTGGGTCGCAGATCCCGTCTACCTCGGAAGCCAGCCGTGGCCGTTCCCCGCGTCACTCATGCTGGGCTTCACCGCTCGCGTCGACGTCGATCGCACCAGCACGCTGACGCCGGACGGCGCCGAGATCCTGGAGCTGCGCTGGTTCAGCCGCGACGAGCTGCGGGCATCCCGCGGCGACGTCATCCTGCCCGGGCCCACCTCGATCGCGCACGCGATCATCGAGGAGTGGCTGGGGGAACCGATCGAGGACGATCGCTGGTGACGAGCCCGGATGAGCTGCTCGCCGGACTCGACGAGCAGCAGCGTCAGGCCGCCGAGTCTCTCCTCGGCCCGGTGGTGCTGCTCGCCGGCGCCGGCACGGGCAAGACGCGCGCGATCACACATCGCATCGCCTACGGCGTCGCGACCGGCGTCTATTCGCCCGGCCGCGTGATGGCGCTCACCTTCACCGCGCGCTCCGCGGGCGAGCTCCGGTCGCGGCTGCGTTCCCTCGGAGCTGGCGGTGTCTCGGCGCGGACCTTCCACGCATCCGCTCTCTCGCAGCTGGGATTCTTCTGGCCGCAGGTCGTCGGCGGAACCGCTCCGAAGCTGCTGGACAGCAAGGGACGCGCGATCGGCCACGCGGCCGAGACGCTTCGACTGAAGCTGGACACCGCGAGCCTTCGTGACGCAGCCGCGGAAATCGAGTGGCGCAAGGTCTCCCGGCTCAGCCTCGACCAGTACGCGAGCGCGAATCGCACCCTGCCGCCGTCACTGAGTGTCGAGAAGATGGTCGACCTGCAGCGCGCCTACGAGACGATTAAGGACGAGCGAAAACAGATTGACTTCGAGGATGTCCTGCTCGTCACCGCCGGGATGATCGAATCCGAGCCGCGCGTCGCACAACAGGTGCGCGAGCAGTACCGCTTCTTCGTCGTCGACGAATACCAGGACGTGTCGCCGCTCCAGCAGGAGCTGCTGTCGTTGTGGCTTGGGGAGCGCAACGACGTCTGCGTCGTCGGCGACGCGAGCCAGACGATCTACACGTTCGCCGGAGCGACGCCCGACTATCTGCTCGGATTCCCCAGTCTCTACGACGAGGCCACAGTCATCCGGCTCGAACAGAACTACCGGTCGACGCCGGCGATCGTGGATGCGGCCAATCGGATCATGCAGGGCCGCGCCGGAGCGCTCGACCTCCACGCCGCTCCTGGGGCGACGGTCGGGCCGGCCCCCGTCGTGAGTGCGCATCCGGATGACCGGGCGGAGGCACGAGCAATCGCCGGCACCATCCGTGCGGAAATCGACGCCGGCACTGCGCCTGAGTCGATCGCCATCCTGTACCGCATCAACGTTCAGTCGGCCGTCCTGGAGGCGGCGCTCGGCGACGCCGGAGTGCCGTCCGTCATTCGCGGTTCGACGCGGTTCTTCGACCAGCGCGAGGTGAAGGAAGCGATCATGCTGCTGAAGGGCGCATCGGTCAACACCCGACCAGAGCCACTGTTCCAGACGGTCAGCGACGTTCTTCGATCCCTCGGCTGGACCCAGGATCCGCCCGCCGGCCAGGGTGCGGTTCGTGAGCGCTGGGACTCGCTGAACGCGCTGATGGGACTCGTGGATGAGGCACCGGCGGGAACGACGCTGAAGGAGTTCGTCGCCGAACTACTGGAGCGCCAGTCCGGCCAGCACGAGCCAACGATGTCTGCGGTGACACTCGCCACGCTCCACAGCGCGAAGGGCCTGGAGTGGGACTCGGTATTCATCGCGGGAGTCTCCGAGGGGCTGTTGCCGTTCGCGTACGCGAAAACCGAGTCCGCGATCGAAGAGGAACGCCGGCTGTTCTATGTCGGAATCACGCGCGCTCGACGGAGGCTTCGACTGTCCTGGGCCGGACCGAACCGGCAGCCGAGCCGGTTCCTGGCGGATCTGCGTTGAGCTCGCCCCCGTTAGGTACCGGCACCGCCACGCACCCGCACCCCGGGTGCGGTATCCAATCACGCCTCGTCACTTCGCCGGTGTCGGCTGCGATTCGGAATGACCGAGCAGCCTGCGTTCGTCCGGGCGAACGACCAACCGTAAGACGCCGGAGCACGAGCCGGGCGACCCGAGCGGCCGTCTCTGCCGCGACCAGGCTGGTCTCGGCGGACGAGTGCCGACCCCACAGCTGGGACGCGATCGCCGACCACGACGCGTCCGCCTCCCGCCGGTAGAACTCGAGGCAGTACAGGCACGGGCTGGTGCCCGGCTCGACGAGTGGCCCGATGAGCACGCTGTCGTCTCCGAACACGACAGGCAGGTGCGGAATGTCTCGCCGAAGCCAGAACCCATAGACCTCGGGATCGAGAACGTAGTGGCCGATTGCGATGCCGAAGTCGGCGGGGGGATCGTCGGCGTCGGCACCCATGTCGGCACCCATGTCGGCACCAACGGTTACTTCGGCGCCGGACAGGGCCAGCAGAGCCGCAACCCGCTCGACGGTTTGCCCGGCGCCCAGGATCCGGATGCGGAGCGGAGCGGGTTCCGGCTCGTCCGGTCGGAGTACCGGCTTCACCGCGCGAAGCAGCGCGGCGACCTCCCGTTCGCTCGCTGCCGCGGAGGTCGCGATCATCTCGAGCCCCGAGCGACTGACGCCGCGCCCCAGTGCGGTGATCATCCGCTCGTCGGCGGTGCTGACCTCACGCAGGACGACGCGGGGCGGATCGATGCCGAGCTGCAGGCTGAACGGATCGCGCCAGACGATCGCAAACCTCGCGTCGAGCTTGATCACCATCCGGGAAGTCTGCGCCCGACGGGGGAAGCGCCGCCGGGGTCATCCACAGGCTGAACCGGATCACTCCTTCGGGCGGTCGCCCTCGTCGTTCAGCAGGTCCTCGATCGCCTGGTCGATGTCATCCGGTGCCGCATCTTCTCCGGACAGTCGCTCGATGAGGAGGCTTGGGAAGTCGATGTCGTCGCTGGTCGGAATCAGATCGGGCTGGGACCACAGCGAGTCGCGCTTCTCCGCGCCGACCGCATCGGTTACCGCCCGCCACATCGCCGCGGCCTCACGCAGTCGGCGCGGCCGGAGTTCGAGGCCGATAAGGGTCGCGAATGCCGACTCGGCGGGACCGCCGGATGCCCGCCGACGCTTGACCGTTTCCGCGATCGCGTCGCTCTTCGGCAGCCGCGTCGTCGCCTCGGCGGTGACGACGTCGACCCAGCCCTCGATGAGCGCCAGCATCGTCTCGAGCCGCGCGAGCGCGACCAGCTGGTCCTCGTTCTTCGGCGGGATGAGCGCGCCGCTCGTCATCGCCGCACGCAACTCCTCGGGGTTGGCCGGGTCGAAGTCCTCGGCGAGCTCCGACAGCCGATCGGTGTCGATGTGGATGCCGCGCGCGAACTCGGTGATTTGCGACAGCAGTTGCAGTCGCAGCCACTTCGCGTGCCGGAAGAGGCGTGCGTGCGCCAGCTCACGGACCGCGAGGTAGAGCTGCACCTGGTCGACGGGAATATCGAGGTCCGCGCCGAAGGCGAGCACGTTCTGGGGCAGCAGTGCAGCTCCGTCATCGAGCAGCGGAATTCCAATGTCGCCGCCGGACACGACCTCTGTCGAGAGCTGCCCCACTACCTGGCCGAGCTGCATCGCGAACAGTGTTCCGCCGACGTTCTTCATCATTTGCGAGGCGCCGTCCATCACCCCGGCCAGCTCCTCTGGAGCCTGGTCACGCAGGACGCCAGCGAGCGAGTTCGCGATCGAACTCGCCACCGGCTCGGCCAGCTGGATCCAGACCGGCATCGACGCTGTCGCCCATTCCGTGCGGCTCATCAGGCGCGGCTCGTTCGGAAGCGCGGAGACGAACGTGGCCTCGTCGAGCCAGAGGGATGCGACGTGCAGTGCCTGCTCGAGCTGGGAGCGCTCAGCGGGAAGCGAAACGACCGTGCTGTGGCTGGCGATCGTGGTCGCCTGCTCCAAGGCGAGGCCCCAGTTGACCCCCTCCGAACTCGACGACAGCGCGCTCTGCAGCTGCTGGATCAGGCGCTCGATGGCGGCGGGATCATCCGGCAGTCCCGCGGCGCTCGCGAGCTGCGCGGGATCGATGTTGGTGTTGCCGGCGAGGAACTCGCGAAGCAGGTCGCGAAACTCGTCCCCACTCTCATCCGACGGATCGGGCTCTTCCCGCGAATCATCAGGCATGGAAACTACGCTAGCCGCTGCGCATCCAGTCGGCCCCGGAATGTGGCATACGCTGGGCTTTTTGGATGTGCGCCCGTGGCGAACAGAGGACCAGCGTGACCGTATTCCCGACCGACAACGACAAGCCCGCGCGCCGTCGTCGAGCCAGGCGAATCGGCTGGATCCTGATCGTCGCAGCCGTTCTTGGTGCCGTCGTTGTCGGCCAGATTCCGTCGACGTACGTCATCGAGGAACCCGGGCCCGTCTTCAACACGATCGGCACCACGACGGTCGGTGCCAAGGTCGTTCCCGTGCTGTCGATCAGCGGCGTGAAGACCTATCCCACCTCCGGCGCGCTCGACATGCTGACCGTCAACATCAACGGGGACCCGCAGAACCGTCCCAATTGGTCTC
>DASXCU010000065.1:0-1579 GCA_036491035.1 Galbitalea sp. | reverse complement strand
CACTCCTGCCGTGGTTCCCCTGGCTGACCGCATCGCTCGCGCTCGGTGTGATCGTCGGCTGCATCCCGCCGCTGCGGCCGGCTCTGGATGGCGTCCTGAAGCAGGGACTCGCTGTCGCGTCTCGCAGGCTGCTGCGCCTCGGCATCGTCGTCCTTGGACTGCAGTTGAGCCTGCGCAACATCGTCGCCCTCGGCTGGCTGACGATCGTCGCGATCGTCGCGGTCGTGGCGCTGAGCTTCCTGCTCACCTGGCTGATCGCGAAGGCATTTCGTCTCGAGGGTGACCAGCCCGTCCTCTTTGCTGCCGGCTTCTCCATCTGTGGCGTCTCTGCAGTTGGCGCGATGAGCGCCGCGCGCGGCAGCGACCTCGAGGACACCGGCGCCCCGATCGCACTCGTGACGCTCTACGGAACGGCGGCGATCGTTGTACTGCCCGCCCTGTCCGCGCTCCTGGGACTCAATCACCTGCAGTTCGGCCACTGGGTCGGTGCCAGTGTGCACGACGTTGGCCAGGTCGTCGCGACGGCCCAGACGCTCGGTACGGTGGCCCTCGCCGCCGCGGTTGTCGTCAAGCTCACCCGAGTGTTGATGCTCGCGCCCATGGTTGCGATCACGTCCATCACCACGCGTCGGCGCGGCACCGCGACCGGGGTGCGGCCGGCGATCGTGCCGCTGTTCATCATCGGCTTTCTCGTCTTCGTGCTCGTGCGCACGTTTGTGCCACTGCCCGACTGGGTGCTCGGCACCGCGAGCATCCTCCAGTCCATCCTGCTCGCGATGGCTCTCACCGGGATCGGCGCCTCGCTGCGACTCGATCAACTCGCGAGGTCGGGTCTGCGCGCGCTCGGGGCGGGTCTCGCGTCGTGGGTGGTCCTGCTCGGCCTTGGTCTCGGCATCGTCTGGATCGCCGGGTCATAACGATGACGTTGTCACATCGATCCCGCACCTTCGCCCTCGCGGCCGCGGTGGTTGCGTCGGTCACGCTGCTTCCGGCATGCACGTCGACGGTGCAGGATGCTGCGCCGAAGCGGGGCTGTCTGCCCGCGCGAGCCCACATCAGCTTCGGCAAGCCGGTTCAGGGCGCGAAAGCGCCGATCGAGGCTCACCTCATTTCGTTTGACGGCGGCGTGCAGCTGTCCACGCCCATCCAGACGACGACGGACACCTCCGCGTTCTTCAGTTACGCCGGCGAGACGTCCTTCGCGGACATCTCATCCGTTTCCGACAGCGACTGGCAGAGCGTTCTCCTGTCTCGGCTTCGTCGCACCAAAAGCGTTCCCAGCGGATTCGGAAACGGGACAGCCGTGGATCCCAGTGATGTGGCCCCGGACACGCAGAGCGGGAAGTACGTAGTGGTGACCGAGGAGGCGCTCACGACCGTTCCCTTCTCGGTTTCGTGCACGGGCGACGGCAAGTTGAGCGGAACCATTGCGGCGTATGCCGACACGGGCTCGTACACGACGCTGACCGAGTGCGGCGCGATCCCCGCCGGAACGCCCGACGAAATCGTGGCGCTGATGGGACCGGCCTGCACGCAGGAGTGAGGGTGAGATCGGCGGAACGCGCTCGGTAGAATCGGG
>DASXCU010000064.1:0-39593 GCA_036491035.1 Galbitalea sp. | reverse complement strand
TGAACGCCGGGTCAAACGACTAGTCACTCGGTAAGAAATTACGGCCATTGACGCTATATGGATAGTTCACGTAATATATCTACTTGGATATATTAAATGGAGAGGTAGTCATGTCAGCATCCACGCTGCTCCGCTCTTCTCGTCTAACTAGCGGAATAAGGCAAAGTGATCTAGCGCGAATCGCAAAGACAAGCCAAGCCGAGGTTTCGAGCATTGAAGGTGCCAAGAAGGTGCCCACTTTCGAAACCTTGGAACGGCTGCTTCGTCACACCGGTCACCGAATCATCGCCGTTCCTGGCACAGGCATCGACGCGGCCGACACCGCCGATCGAATCTCCGCGACTTTGAAGCCGCACTCTGACGACTCGGCCCTTCGAGCCTTTCTGGACTATTCAGATTCGCTGGGACGAGTATCGGGAATTGATCGGGTCGTTCTTGGCGTAGCCGAACCTCATCGAACGGGTTCGCCTGAGTGGGACGCTGCGCTCGCTGCTCTGGTCGACTTCTGGTTCGCCAAAGGTAAACTTCCGCGCCCCGGGTGGATCGCGCAGCCGACTCGGTTCCTTGCAACTCCTTCGTCCCCTCAACTGACGAAATACGACTTGGAGCCAGACGTGGCCAACGTTCCAAGAGAATTTCTCCGTCGGAACGTCCTGCTCGAACGTCAGACTCTGGAAAGCGTCTAATGGCGGGCGCACTCGATCGCGAGGATCTCATTGAAGGATTGCGCGAACTAATCAAGCGCGCCCACGCGGCTGGCCTTGCCGATGTCTCAATTCGAATTGTCGGTGGAGCTGCAATTCGACTCGCGCACTTCGAACGAGCGACCACTGCAGATATAGACGCCCAGATAAAGCCGCTGGACCAAATCGTGCCGATCGCCAAGGAGATTGCGCTTGAGCGTGGATGGCCGGCTGACTGGCTCAACGACAAGGCCACTATGTTCATCCCGCACCTTGGCGCGACCGTCGAGTGGGAATCGATTTTCGAAGACGACGTCATATCTATTTCTGTCGCGCCGATAGACGCGCTGCTTGCAATGAAGCTCCGAGCCGGACGACCGGGGCGGGACACGGAAGACATCCGCTCGCTGTTGTCGCTGAACTTCATCAAATCGATTGATGAAGCCGAGAGCTTATTCGAAGGCTTCTATCCAGGCGATGCACTGAGCGACCGAACCATCGAACTTCTCCAGCGATTGTTCGAACTGGGCTTGCCGCAGGCCCCTGAGAGACAGCCGCCGATCGCTCTTGACTGAGTCGACTGCCACCTGCGGTCCGAAATCTCGCACGCGTGCGAGCCCGCAGGCCATCATTGGCACATGCTCACAAACGAAGAGATCGCAGCACAGCTCGATCTAGGTCATGAGTTGCGCAGCGTGGAATACAAAGCCGCCGGGATGAGATCCGACAAGACCTTCCTTGCCAAGGTTGCTCGAGCCGCCCTTGCACTCACCAACCAGCGGGGCGGGGGACACATCATCATCGGTCTGGCTGAGGAACAAAGCGAAGACGAGTACACCGGACTAGACGATCAGCAGCTACACGAATGGCTTGAATACGACGACGTCTCCGCACAAATTAATGCGTACGCGGACCCGCCTCTCGAACTCCAGGTTGCCCAACGACAGCTGCCGAACGGCCGACAGATCATTGTCATTGAAGTGGCCGAATTCGGCGATGTCCCCGTCCTGTGCAAAAAGGACTTTCCAGGCGTGCTGCAGGCGAACCAGCTTTATACACGCTCGCTCGCCAAACCCGAGAGTAGCCCGACTCACACACAGAACGAGGTGCGGGAGGTACTTGCGCTCGGAGTCGAGAAACAATTGCGCCAGTTCGTGGAGACGACTCGCCGGGCGGGGATAGACCTCGGTCCCACAACTCCATCCTCGACCGAGCTCTACGTGTTAAGAATTGCTGAATTCATTGACCAGGACGAGTCAGCGGCCGCAGTCTCGGCCGACTCGCATTTCCGAGTGTGGTTCGCTCCTCAGGATTTTGGCGCGTCCGCCATCGACTACGCAGCACTGAAGGAACTAGTGCGTCTAAACCAAGTAGCGAACCCTCGCGCTTCCTTTCCCGTAATCCGATCTCCTCAGAACGGCGATGAGTGGATCGGGGACCGCAGCGATTGGGGGGATCAAGAGGTCTGGCGTTTTTATCAGTCCGGACTCTTCATCGACATGCTCGCTATCGGCCACGAATACAAGCCCGACTGGGACAGCTTCGGGCGAGAGAATGACGATGGATACCTGCCTGTTTGGCTCCCGTTGTGGTACTTCACCCAAGCGTTCGAGTTTGCTGCTCGCATGCAGCGAGCAGCTTTTCCGACAGCAACATTGGTGCTTCACCTGGAAGTGAACTCGATCTCGGGGCGGGCGCTGGTAGCCGCAAATCAAAGGCGATCCGGCTTCAACAGTACGTATGCCTTCGGCTCCCCGTCGTGGAAACGAGACGTGAGGATCACACCTGAGCTCGCGCTCTCAGGAACACGAGAGCTTGTTGTCGAATTGATGACTGAGCTCTACCTACGGTTCGGGTGGGAAGGAGCAACTACGGAACTCGTCACCGATATGCAGGCCGAGATTTCAAGAAACAATTAGCGTCGCTCTCGCGCAGTGGCAACAAAATGGCAACGTTTGAACCAAATCACCTTGATTTGTCTGATTCTCTGTTGATCTCAATCCCTTATAAACACTGGGATTTTTGCGAGTAGCCGCGCCAAATCAGGCTGCTTTTCGCCCTCCGGAGGCAGGGGCCGCAGTTCGAATCTGCGTGGGGGCACCGTCCGTTCGTGCACCGTCGAGTTGACACAAATTGTCGGAATGACGCCCGCTGAGCGACAATTTGCGTCAAGTCGAAGCGGGCGGCATGCCAGAGACTGCGAGAGCGGCAACGCTGGCGGCGAGGCCACGGCCAAGTGCGGCGCTCTGGGCGGGGGTCAGCCCGGAGAGCATCCGCTGCTCGACCCCGTCGACGAGTCGCTCGGCTGCATCGAGGGCCGCGATCCCATCCCGTGTCAGGGCGGCCGGCAGCGCGCGACCGCTATCGGCGCGGTCGGCACGTGACACCAGGCCACGATCGATCAGCTGCTGGAGCATGACGTTCATCGACTGGCGAGTCACGAAGGTACGGCGGGCGAGAGCCGAGGACGAGATGCCGGGCTCCAGGCGGAGGTGGTGCAGGCAGGAGTAGTGCGACACCGTAAGCCCGAGTGGCCGGAGTGCCTCCTCCATTCGGGCGTGCAGCAGCGACTGCGCGTGCTTCAGCAGATATCCGATCTGCGGTGAATCGATTGCCATGTCAGTATCCTCACATACACTGTATGTAAGAGTACTGACATATGAGGAGAACTCCCATGGCTATAACCGGTCCCGACTTTCTCGCCCTGCAGGTGCGCGACCTCGAGAAGGCGGCAACGTTCTACGAGGAGATCGTCGGGCTCACGCGCGCGCCCTTCTCACCGCCGCACGCGGTGGTGTTCGACACCCAGCCGACATTCGCCGTCCGGGAGCCCGCCCCGGGCGTGGACCTCGAAGCCGGACCCGCGGGGCTCGGCGTCGCCCTCTGGCTGCACGACCCGGAGGCGACGACGCTGCACGACACGGTCGCCGCGGCCGGCGCGGTCATCGTCCAGGCCCCCTTCGAGGGACCATTCGGCACGACGTTTGTGTTCCAGGACCCGGATGGCTACCTCGTCACCGTCCACGATCGGTCGACCCGCGGCTGACCCGGCCGGCTGACCGCGGCTCAGACGCGGACGAGGGTGACGCAGTCCTTGCCGGCGTTTTTGCAGCGGTACATCGCCTCGTCGGCGACGCGGAACAGCGTGTCCGGGTCGACGGAGTCGGCGTCTGCCGACGGCTCCCACAGCGCAATCCCGATACTCGCGGTCACCGGATACTGCGACGGAACTCCCCCGATCGGCCGTCCGATCTCCGCTCGCAGCCGCTCGGCCACGGCCTCCGCCGAAGCCTCGTCGGTGTGCGGGCACACGACGACGAACTCGTCGCCACCGAACCGGCCGACCACGTCCGTCGCCCGCACGTGGTCCCGAAGACGCGCGGCAACCGAGGTCAGGGTCGAGTCGCCGATCACATGACCGAGGTGGTCGTTCACCGCCTTGAAGCCGTCGAGATCCACGAACAGCACGGCGAGGGGAACACCCAGTCGGCCGCTGTCCGCGATCGCCTCGTCCACGCTCTCCTGGAGCAGCGTGCGGTTGGCCAGCCCGGTCAGCTGGTCGTGCATGGCCTGGTGGGCGAGCTCGGCCTGAAGCGTGAGGCGGGCGATGATCTGGCTCGCCTGCCGCGCTAGTGCCTGGTTGAGCTGCAGGAATGCAGCGTCGAACTCCCGGGACCGCCCAAACGAGCAGTGCAGCACGCCGAACAGCCCGCCCTCACTCTGGATGGGGGTCGCTGAGATTGCCTCGATTCGCGCCTGGCGCATCGACTGTCCGACGTCGGTACGAAACGCATCGGCCTCCTCGAGGCTCGAAAGCAGGAACACCTCGTCCCGACGGATTGCCTCGGACCCGCGCTCGAGCGTGTTTGCCGGCAGGAAGGGCAGCAAAGGGTGAGTTCCGGCCGCGATGTAGAGCTGGCCGGACTCGTGCATCAGCATGACCGATGCCTCCGTCGCCGCGAACGCATCGCGGGCGATCTGCACGAGCGCCTCGGCGACATCGTCGACCGTCACGCAGCCGGCGAAGACGCTCGTCGCATCCTGGAGCACGCGAACACGAGCCTCGGAAGCCTCGGCCCGCCTTCGCGCGTCGACGAGGTCACGCTCATAGGTGTGCCGCTGGGTGGAGTCGAAGACCGCCATCCGAACCTGCGCTTGGTCATCTGTCCCCACCACGTCCGAGTTGGTCAGCACGTGCAGCGACGAACCGTCCGCCCGACGCAGCTCAAAGGCGACCTCCCGGGCGCGACCCTCGAGACCGAGAACGGGAACGAACCGTGTCTCGTAGAAGATCTGGCTGCCGGGTGCGAGCAACGTCCGGATGGATGCACCCAAAAGCGCCGAACGCTCGTGGCCCGTCCAGTCGAGCAGGGTCTGATTGACGCGAACGATGGTTCCGTCCAGCGAGAGCGAGAGGAATCCGCACGGCGCCTGCTCGTACAGCTCCTCGTAGGATGCTCCACCGTCTGCCGGGTCCAACTCCACCTCCGGCCGTTCCGCAATCGTCATCGCAGGTAGTCGAGGATGGCCTCGGCGAGCTCGTCCGGCCCGGAGATGTTGGGCACGTGACCCGTGGCGGCAAGAAGGTGGAACCGGCTTCCCGGAATGTGTTCGTGAACGAAACGCCCGACCGCAAGCGGTGCAATGACATCATCGGTGCACTGCAACACGAGCGTCGGCACGGTCACCGCGCCGAGGTCGCGACGGTTGTCCGAGAGGAAGGTCACGCGCGCGAACTGGCCGGCGATCGCCGGGTCGATCCGGCAGAAACTCGTGGTCAGGGTCTCCCCGAGTTCCGGCCGTTCGGCGTTGCCCATGATCACCGGTGCCATGCTGGCCGACCAGCCCAGGTAGTTCGCGTCCAGCGAATCAAGCAGGTCGTCGATGTCTTCCTGCTCGAAACCCCCGAGGTAGTCGCCGTCGTTGACGTAGCGGGGCGACGGCCCGACGAGAACGAGGCTGCCGAAGCGCGACGGGTCCTGGTTCGCGGCGACAACACCGATCATCGAACTGACCGAGTGCCCGACGTACACGACGTCGCGGAGGTTCTCCGTTTCCAGGATCTCCAGCAGGTCGTCCGCGTAACCGGAAAGCGAATCGTATTTGCCGCGGTCGTAGGCGTCGACGTCCGACCCACCCGCCCCGACGTGATCGAACGCGACTACTTTGAACCGCTCCTCGAAATGCGGAAGCACATCGCGCCAGACCTCCTGGCTGCATCCGAACCCGTGCGCAAACACAATCGGCCGGCCGTTCGAATTACCCGAGACTCGAACATTATTGCGCCGACTGACGTCAGCGCGACCGATGGTCGTGCTAGCCATCCCAGCTCCTGACTTTCGATACGAGCAACAACAAAAGCGAAGGAAACCGCGCGTTCTGCAGACAGAGTAGTTGGCTGCAACGGCCGAATCAACCAAGTAGCCAGCGGCAGGAGTATACGCGTCTAAAACGCCCTGTCTACCGGCGTTGACATCCTTTTTCGACGCGCCAAGCATGGAACAGGTACGCCGAACACGACTCAGAACAGCGAGAAAATGAGACAGCGCCAGATGAACCACGAAGAACAGCTCATCGCCGACCTTCCCGGCGCCGCGTCGCGCGGAGAGATCGTGGCCTACTACCAACCGCAGATCGATCTGGGATCGGGCGACATCGTCGCCGTCGAGTCCCTGAGCCGCTGGATGCACCCGGAGCTCGGGATGCAGTCACCCCTCATGTTCATCCCCATCGCGGAGGAATTCGGCCAGATCGACGAGATCGGCGAGTTCATGGTGAGCGAGGCGTGCAGCACGGCGGCCGATTTCACCGAGAAGGGTCTCGGCATCGAGGTATCGGTGAACGTGTCCGCGCTGCAACTCGCTCGCAGGGGATTCTTTGAACACCTTGAATCCGAGCTCGCCACGCTCGAGATCCTTCCGGACGTCATCACACTGGAGATCACCGAGTCGCGCTTCATCGCGAATCGTCCGCAGGTCGCGGACCGCCTGTCCCACCTCCGCGACGACGGGGTGGGTATCTCAATCGACGACTTCGGCGTCGGTCACTCCTCGGTCGAGCAGGTACTGGCACTCCCGGCCAGCGAACTCAAGATCGACCGCACCATCGTTCAGAACGAGGATGAGGGCCTGATGGCCACGATCGTGCGGCTCGCTCAGGATCGCGGGCTTCGGACGGTCGCCGAGGGGGTCGAAACCGAGGAGCAACTGCACCGGGTTCGCGCGCTCGGCTGCGATCGCGCCCAGGGTTACCTGATCGCCGAGCCGCTACCCCGGGACGAACTCGACGCCCTCGTGTTGGAGCGACGGGGCTAGAACGCGCCGAACTGGTCGACGTCGAGGGGTGCCGAGTCGTCCGACTCGTCCTCCTGAGGCTCGCCCACCTCGATCTGCGCCCACAGTACGGGCATGCCGGGCGAGAACAGGATGTCCAGGCCCGGTCCTCCGCGAAGTGGCGGAATCGTCACGTAATCGCCACCGGCCTTGATCGCGCTCAGGATCTTCGACTTCAGTTCCGTGACCGGATCCGGAAGGAAGTAGTCCTTGCCATCTACGGTCAGTCGATTGATGATCACGACAGGCCTGACTCTGGGGAGAAAACGGGAAGCGCCATAAGTTCACGCTACCGTGTTCGTCCTTGTGTCAAAGGGCAAATTCGGCGAAGTCCGCACGGTACTCTGCTGTTAGTGCCCCGGACCGCCAATTGCGGGTACGGCACTTCCGATGCGCTAAGGGATAGCTAAGGGATATCAGTGGGCTTTCTTCAGTACGACGGCGAGGAATACGACTTCGACGACCGGGTGCTCATGCACCTGCAGATCGTCATCAGTACGAAGCTGCGCCGGCACGAAGATTTCTTCCTCACCTGGGTGCAGCCCGCCGAGCGCGGGAGCGGCCGTCACGCGATCTGGATCGACAACGGGGTGCCACTCCACTTCTTCTTCACCGGTTCACGCCCCGCGGCGATCAACCGTGAGTGGCTCGAGCAGCTGATCTCATCGGCGTCATCCGCGAGCGGGTTGCTGCTCGGCGACGAGCCGCCGCCGAAGCCGGCCAGGACCCCCGACGAGGGTTAGCGTCTAAACCCGGGATTTCGGGCGGATGACGTCTTTGGGCCTAGACCCGGGACTTCGGGCGGCTGACGTCTTCGCCGGGTTCGGTCGACAGGCTCAGTCCCGCCGGCGAGTTGGCGGACTGGGTGAGCTCTTCGAGCCACTCACGATTGAGATCGTGTCGCATCGACGAGGAGTAGCGGAACCGCAGCGGGATGGATGTCTCCAGCCAGATGGTGCTGCGCCCGTCACCGAGCGCCGGGTCGTCTCGCCAGGAGAAGAAGAAGCCCTCGCCGCGCCGCAGCTTGGTGCTGATCACGAGCTGCAGATGGGCGAGCACCCGATCGTCGAACTCGATCTCTGCGCCAGCGGCACCGTAGAGCAACTTACCCACGTGGTCCGATCCTTCCGTCTCCTGCATCGTAGGGCCGGACGCCCCCGCCACCACATCGGACGGAGGGACTTGACAGGCTGGGCGTGCGCACAGAAGATCGGCCGAACGGGAAGGGTAGCGGACATTGCGAGGTTGAGTCGGACATGACAACTATCGGATTCATCGGCTCTGGCCACATCGGAACGAGCGTCGCGCGCGCCGCCATCGCACACGGATACACCGTCGTCCTCTCCAATTCTCGCGGCCCGGAGACTCTTGCGGACCTCGTGACCGATCTCGGTCCGAACGCGAGCGCGGGAACCGTCGAGGAGGCAGCTGCCGCCGGCGATTTCGTGGTCGTGACTATCCCGTTCAAGGCCGAGCCGAGCGTTCCCGTTGCTCCGCTGGCCGGCAAGGTCGTCATCGACACCGACAACTACTATTTCGAGCGCGACGGACGCTTCCCCGAGATCGAGGACCACTCGATCACTGTCACGGGTGTCCTCCAGCGCCACCTCGAGGGAGCCAAGGTCGCGAAGGGCTTCAACCACATCCAATCCGACCAGATCCTCAGCGACGCGTCTGCGTCCGGAACACCGGGCCGTCGCGCGCTCGCTACGGCGAGCGACTTTCCGGAGGCCGTCGAGCTCGTCACCCGGTTCTACGACGAGATCGGATTCGACACGGTGAACCTCGGCGCGCTTGAGGAGAGCTGGCGGGTCGATCGCGACATGCCGGCCTACGGCGGCCGGTTCGACGCTGTGCAGCTCAGAGCGAAACTTGACGAAGCCGTGCGTCCCTAGGTGCCAAACTGAGGAACGTGACCACTCACTTTCTCGTCGTTCCGCAGTGGCAGGGATCGGGCTCGGCTCGCGCGATGCGCCTGCTCGATGGTGCCGACGCGATCCGAGGCGACCTGCCCTCCGCAAGCACCACGACCGTCGCGGTTCCGCTCGAAGCGGGCGAAGCGCAGGGCACCACCGTTTCCCGATTCAGTTCCCTCCAGCTCGTTCGTGATCGCCAGGCGATGGCGCTCTCGACGCTGGATGGTGTCGCCATCACGATCGGCGGCGACTGCGGTGTCGAGCTCGCATCGGTGGCGCACGTGGCGGATGAGGGCGACGTCGCCGTGCTGTGGTTCGACGCCCACGGCGACCTAAACACTCCCGAGAGTTCGCCGTCCTCGGTGTTCAACGGCATGGTGCTTCGCACCCTGCTCGGCGATGGCGTGCCGGGGCTCGTGCCCGCCCGCCCCCTGACACCGAGCGACGTCATCCTGATCGGTGCGCGAGAACTGGACCCGGCCGAGGAGACCTACCTCGACGAGGCCGGCATCCCGCTGCTCGACGCGGGGTCGGTTACCGCGAAGCAGCTACTGGCGGCCGTGAAGAAGTCCGGGCGATCCCGGATCTACATCCACGTGGACCTCGATGTGCTGGATCCCGCCGAATTTGACGGCCTCGATTCGCCCGTGCCCTTCGGCCTGTCGGCGGCCACGCTCGTCGAGCTGATTCGTGCGGTGCGAGCCGACTTCGAGCTCGTGGGAGCCGGCATCACCGAATTCGCGCCGACCTCGCCGGACAACGCGGCCGCCGACCTTCCGACCATTCTCCGCATCATCGGCGCGCTCACCGCAAAATAACCTCGGAATTTCCGGGCCGTCCACGCCGCTCGCCGGGTAGCGTGAAAACATGACGACCACCGAGTACGACCTCATTGTTATAGGAGCCGGAGCCGTCGGCGAAAACGTCGCCGACCGAGCGGTGCAGGGTGGCTTGACCGCCCTGATCGTCGAATCCGAACTCGTCGGTGGCGATTGCTCATACTGGGCCTGCATGCCGTCGAAGGCGCTGCTGCGCAGCGGCATGGTCTACCGCGCGGCGAAGAAGGTTGGTGGCGCCAGCGAGGCGGTGACCGGAGACCTGGATGTCGCAGCGACCTTCAAGCGGCGCACCGAGATCATCCACGACTGGGATGACGAGGGGCAGGTGAAGTGGCTCGAGGGCGCGCACATCGACCTCGCCCGCGGCCACGGCAGAATCACCGGCGTGAAGGAGGTAACGATCGGGGACACCGTCTACACGGCACGTCACGCGGTGTGCGTGAGCACCGGTTCCGTCGCGCTGCTTCCGGACATCCCGGGTCTCGCGGGCACCGAGCCGTGGACGAGCCACGATGCGACTAGCGCCAAGGTCGCCCCGAAGAGCCTCGCGATCATCGGTGGCGGCGTCGTCGCGGTCGAGATGGCGACCGCGTACGCGAGCTTCGGAACGAAGGTCACGATCATCTCCCGGTCGAGCCTTCTCGCCGGACAGGAGCCGTTCGCCGGCGAACTCGTCGGTGATTCGCTCAAGGAACTTGGCGCGACGGTGCTCCTCAACACGTCGCCGACGGCGGTCTCGAAGAAGGACGGCGACTTTGTCGTCGAAGTCGACGGGGGCGACGCGATCGTCGCGGAAAAACTCCTGGTCGCGGCCGGCCGCGTTCCGCGCAGCATGGATCTCGGGCTCGACAGCATCGGCCTGAAGGACGGCGACTGGCTCGAGGTCGACGACACGATGCTGGTGAAGGGATTCGACTGGCTGTACGCGACCGGCGATATCAATCACCGCGTGCTGCTCACCCACCAGGGCAAGTACCAGGCTCGCGCCGCCGGCGATGTCATCGTCGCTCGCGCGCTCGGCAAACCGGTGCGCGACGAGGCGTGGGGCGTCCACGTCGCCACGGCGGATCATGAGGCGGTGCCCCAGGTCACGTTCAGCGATCCGGAGGTCGCCTCGGTGGGGCTCACGGCCGACGCCGCAGAGAAGGCCGGTTACGACACCCGGGTCATCGACTACGACCTGAGCTGGTTGGCCGGGACAGCCATCCAGGCCGACAACTACGTCGGAAAAGCGCGGATGGTCGTCGATGAGAAGCGCAAGGTCGTGCTCGGCGTGACCTTCGTCGGCCAGGATGTCGGCGAGATGCTGCAGGCCGCAACGATTGCTGTCGTGGGCGAGGTGCCGCTCGACCGTCTCTGGCACGCCGTTCCGGCGTATCCGACCATGAACGAGATCTGGCTGCGACTGCTCGAGACCTACGGTCGGCCGAGCTAGCGAACGAGGCTCTCGTAAAGCGCGAGGTGGGATGCGGCCGCGGTCGCCCAGGTGAAGCCCTCTGCGAAGGATCTCGCCGATCGGCGCATCGCCGCTACCCGTGCGCCATCTGCTCGATGCGCAAGGATGGCGGCGGCCCAGTCGGCGGGATCGCGGCGCTCGAGCAGGTATCCCGACTCTCCATCCCGAACCGACTCGACCAGACCGCTGCTGCGGTAGGCAACGACGGGGGTTCCGCTTGCCGCCGATTCCAGCGCGACCAGTCCGAAGCTCTCGGAGTACGACGTAACAAGAGTGCACTCGGCTGCGGCGAACAGGTCGGCGAGCGTCTCTCGTTCGAGGGCGCCGACGAACCGGACGTCGTCCTCGACCCGACGCATGATGGCGGCCTGCGTCAGGCGTTCGCGATACGCGGGGTCGGTCGCTTCACCGGCGATCACGAGCAGGGGTGCGGGCGAGACCATCGCCAGCTCGGCGAGAATCCGGATGCCCAGTTCCTGATCCTTAAGCGGCTGAACCCGACCGGCGAGTACCAGCAGTGGTCGGTTTGCCGGCAGACCGAGCCGTGCTCGAACCGCGGCGTCATTCCGTGCCCGATCCGGTGAGAACAGTTCGGTGTCGACCCCGGGCGGGATGACCCACAGTCGTTCCGGCGGAGTGCGCAGCTCGTCGATGAGCGTCCCCACCTCGGCGGCCGAGCCCGCGACGATCGCGTCCGCCTGGTTCGCGAGGAACGCCTCGCCACGAAGGCGACCCTCGGGTTCCGGCAGGTCGCCGGGCGGAAGCGCCGCATTCTTCATCGCCCCAAGGGTGTGAAAACTCTGCACGAACGGCAGTCCGAGCTCGATCGCGACGGGCAGGGTGGACAGCCCGCTGAGCCAATAGTGCGAATGCAGCAGGTCGTAGCGCGGCTCCGACCGACCGGCGAGCGTCGCGACGGCCTCGCCGAATTCATCGGCGACTTCCACCAACCGGCTCTTTGCGAGTGGCTCGGGCGGCCCCGCGGCCAGCGATCGGAGCACCAGCCCGTCGGCTAGTTCGCGCTCCTCGGGGGCTGCGGTCGCCCGGGTGAGGATGTCGACCTCGACGCCGCGACGGGCCAGCTGGCTCGCCAGCGCGAGGACGGTGACGTTCATGCCCCCGGCGTCCCCCGTGCCGGGCGGGGCGACTGGCGAGGTGTGCATCGCCACCATCGCGATCCTGCGCAGGCCGCCGCTCATGGTGTCACTGTATTGTGCAAACAGATTCTCAGAGAGTGTGCACCGTGCCAAAACAGAAAACGATCGTCCTGACGGGTGCGAGCTCCGGCATCGGCGCCGTAGCGGCCCGCCAGCTGGCGAAGGACGGCTGGGATATCGCCGTCGTCGGTCGCAACCCGGAGCGCACACGTGCGGTAGCTGCGGAGACGGGCGGAACCGCTTTTCTCGCGGACTACGACCGGCTCGACGATGTTCGAGCGCTCGCGACCGCGCTGCTCGCGAAATACCCGAGAATCGACGTCCTGGCGAACAACGCCGGAGGACTTGTCGGCAAGCGCGGTACGACCGCGGACGGCCACGAGCGCACGTTCCAGCACAACCACCTCGCTCCATTCCTGCTCACCTCTCTCCTGACCGATCGGCTCGTCGAGAGCGGTGCCCGGGTTATCGGCACCGCCAGTGTGGCGAATCGGCTTGGCCGAATCAGGCTGGACGATCTCGACTGGACGCACCGTGCCTACCAGGGCGGCTGGCGGGCATACGGCACGTCCAAGATCGAGACCATCCTCTTCGCGCGGGAGCTCGCCAGGCGCACGTCGCTGACCGCGTACTCCTTCCACCCCGGCTCTGTGCGTACGTCGTTCGGCACCGATACGGCGCTCGGACGCGCCGCAATGCGGCTGGCATCGATCACGCAGATTCCGCCCGAGGCGGGCGCCGCGCCGCTTCTTCAACTCGCGACGAACCCCTCGATCGACGCCCCGAATGGCACCTACTTCGACGGGCTGAAGCCGAACGGGCCGACGACCTCGCAGGGCCGCGACCTTACTCTGGCAGCCGCGCTGTGGGACGCGAGCGCGGCGCTCGTTGGGCGATAGCAAAAACAACTGCCCTATCCTTAACCGCATGGCACGCTCCTCGATCGCGCTCCGTACCGCCGTTGTCACCGTCGCGCTGGTAGCCGTCGCGACCCTCAGCGCCTGCTCTGCCACGCCGACGGCAGCTCACTCCGCGAAGGCACAGACGACGACCGCCCCCACCGTGTCGACTCCGACGCCGACTCCGACTCCGACGTTCTCGGCGCAGAAGTACACGTGCAACTCGATCCTGCCGCCGGCGACGCTTGCCGTATTCAAGTCGAAGGCATCGGCCGGCTTCACACTGCAGAAGGACTACCTGCAGCGAATGCAGAACATCGCATCGAACCTCGTCGCGTTCGACAGCTACGGCGGCATCCTGTGCCAGTGGGCCTACCCTGACTCGTCGAGCAGCGTCGCCTACGCCTTCTCCCCTATCACGACGGCGCAGACCTCGACCCAGCAGCAGGCGTTGACCGCAAACGGATACGTCGCCACCGAGAAGGATCACGGCATGTTGTTCGCGAACACGGACGTGACCGACTATCCCGACGAATACCTGTTTATCGACGGCTACTGGATGCAGGGCTCCAGCGACAGCGTGATGCAGCAACTCGTCGACAACGTGTTCGTTACGCCGACGGACTAGGGCAGCGCCGAGCGCTCACCACATCGCTGGATGGCGACGCTGCCAGGCGATCCGTCGTTCCAGTTGCGCACCGATCGAGAAGAGAGTTGCCTCGCCGCCCGGCCGGCCCACGAGCTGAATCCCCATCGGCAGCCCGTCCTCGGTCTGATAGACGGGCAGCGTGATCGCCGGCAGGCCCGTGACGTTCGCGAACGAAGTGAACGGCGTGTACTGCACCTGCTGCGCGAAGTTCAGCTCCGGGTCATCAGCGGAATACCAGCCGAGCGGCCGCGGCGTCAGCGCGAGCGACGGGGTAACCACGGCGTCGTAAGCCTCGAACTGCCGGATGATCGACCGCTCGAATGCGGTGAGTTTCGACAGCGCCTCCACCAGGGCTCTGGCCGGGATTGCGCGGCCGCGCTCGACCAGCCAGCGCGTCAGGGGCTCGAGCAGATCGAGCTGGTCGCCCTCGACGGGCAGGTCGGATGCGCCGGCCTGCCATAGTGTTCGGAACGCGGGGCCGTAGCTGTCATCCGGTTCGAGCGCGAACTGCTCGATGCCGTGCCCGATCGCCGTCAGTTCGGCGATTCCGAACTCGAGCGCGGCCGTCGCCTCTGCCGAGATGGCGATCTCGTACGCGGTGTCCCATGGTGATGTCGTCATCACGCCCAGCTGGAAGCGTCCCTCGCCACGAACGGCGGCGCCGAGCAGCGGCCCGTCGTTCCAGGCAGGTGATCGTGTCGAATACCGATATGGGGACCCGGCGATCATTGCGTCGAGCAGCATGGCGGCGTCCGCGACGCCCCGCGCCAGCGGCCCGGTCGTGACGAGGCCGCCAGTGGTGGTGAATCCCGAGCCCGAGGGCACCAGACCCCGACCCGGCTTCACGCCGACCAGTCCCGTCGCCGCGGCCGGGATACGGATCGAACCGCCGCCGTCCGATCCTGGCGCGACCGGAAGCAGGCCCGCCGAAACGGCAGCCGCCGCTCCCCCGCTGCTGCCTCCCGCGCCGAGCCCGAGGCTCCATGGATTTCTGGCCGGTGGCGCGACGAGCGATTCGGTATAGCTGGGCATCCCGAACTCTGGGGCGTTCGTCTTGCCGAGGCTGATCGACCCGGCGCGGTCGAGTACGTCCACGAGCTCGTCGGAGCGATCCGGCACGAAGTTCTCAAACACCCGCGAACCGAAGGTGGTTCGCACGCCCGCTCGTCGCACCAGGTCCTTGTCGCCGATGGGAAGTCCCCACAGCGCTCCGTTCGACGGGACGAGGTCGCCGAGCATCCCGGCTCTAGCGAGCGCAGACTGCGCCGTGACCGTCGTGAACGCGCCCAGCTCCGGGTTCAGTCGCTCGATGCGGTCGAGGTAGTGCGTAACGAGTTCGGTCGGCGTGATCTCGCCGCGGTGCAGCCAGTCCCACTGTTCCTGCGCGGAGAGATGGTGGAGCTCGAACATGTTTCCCACCCTAGTTCTCGAAAAAAGCTTGACAGGAGGAGTCGAGGCTGGTTGGTTAGTTACATGAGTAATGAACCAGCGAAGCTTTCGCCGGGAATGCGCGATGGATGAGTCGCGACCGATCTTCCTGCAGATCTCCGAAGCCATCGAAAACGACATCCTGGCCGGGAACCTGCTCGAGGAAGCACAAGTCCCATCCACCAACGAATTCGCGGCGTTCTACCGCATCAATCCCGCGACTGCGGGCAAGGGCGTCAACCTCCTGGTTGACGACGGAATTCTGTACAAGAAGCGGGGCATCGGCATGTTCGTCTCCACCGGGGCGCAGGCCCGTATCGCGACCAAGCGCCGCGACCAGTTCGAAGCCGAATACGTTCGGCCGCTCGTCGCGGAGGCCACCAAACTCGGCCTCAGCCAGGAACAACTCGTCAGCATGATCCAGAAGGAAGGCACGAAATGACCACCGTTGTCGAGGTCGATGACCTCACCAAGCGATTCGGCAAGTTCACTGCGGTGGACGACGTCAGTCTGCGAATCGAAGAGAACAAGATTTACGGACTGCTCGGACGCAACGGGGCCGGCAAGACCACCATGATGCAGCTCCTGACCGGCCAGCAGTTCGCGACGGATGGCACCATCCGGGTTTTCGGTCAGTCTCCCGTCGAAAACGCGGCCGTGCTCGGCAACGTCTGCTTCATCAAGGAGAGCCAGGCCTACCCGGATGATTTCAAGCCGAAGCACGTGTTCGCCAGCGCCCCCTGGTTCTTCCAGAACTGGGATGCTGACTTCGCCGATCGGCTCATCGCGGACTTCCGAGTTCCGGTAAACCGTCGGATCAAGAAGCTCTCCCGGGGACAGCTGTCGGCCGTGGGCGTCATTGTCGGCCTCGCGTCGCGTGCGCCCCTCACGTTCTTCGATGAGCCATACCTCGGCCTCGACGCGGTCGCTCGCCAGATTTTCTACGACCGGCTCCTCGAAGACTTCGGAGAGAACCCCCGAACGGTCATCCTCTCGACACATCTCATCGACGAGGTCAGCAACCTGCTCGAACACGTGATCGTCATCGACGACGGACGCATCATCATCGACGAGAGCGCCGACGAGCTGCGCGGATCGGCGACGACCGTGTCGGGTACCAAAGCCGCCGTCGACGCATTCGTCGGTAAACGCGCTGTACTCCACCGCGAAGGTATCGGCGGCCTGACGTCCGTGACAATCGAGAACGTGGACGCCGCCGACCGCAGGGCAGCCGTGAGCGCGGGACTCGAGCTCGGACCGGTTTCCCTGCAACAACTCATCGTTCGCAAGACCAGCATCCCCGAGACAGAATTTGGAGCCCAGTCATGACCACCCTCGCCCAGGCGCTGCCCGCGTCCCGGTCCAACGAAGCGGGTCGGCGCACCCTCGCCGTCGTGAAGCTTCACTTCGTGAATCGCTTCCAGATCCTCTACCTGCCCCTCATCGTGCTCGGCGCGATCTTCGTACTGAATCTCGCGATCTGGTGGATCATCGTCGAATCGACGGGAGGCGTTAACTCAGCGAACCGCAGCTCCAGCCACCTCGGTTATTCGGGTGCCGTGTCCTACATCTACGTGTACGGCATCGTCATCGCGGTGCAGGCCATCTCGAGGACCTTCCCGTTCTCGCTGGGGTTCGGGGTCACGAGGCGTGACTTCTACCTCGGCTCCGTGATCGCCTTTGTGGGGTTGTCGCTGGGCTTTGCCGTGGTGCTCACGATCATGAGTTCGATCGAAATCGCGACCAATGGCTGGGGGCTCGGAGGGAGGATGTTCGCTCCGCTGTTCTTCACCAACAGCTTCTGGCTGCTCCGATTCGTGATGTACTTCTGCGCGTTCCTGTTCCTGTTGTTCATCGGGACCGCGGGTGCAACGTTCTATGTGCGCTGGCGAGCCACGGGGCTCACGATCTTCTTCGGAATTATCGCGATCATCCTTCTCGGTGCCGTCGCTTATTTCACGCTCGGTCATCAGTGGCCCGCCGTGGGGACCTGGTTCGATCAGTCCGGGCCGGTCGGAGTAACGGTGTGGCTTCTCGCCCCCGCCGCCGTCTGCGCGCTCGCCGGGTACTTCGTGCTGCGCCGGGCCACACCGAAGAACTAGATCCGGGTCTCGTGGAGCGTCAAAACGGCGGCGAGGTAGTTGGTAGCTTGAACGACATGGGCTACCTCTACCTCGCCGCCGCCATTGTGAGCGAGGTTATCGCGACCAGTTTCCTGAAGTACGCCAGCGGCCCGAAGAACGTCTGGTGGGCGTACATCGTCATCGGCGTCGGCTACGTGCTCTCGTTCGTCCTGCTTTCGCTCACGCTTCGCGTGGGGGTACCGCTCGGCATCGCCTACGCGATCTGGGCGGGCGTCGGAGTCGTTGCGGTCGCGGTCATCAGCTGGCTGGTCTTCCACGAGTCGCTCACCTGGCAGCAGATCGTCGGGATGGTCCTCGTGATCGGCGGCGTCGGCCTACTGGAGCTCGGCGGAAGCCACCGGTAGTGGGTTGAGTAGCGCCGCGAAGCGACGCGTATCGAAACCTAACGCAGCTTCTTCTGCAGCGTCACCGTGCCGAGCCAGCGCCCGTACTTGAACCCGACCTTGCCCATCCGCCCGGTCTCCAGGAAACCGAACTTCTTGTGCATCTGGATGGAGGCCTCCGCACCGCGATCGGCGATGACGACGATCACTTCCTTGATGCCGGCTTCCTTCGCGTCCCCGAGCAGCCGCTCGAGGAGTGCCTTGCCGAGGCCACGGCCGGTCGCGGCCGGTCCGAGGTAGATCGAGAGCTCGACCGCGCGACGGTTCGAGGTGTTGGCCTGCCACGGGTACACCCACGCGACGCCGAGGAGTTGGCCGCTCGGGCTCTGCGCGACCAGGAACGGCATCCGCAATTTCTCCCCGCTCGAGAACTTCTTGCGGAGCGCAACGAGCGTGATCGGCTTCTCGTCGAACGTGACCGAGGAGTTCAGCACGTAGTGGTTGTAGATCTCCCGGACGTCCGGCAGGTCGGTCTCGACGGCGGCCCGGATCGCGTATTCGAAACCGGGCTCGGGTGGCGGGGCCGGACGCAGGTGCGGCGGCAGCTGCCTGCGGGTCTCGTACTCCTCTTCCAGCACGGCACGAGCCTAACTCGCGAGAGACCAGTCGATCGGAGCCGCTCCCCGCTCGACCAGCAGCGCATTCGCGCGACTGAACGGCCGGGAACCGAAAAAACCGCTGCTCGCCGATAACGGGCTCGGGTGTGCGGAGGCGACGACAGGGGTCGATCCGAGCAGTGGTCGAAGCGTGCCCGCATCCCGTCCCCACAGGATCGCGACGAGCGGAGTGCCCCTGGCGACCAGTGCGCGTATGGCCAGCTCGGTCACGGCCTCCCAGCCGATGCCGCGATGCGATCCGGATGCTCCGGGTCTCACCGTGAGCACCCTGTTCAGCAGCAGCACGCCGTGGGCGGCCCACGGGGTGAGATCGCCAGTGGTCGGAATCGCGACGCCGAGATCCTCGTGGAGCTCCTTATAGATGTTCTGGAGACTTCGCGGCACGGGTCGCACACCGGGGTCGACGGAGAAGGACAGCCCGACCGGATGACCCGGCGTCGGATACGGGTCCTGGCCGACGATCAGTACGCGGACGTCCGCAAACGGGTAGGTGAATGCGCGCAGCACATTCGGTCCGCTCGGGAGGTACCCGCGCCCCGCCGCGTTCTCGGCGCGAAGAAAGTCGCCGAGCCTGGCGACCTCGGCCTGAGCGGGCGCGAGGGCCGACGCCCAGCCCGGATCGAGAAGTTCACTGAGCGGCTGCGGACTCACAGTTCCCCAAGCTACTAGCATCCGAGAATGGCAAGCACTCAGAACCCGACGGGCGCAAAGGCGCGACCCGGCAGCATCACGTTCGGCCTCATCGGATTCCTGTTCCTCCTCGAACTGACCAGCGGAATCCTGCAGGGGTACTACATCCCCCTCATCCCGACGCTCATCTCGCACCTTCACATCGAGACCGCGGAATACAACTGGTTCGAAGCCGCCCAGCTGCTCCTGTCGGCCATCGTCGTGCCGTTCCTCGCCAAGCTCGGCGACATGTACGGGCACAAGCGCATCCTCCTGATCTCGACGATCCTCACTGGACTCGCGACCTGGGCTCTCCCGTTCGCGGACAGCTTCTGGCCGTATCTCATCGCGTTCGCCCTTCAGGGCTTCTACGTGGTCTGGCTGCCGCTCGAGGTCGCGCTCATTTTCGATCGGGGTCGGCGCTCGGGTCGGAGCGCCTCACAGACCCGTCGTGCAGCCGGATTCCTGGTGGTCGCGCTCGAGGTCGGCGCGATCCTCGGCGACGTGGCTGGCGGCAACCTCATCGACGTGTTCGGCGGAAACGTCACTCTTACCCTCATGATCCCCGCGATCGCCGTCACCCTCGTGTTCTTTGCCATCCTGTTCGGGGTCCCCGAGTCGCAACCCCTCCCGGGCCGCAAGCTCGATGCACCGGGCTTCGTTCTCCTCACCCTCGGGTTGCTGCTTATCACCGGTGGTCTCGCCTTCATGCGCATCGTCGGACCGGCCCAGCTGTGGGTGTACGGGATGATGCTGCTCGGCGTGCTCGTCTTCATACCGTGGACGCTTTTCGAGCTGCGGCAGAAGGACCCCGCGGTCGACATCCGAGTCTTCCGGCAGCCGAACATGTGGCCGATTCAGATCACCGCGGGACTCGTCGGGATCAGCCTCCTGGGCGCGCAGACACCGCTTTCGACGTTCGCGGGAGCGAACCCGAAATCGGGTGCCGGGCTCGGGCTGTCGTCGGGGGGCATCACGGTTGTCGTCGGGATCTACCTGATCTCGCTGATCATCGGGGCCGTGCTGTTCCCGATCCTGGCGAGTCGCACCTCGCCCCGAATCGCTCTCATCGTCGCAACGTTCCTGGTCGCCGCCGGGTATCTCGACTTCCTGCTGTTGCACTCGACCGAGATCGAGACCCTGGCGAACATGATTGTGGCCGGTCTCGGCTCGGGCGCGCTGGTCGGCGCCCTGCCGTCAGCAGCTGCCGCGGCTGCTCCTCGCGGTCAGACCGGCGTCGCCACGGCGCTGACGAACACCACCAAGACGATCGGCGGTTCGTTCGCGTCCTCCACCTTCGCGATCGTTCTGGCGTCGAGCGCCGTTCAGTTCCTGGGAAAGCAGACGCCGACGCTCGGTGGATACCTGACCGTGTTCACGATCTGTGGATGCGGTGCGCTCGTTGCGGCCGTGCTGCTGTTCCTCGTGCCGAAACTCGCGTTCGCCGATTCGCTGGCCGACGAGGAGGCAGAGGTCACGGCTTCGGCTTCAGCGGACCGCGTGTGAGCTTGTGCGGCGCGGCCTGCGCCACCGGCTTGATGGTGATCAGGTCGAGGTTGATGTGACCGGGGAGCTCCATCGTGGAAACGATGGTGGCGGCGACGTCCTCCGCGCTCAGCGGCTCCGGGACGTTGTCGTAGACGGCGTCGGCACGAGCACGGTCGCCGCCGAACCGCGTCAGTGAGAACTCGTCCGTCCTGACCATCCCGGGTGCGACCTCGAGAACGCGAATCGGTTCGCCGTTGAGCTCCAGGCGTAGCACCGCCACAAGGGCGTGTTCCGCGAATTTCGCCGCGTTGTAGCCGGAGCCGCCCTCGTAGGCGACGTGACCGGCGATCGACGTGACGGTGAGGATGTCGGCGAACCCCGCATCCGCCGCTCCCTTGCGAAGCAACGGCAGCAGCGCCGTCACGACACGCTTCGTTCCGAGAACGTTGATGTCGAACATCCGCTGCCAGTCCTCCGGGTCGCTCTCCTCGACCGAAGCGAGACCGAACGCTCCCCCGGCGTTGTTGACGAGGCCATTGAGCGGTGCGCCGGACGCGACGTGATCGCGGAGGGCATCCACGTCGGACTGCTTCGTCAGGTCGGCGACGAACACGTCCGCACCGGTCTCGTCGGCGAGCGCCCGCAGTCGGTCCTCGCGGCGGGCGACGGCTGTAACGTCCCAGCCGTGTTCCCGGAGCAGTCGGGCTGTCGCCGCTCCGATTCCCGAACTCGCCCCGGTCACAACCACGCGCTTTGTCGCCATGCGATGAGCCTACTAACGTAGCGAGGCCGGCCTAGTGTCCGGCGCTGGGCGCTCCGCCGAAGGCCTGGAGCTTGCGCGGCAGAACGAAGACCAGGGCGAAGGCCACCAGCGCGAACAGGGCGCTGACTCCGATCGCTCCCGCGGCCGCCGTCATGAAGTGGTTCGCGAGGTCCTGCTTGCCGTAGGACGCGCCGAGCACCTTGCCGAAGTGCGCGGCAGCGGTCTTCGCCGCCTCGCCCGCCGCCTGTGGTGAGGTGAAGGTGTGCTCCTTCATATATTCGGCGACCTTCTTCGTGACCGCCTTCGTGGTCTGCTTCGTGGCCTCGGCCTTGATGCTCGCAAGGTCCGCAATCCCGAACAGCACGCTGCCGATGACAGCGATACCGATCGCCGAGCCCACCCGCTGCATGGTCTGTGTCACGCCGCTCGCGGCGCCCGCCTCTGACGCATCCACCGTTGCGACGATGAACTGAGCGTTGGGGGCGATGAACAGACCATTGCCCAGGCCACCGAAGAACAGAGGAACAAGCAGGTCCCAGCTGGTGATGTCGGAAGCGCTGACGTTCGACAGGACGATCCAGATCGCAGTCAGGCTCAGCAGCACGAGCGCCGTTCCGATGATGAGCACGTTTCGTCCCAGTCTCTGAGCGAGACGATTGCTCTGTGACGCACCGAAAATCGAGCCAATTGCGAACGGGACCGAGACAAGCCCGGACTCGAGCGCGGTGTGGCCGAGGCCAGCCTGCCAGAGCAGCGAGATCGTGAAGAAAATGCTGGTGAACGCCGCGAAGTACACGAGTGCCAGAATGGTTCCACCGGAAAACGCGGGATGGCTGAACAGGTGCGGCGGAACCAGCGGGCCGCGACCGCGCTTGGTGTACCAGACCTCATACAAGGCGAACAGCACGATCAGCACGACACCGGCCGCCAGCGTGATGAACGTCCAGGCCGGCCAGCCCTTGTCCTGTCCCTCGATGAGCGGAACGAGGATGCACACCAGTCCGCCTGCGAGCAGCAGTAGCCCGATCCAGTCGACACCGAGTCGCTGCCCGGCCGCCGTCGCCTGCGGCGCGATCTCTTCCGTGCGTTTGGCACCCGGCACGAACACTATCGCCAGTATGAGAGCGACGATTCCGATGGGCACATTGACGCCGAACACCAGGCGCCACCCGTCGCTGTTACCAAAGCCCTGAATGATCAGACCGCCAACGATCGGCCCGAGCGCGGTGGACACACCGATGACGGCTCCCATGATCGCGAAGGCCTGCCCGCGGGTGCGGCCGGGGAACAGTATCTGGATGAATGCCGCAACGGCGGGCGTGAAAGTACCACCGGCAAGGCCCTGGATTACCCGGAACACGATGAGCTGGGTGTCGCTCTGCGCGAGACCGCACGCGAGGCTGGCGGCCGTAAACAAGAACAGTCCCGCGAAAAAAACCCACTTGTGCCCGAATCGGTCGCCCAGTCGTCCGGCCGGGATGAGCGCGAGTCCGGACGCGAGCGCGTAGCCCGAGATAATCCACGACAACACGTCTTCCGTGGCGGCATGGCCGTCGGAGTTGACGTTTTCGCGAATGGTCTGGAGCGCGACGTTGACGATGGTCGTGTCGAGCAACGCCATGAACATGCCGATGAGGAGCACGACCAGAGCACGCCACGCGTGCGGTGACGGCTTGGGCGGTGACCAGGCCGCAGCGGGAGCTGCTGATTCAGACATGGTGGGCATCCTTTCGCGCCGACTCGGCGGCAATGATCTCTGGTAGTTGCGTGTAGAGCTGTTCGTGCCACTGGACGTCGGCCTGCAGCCGGGCCGTCTTGTGGCTCATAACGAGGCGTTCGGTAAGGGTGAGGTACTGCTCGATGGTGTGAATGTGGGCCGCGGTCTCCGCTGCCATGGCCTTCAGGTGAGCGATGCGCGCGGCGAGCAATTCTTCGAGCTCACCAAGTTTGCTGTGGTCGAGACGCGACATTGCGAGGTCGAACGGATCCGGGCGCACGACGATCTCGCGGAGGGCATTCAGCTTCATCACCCCGAGCGAGATGCGACCAGGCTCCGTGATCGCGTAGACCTGGCGCTCGGGGTATGCGCCCTCACGTTCGGCCCGCACCTCTTCGATGAGTCCCTCCGCGGCCATGCGCTTCAGTGCCCCGTAGAGCGCACCGACGCTGATGTCCGTCCACTCCTGCACATGCTCCTTCTCGGCAAGGAGCCGCAGCTGGTGACCGTGCATCGGGCCCTCCTCGACGAGGGCGTCGAGAATGTAGAGCCGGATGCTGGACACGCGACTACTCTCGCAGAACTAGTTTTGCGTGTCAAGTGTGGGACTCACCTTCTATTACGCCGTGTTTCCCGGGCGGTTGGTACGCATCGGGGGCCTGCCTAGGCTCGATTCACTAATCCACTCAAGGAGAAACCCATGGCCGACTGGCAGTTCGAGACCAAGCAGATCCACTCGGGCGCACAGCCCGACCCGACCACTCACGCGCGTGCTACCCCGATCTACAAGACCACGTCCTACGTATTCGACAGCACCGAGCACGCCAAGAACCTCTTCGCGCTCGCCGAGTTCGGCAACATCTACTCGCGAATCATGAACCCGACCAACGACGTCGTCGAACAGCGCCTCGCCGCGCTCGAGGGTGGCACGGCCGCTCTGGCCGTCGCATCCGGTTCATCCGCCATCACCTACGCGGTGCTCAACATTGCCGGCGCCGGCGACCACATCGTCTCGTCGTCGTCGATCTACGGCGGCACGTACAACCTGTTCAAGTACACGCTGGCGAAGCTCGGCATCGAGGTCACGTTTGTCGAGGACCAGGATGACGCCGCCGAGTGGGCTGCGGCCATCCGCCCCAACACCAAGCTGCTGTTCGCGGAGACCATCGGTAACCCGAAGATCAACATCCTGGACATCGAACTGGTCGCCAAGGTCGCGCACGACAACATCCTGCCGCTGATCGTCGACAACACGATCGCGACGCCGTACCTCATTCGTCCGTTCGAGTTCGGCGCCGACATCGTCGTGCACTCCGCCACCAAGTTCCTCGGCGGACACGGAACGGTCATCGCGGGCGTGATCGTCGACGGCGGCAAGTTCCCGTGGTCGAAGCACGTGGACAAGTTCCCGGGCCTCACCGAGCCGGACCCGTCCTACCACGGCGCCAGCTACACCACGGTTCTCGGCGACGGCATCGCGTACGTCATCAAGGCGCGCGTCCAGCTGCTGCGCGACACGGGCGCATCGCTCTCACCCGACAGCGCCTTCGCTCTCATCCAGGGCATCGAAACCCTGAGCCTGCGCATCGAGCGCCACGTGCAGAACACTCAGGAGATCGCGGAGTGGCTCGAAAACCACCCGGATGTTGCTTCCGTCAACTACTCGGGCCTCCCGTCGAGCCCGTGGTACGCGGCGGCCAACAAGTACGCGCCCAAGGGCGTCGGCGCTGTCGTGTCGTTCGAGCTCAAGGGCGGCGTCGATGCCGGACGCGCGTTGGTCGAGAACGTCGCGCTGTTCAGCCACCTCGCCAACATTGGCGACGTGCGCAGCCTGATCATCCACCCGGCGTCGACGACGCACTCGCAGCTCACGCCCGAGCAGCAGTTGACCACGGGCGTCACCCCGGGCCTCGTGCGCCTCTCGGTCGGACTCGAAAACGTCGAAGACCTCAAGGCGGACCTCGAGGCCGGCCTCGCCGCAGCACGCACCGCGGGCGCGACGGCGGCAACCGCCTAGGTCAACGCTTCACCGAACAGGAGTTCGCCCCCGTCGTAACAGACGGGGGCGAACTGCGTTCTTCCGAGATACTTGAGCTTGTTATGGACTGGCAGACTTCCGAGGACACGGTTCCTTCGGCCTTCATCACCGAGGAGAACGCGAAGGCGCTCCTCGGCAAGCCTCCGGCGACCGGCGCGTGGCGCGAGGGCGATCCGGTCGGTAACCGGAAATTCGTGTCGATCGGCGCGATGAAGCTCGAACGCGGGGACGAGCTACCGAGCGTCCGCATCGCCTACGAGACGTTCGGGACGCTCAACCCCGCGAAGGACAACGCGGTTCTGGTGCTGCACGCACTGACCGGTGACAGCCATCTCACGGGTCCATCGGGTCCGGGCCATCCGACCGCCGGCTGGTGGGGCGGCATCGTCGGGCCGGGCGAAGCGATCGACACCGACCGCTGGTTCGTGGTCGCGCCCAACATGCTGGGCGGATGCCAGGGGTCGACCGGGCCCGCATCGCACGCCCCCGACGGCCTCGAGTGGGGCGCGCGATTCCCGTTCGTCACGATTCGCGACCAGGTGGCCGCGCAGGTCGCGTTCTCGGACGCGATCGGTATCGAACGCTGGGCCGCGGTAACCGGCGGTTCCATGGGTGGGATGCAGGCGCTCGAATGGGCGATCGGCTACCCGGAGCGGGTTGAGCGGGTCGGTATCCTCGCTGCGCCGGAATCGAGCAACGCCGACCAGATCGCCCTGAACACGGTGCAGGTCGACGCGATCCGTCTGGACGCCAAGTTCGCAGACGGCGCCTACTACGGTGCGGAGGATGGCGACGGGCCATACCGCGGACTCGCGCTCGCGCGACGCATGGCGCTTCTGAACTATCGCTCCCCCACCGAGCTCAACGATCGATTCCAGCGAAGCTGGCAGAGTGGAATCAGTCCGATGGGTGGCGGAGGTCGGTATGCCGTCGAGAGCTATCTCGATTTCCACGGCAACAAGTTCACGCGTCGCTTCGACGCCAACAGCTACATCACCCTGGTCAACGCGATGAACTCGCACGATATCGGCCGCGGTCGGGGCGGAGTCGCACACGCGCTCGGACGGGTCACCGCGCGCGCACTCGTGCTCGGCATCGACTCGGATCGCCTGTTTCCGCTCGAGCACCAGAGGCTGCTCGCACGGCAGCTTCCGGTGACTCTGGACGGCGACGAGACCGTCGTCATCTCGTCACCGTTCGGTCACGACGGATTCCTGATCGAGGACGAGGCTGTCGGTTCGCACCTCAGGCGGCTGCTCGACTTCTAGCCCGACAACGAGAAACGGATTCGGGTATACAAACGAGTCTGTGTCATGTTCGCTAAGCTGTCGCAGACAGGAGCACCCATGGGACGATCGCAGCCGAAAGCCGCAATCAGAGTGGCGATCGTTGACGATCATCGCCTGGTTCTCGACGGCCTGTCCGCGCGTCTCCATGAGCCGGGAAACGGCATTTCGATCGCGATTGCCGAAACCAGCTGGGCCGCTCTGATCGCGCACCCCGAGTTCCCGGTCGACGTGGTCGTACTCGACCTTCACCTCGAGGACGGAATCCCGGTCGGCACCAAGCTGCGCGCTCTCGGCACCATCGGCACAGCCGCGATCGTGATGAGCCGGCACGCCGACTCCGCCTCCGTCACCGCGGCCATGCGCGCCGGCGCCATGGGGTTCGTCCCGAAGACCGATTCCGCCGCCGAACTGGCCGCGGCGATCCGTGCCGCCGCGGACAGCACGCCACACCTGTCCGCGCCCCTGGCCGAAGCGGTCGCCGGATTCGCGGCATCGCCGGACCCGGGACTCGGCCGTCAGGAGCAGCGAGCGCTCGTCCTGTACGCATCCGGACGGTCGATCAAGGAAGTCGCCGCGGAGATGGACACGACGGAAGAAACCGTCAAGTCGTACATCAAGCGAGCGCGTCGCAAGTTCCGTGATGTCGGAGTCGACGTCGGCACGCGCATCCTGCTGCGGCGCTACGGAATCCGTGAGGGTTGGCTCACTCCGGAGTAAGGAAACTCCGGAGTAAGGAAAC
Source organism: Galbitalea sp. (assembly GCA_036491035.1). Lineage (GTDB taxonomy): Bacteria > Actinomycetota > Actinomycetes > Actinomycetales > Microbacteriaceae > Galbitalea. Next base: position 12,387 of record DASXCU010000064.1, on the reverse strand, counting down.
TCCGGAACGGGGGCCGGAGCCGCTGTTCGGTCAGCGGCCCCATGCGACCCCCCGGTCTACCAGTTACCGTAAGCACTGTCCGGTTCCTGCTCGGCGCAAGTTCATTCGGGTGAAACGCCGTTCCGCGTCCCCACCGGAGTGGCTTTGCGGCTGTATTACTGTGGCGGCGCAGGTTATGCGGCGCACCCCTCTGTTGTTCTTCAACCGTATCCGCAACATTGTGCCCCCCTCGACCGGTGTGGCACCCCCATTTGTGGTGGCAATCTGCGAGCATTTGGACGATATGGAACTCATAGCGAAGGAGCGGGATCGCCTTCTTCAGCGCACCGCGCGTTTCCTTGGCCTGTCCGGGACGCTACTAACGCTGATCAGTCTCGCGTTCCCGGGCGTCGTGACGGTCGGCGCGTTCGTTTCAACCATCCCCTTCCTGCTGCTTCTCGCCGTCTGCCTGTTCCTTCTGCCGCGCAATCACCCACTGCTCTGGTCGATGCTCGGCATCGCAGCCGGCCTCGCGGCGCTCGTGGTAGCCCGGCTTCCCTTCTCCGGCACTCCGTCGCCGAGCCTCGCATCGGCGCTGGCCCCCCTCGGCGCGGCGGGGATCGCGTGTTTTGCAATCGTGCTGGTGTCGAGCGTCCTGCGAATCGTCCTGGTCGTCGTTGCCGCTGCCGCCACCACGCTGCTCGTGCAACTCGCCGCGCCCAACTTCGGTGCACTCTCCCCCACGACCCTCGCCATCATCCTCGGCTGGGTCCTGTCCGCCGTGCTCGGCTACTGGCTGAGCGCGAGCGTGCCTCGCGCGGCGCGACGAATTTACAGCATCGGCAAAGCCCACCGGGCCGAGCGCCAGGCGAGTGAGACCGAGGCCCAGCGTCGCCAGGGCGCTCGACTGCTGCACGATACGGTGCTCGCCACGCTGACGCTCCTTGCTCACTCGGGCGTCGGCGTCGCACCGGAGGCACTTCGCCAGCAGGCGTCCGAGGATGCCCGGCTCCTCCGCCAGCTCCGGCTCGGCGCCACCCCGACACCGCAGGCAGCCGGAAACTACAACCTGACACCGGTCGAGGAGACGCCGCTCGGCACCACCCTCGAGTCGGTGAAGCAGCGCTTCGGGCGCATGGGACTCGAGGTGAGCTGGCACGGCACTGGACAGGTGCTCCTGCCGAGCGACGTACTCGACGCATTCCTGCTCTCTCTCGCCGAGTGCCTCGAGAACGTGCGTCGCCATTCGGGTGTCACCCAGGCCCACGTTACGATCACGGATGACGCGACCACGGTTCGCGCCATGGTCACGGACGCCGGGGTCGGATTCGATCTCGACGGGATCGACGAAGACAAGTTCGGTTTCCGCGAATCCGTCATCGGTCGCCTCCGCGAAGTCGGCGGCAATGCCCGCCTGTTCTCCAGCCCCGGCTCGGGAACAACGGTTGTTCTGGAGGTCCCACGGTGACCAGCTTTCTTCGCCCGGACGAAAACACGCTCGGCGTCATCTTCGGCCGACGTGGCAAGGGCGGCCCTCCCGGCGTCGCGAAGGCACTGCGCCAGGCGAGCGCACGCGGCGCGACACTCGGCACCGGTTACCTCGGTGTGGGCGCCGGAGTCCTCAGCGCGATCCAGGCGCTGTACGGCGTGAGCCTGTTCGCTTCCCAGTGGTCCGTCTATCCCGACCCGTGGCCAGCCGCGCTCGCATGGGTTCTCTATGTCGCGGCGTTCGTCACCGCCCTCGTCACGATGTCCGTCCTGGGCGACCGGTTCCCGGTCTGGCTGTTCGCGATCTACCTGGTCGTTCTCGCGGCGTCCGTCGCACTCGACTTCTTCGCGATCTGGCCGCTGCACAATATCGGGGCGTACGCCACTGCATCCGTCTCGGCTGGCTTCGGTCTAGTGATCGTCGTCACGCTGCGGCGCGGACGTGAGGTGCTCGCGTCGGCTGGAGTGCTCGGGATCGCGTTCATCGTCGCGATCGTTCTGGACAGCCACCTCACCACTGCGACGTTCCCCGGCCAGCTCAATACACTGGCGCTCTCCGTGCTCCCCACCGTGATCGGTGTCTTCGTGGTCCGCGGTTTCCGGCGCATGGTGCAGCAGGAACTGGACCGCGTGCTTGTTCAGAGCACCGTTTCCGCCCCGCGCTTCGCCGTCGGAATGCTCGCATCCGAAGAGCTCGCCCGGCTCGACCTCGCCGCGGAGGACCTGCTCGAGTCCGTCGCGACCGGTCGGACCAAACTGAAGCTCGACCCGAAGACCGCCTCGGTCGCGGCATCCCTGGCCACCGAGCTGCGCCTGCACCTGATCGAGGGTCGGCGCGAGACCTGGCTGTACCACGCGGTCTCCGAATCGGAGATGCTCGGCAAGTCGGTGACGCTCAGCGACAAGGGAAGCCTCGCCGGCCTCCTCGACTCCAACCAGCGCGATGGACTGCTGTCCGCCGTCTGGCTGCTGATGAGCGACAGCCGAAAACAGCAGTCCACGAGGACACTTTCGCTTACGCTCGGTCCCGTGACCACACCGGCGGAGCGGCTGGCAAACAACCAGATCAAAGTCCCGATCACCATCACCACCACCGACGTGCAGCGAAATCGCGTTGACCCGGCGATCTGGGCATCCATTTCTCGGGTGGGGCGATACAGTGACTCCACCGAACGGTCTAGCCTCCGGGTCGACATTGAGTGCGTCGTCGACAACCCGGCGGACCAGTAACGGAAAAGACAAAGAGGTTCGAACGTGTCTCCTGCTGAAAATCGAATTCGACTCGCGATCGTCGACGACCACCGGATGCTTCTTGGTGCACTGACCGAGTGGATCCGCAACGCGGCGCCCGACATCGACATGGTCGCGGCGGTGGCCTCGTGGCCGGAACTTCTGACCAGCGGCGAATTCCCCGTCGACGTCGTGCTGCTCGACCTCGACCTCAAAGACAACATTCCGGTCAGCCTCAAAATCTCGACCCTCAAGACGACGGGTGTTCGCACCGTTCTGATGAGTACCTATTCCGAGCCGAACGTCGTGCGCGAAGCTCTCGCTGCGGGTGCTCTGGGCTACCTCGTGAAGAGCGAGGATGCCGGGATGATCGTCGAGGCCATCCGCGCGGCAGCCGAGGGCGAATCCTTCGTCTCCGCCGAGCTCGACCTCGCGCTCAACTCGGGTGAGGTGGGTGGCGCTCCGAAGCTCTCCGCACAGGAACGTCGCGTCATGGCCCTCTACGGTGGTGGCGAGCCGGTCAAGGCCGTCGCGTTCCAGTTGGGCATCTCGGAGGAGACGGCGAAGAGCTACCTCAAGCGAATCCGCGAGAAGTACCGCGTGGCCGGCATCGATGTCGGTACCAAGGTGGCGCTACGGAAACGAGCGATCCAGGATGGCATTCTGCTCCAGACCGAGGCTCCCGGCCCGATGTAGCGTCCGTCGCTCGGTGGAGAAACTGATCGTCGCGATGATCAGACCGAGCACGACGAGAACGACGCCGACCCAGGCCACCGAGAGGTAGCCGAGACCGCGAGCGACGGCGACGGCACCCAGTGCCGCACCCGCGCTGTTGCCGATGTTCAGCGACGCGTGATTGATCGCGGCCGCGAGCGTCTGGCTGTCCCCCGCCACGTTGATGAGGCGGGTCTGGATGGTTGGCGAGACGGCGGCCGAGGCCGCGCCGAGCAGGAAGATGAAGACGAACACGCCGACCGGGGTCTGCGCCGTGAACGCGATACCAAGGAGTCCCACAAGGAGCACTCCGAAGAAGACGAAGAGGCCGCGGGTCAGGTAGTGGTCGGCGACGTATCCGCCGACGAAGTTACCCACGGTCATCCCGATGCCGCCCACGATCAGCACGAGTGGGACGACGGCCTCCGGCAGGCCCGTCACAGTGGTCACGATTGGTGCGATGTAGGTGAACACGGCGAAGAATCCGCCGAAGCCGATCGCGCCGATCGCGAGGGCAAACCAGACCTGAGGCCGCGTGAAAATGCTCAACTCTCGTCGAACCGTTGCCTTCGGATCGCCGGGTTGCTTCGGTACGACGAAGAACACGGCGACGAATGTGATGGCGAACGCGACCGCGACCGCGAGGTAGGCGACCCGCCATCCCGCGACCTGGCCGAGAAACGTGATCGACGGAACACCGATGACGTTGGCGATGGTGAGACCGCCCAACACGAATGCGATCCCGCGCCCTCGATTCCCCGGTCCCATGAGCGATGCCGCGACCAGAGCGGCGACACCGAAGTACGCGCCGTGCGGAAGGCCGGCAAGGAAGCGAGCGGCGAGCACGAGTCCGAACGTTGGAAGGACCGCGGAGGCGATCGTGGTGACCGTGAACGCGACCAGCAGCCAGAGCAGGAGCGTGCGCCGAGGGAACCGTGCGGACAGTGCGGCGATCGTGGGTGCGCCGACGACGACCCCAGCCGCGTACGCGGACACCAGCAGGCCGGCCTGGCTGTTGGCCTCTGACGGCGACACCGCGTAGACGGTCGGAATGAGCTGGCGGGCAATGTTCGGCAGCAGCCCCATCGCCACGAACTCGGTGCAGCCGATCGCAAATCCACCGAGGGCGAGGGCGAGGAGCGCAAGGCGCACGCGGGCACGACTGAGACCGTGGTCGCTGGTCGAAATGGGGGCGGTGGTCATGTCTGCTGGGCTCGTCCCTGTGTCGTGTGGTCGTCTTCGTCGGGGAAAGGCTGGGGTGTTGCGCGATCGGTGAAGGGCCATGCCGTGGGCAGCCATTCGTCGGCGTCCGCCAATTCCTCGTGCGCGGCGAAGGGCCGGGTCAGTCGCGCCACGGCGACCACTGCCCAGACAAACAGGACAACCTCCAGAATATTCCGAAGAGTGAGGGCGACCAGCAGCGGCAGGTTCAGGTAGAGCAGCTGCTCGTACCAGTACGGGTAGAAGACCTGCGTGAGTGCGGCAGCAGCAAGGGTCAGGATCGCCGGTGTCCGGAATGATCGCCCGAATCCCATCGCGCGGGTCGCGAGGCCGAGCAGGATCGGAACGGCCAGCCACGTCATGTACTGCGGCGAGCCGACCTTATTGAAAACGATGAACGCGGTCACGAGGGCGAGCGCGAGCGGGGCCAGCAGCTCCGTGACTACCGCGCCGCGCTGCATTGCGACCACGCCCAGAACGGCGAGAACGAGCACGGCGAGAACGAGCAGCGGATTGAGCAGCGCCGCGACGGCGAGCGTGGCCGGGCCGGTGACCTCGAACGTGTTGATCTGCTGGTTGTAGTACGGGAATGACCCGCCGATGTGCAGGTACGACAGCCACATCCACACCGTGCTGGCCGGTGACTCCACCTGAAGCGATCGCGAGGTCTGCTGCGTGACGAAGCTGAACACGTTCGGTCCGGCGCCGAGAGCAAGCGCCGTCGCGATAATGACGACGCTGGTCAGGAGCGCCGTGAGGAACACCCGAAGCCGGTCCTTGCTCGCGATGAGCACCGCGGCGATTAGTGCAGCCGGCCAGACCTTGATCCAGGTCGCGATGGTGAGCAGGAATGCGGCGATCCGCGGCCGTGACGCGAGCAGCAGGACCGCGATGATCGCGATCGGCACGGAGATCGAGTCGATCCTGCCCATGGCGATGGGTCCGAGCAGGAGCAGGAATGCGATCCACCACCAGCCGAGAACGATTGGCCGATCGGGGCGCCGCCATCCGACGAGCACCGCGAACGCGACCAGGTCCAGCACGAACACCAGGCCGAGCCACGTTCCCGCGTAATTGTCGAAGCCGAATGCTCCTGCGACGATCATCGGAAGAAGCGCGACGATCGGATATACCCAGGCCTTATCGATACCGACGTAGTTGCTGGCCAGGTCGGCCTGCTCGGTCCAGTATTTGTACTGGTTGACCACGTCGCCGAGCGGACCGCCGGGAGCGGTGAGATTCAGGAAGCCGAGCCACAGGTGCGTCAGGATAAACGCGCTCCACAGCGCTGTCGGGCTGTGGGTGAGAACCCCGAAAATCCCTCGACTAGCGCGCTCGGTCGAGGCATCGGACATGCGCTCAAGCGTAGCTTGGCCTGCCTAGTGCTCCAGCAGCGCCGCGATGGTCGGCGCCACGGCCAGGGCGAGATCGAGAACGGTAAACGGACCGCCGTTCGACCCGCGTTCGGCGGCGAGACCGTGCACCACGGCGGCTGTTGCACCCAGTCGTGCGAGTGCGTCCGGATCCGAGGCGATCTCCTCGGCGTGGGTTGCCACCAGCGCGCCCAGAATGCCTCCGAGCGCGTCGCCCGCACCCGCGGTCGCGAGCCAGGACGGTGCAACGCTGGCACTCAACAGCAGGCCGGCCGGCGACGCGACGTAGGTCGTCGATCCCTTCAGCAATACGGTGACCCCGAGCTCGGAGGCGGTTCGGCTCGCGGCCGCGCCCGGATTCTTCGCGATGTCCGCGGCATCGCCGTCGATGAGCTTCGCCAGCTCACGGAAGTGCGGGGTCAGGATGACCGGACCGTCGGAATCCGTGTGCAGCGAAAGGGCACCGCCGTCGAGCACGAGCGGCACGTCCTGCGACACCGCCTCGGTCATCCACTTTCGCGACTCGCTGCCCTCCACCTTGTCGATACCGGACCCGATCAGCCAGGCCTGCACGCGGCCATCCGCCATGACCGTCTCCGGGCGCGCGGACAACACGAGGGTCGACGGCCGTTCCGGTCCGAGATAGCGCACCATTCCGACACCGGTGTGCAGCGCGGCCTGGACACCGAGCACCGCCGCTCCGGGATACATCGTGCTGCCAGTGATGACCCCGAGGACGCCGCGCGAGTACTTGTCGTCGGAGGGACCCGGGACGGCGATCTGCCCGGCCGCGTCCCGCACTGTCCACTCGGTGTAACTCGCCTGCATGGTCCCCACGATAGTTTGGGGAGCGTGCCACTTCGCATCCTTGATCGAGTTGTCGTGTTCGACTATGGCGAGGTGATCTCGCGGGCTCCCAGCGAGGCCGACCGCGCCGCACTGGTTGAGATCGCCGGTGTCCCGGCCGAGCCGTTCTGGGAGCGGTACTGGGCACACCGCGATCTGCTCGACCGCGGCGACCTCAGCGTGACCGAGTACTGGCGAACGATCGGGTCAGAACTGGGCACCAGCTGGGGACCGGGCACCGTGCAGCAGCTATGGGCGGCCGACTTCCGCAGCTGGGTCAGCGTCGAGCCCGGCACGATCGAACTGCTCGCGGCGATGCACAATGGCGGTACGAGACTCGCGCTGCTGTCGAACGCGGGATTTGACTTCTCGGACCCGTTCCGCTTCTCGCCGATGGGCCAGTATTTCGAGCGGATCTTCGTCAGCGCCGAGATGAACGCGATGAAGCCGGAGCCGGCCATCTATCTCGAGGTCGCGACCGAGCTCGGAATTACGCCGCACCAGATGGTGTTCATCGATAACAAGAGCGTCAACACGGATGCCGCCGCGGCGCTCGGAATCACCGTGCACCACTTCACCGGCGTCGACCCGCTTGCGCGGTTTCTCGAGTCGCTCGCCTCCTGATCCTGATTGGAATCCCCGTGGCAGCCCTGTTTGAGCCCCTGACCGTTCGCGAGCTCACGCTCCGCAACCGGATCTGGGTGGCGCCGATGTGCCAGTACTCCGTGTTCGACGAGGACGGCGTGCCGACGACCTGGCACCTCGTGCACCTGGGTGCCCTGGCCACCGGCGGCTCGGCGCTCGTGATCTCGGAAGCGACCGCCGTGGTCCCCGAGGGCCGGATCTCCCCGCGCGACACCGGGATCTGGAACGACGCCCAGCGCGACGCGTGGAGGCCCATCGTCGAATTCGTCCACTCGCAGGGCGCTGCCGCGGGCATCCAACTGGCGCACGCCGGACGCAAGGGATCCACGTACCCGGCCTGGGGCTACGAACAGCACGGCTCGGTGCCGACAACGGAGGGTGGATGGACCGCCGTGGCGCCGTCCGCGGTCGCGTTCCCGGGGTACGACGTTCCCGCCGCGCTCGACGTCGCGGGAATCGACGCGGTCGTCGATGCATTCGTTGCCGCCGGCCGCCGCGCGCTGGAAGCCGGGTTCGACCTGCTCGAGATCCACGCGGCACACGGTTACCTGATGCACCAGTTCCTGTCGCCGCTCAGCAACCAGAGGGATGACGAGTACGGCGGCAGCCTCCCGAACCGTGCCCGGCTGCTGCTGCGCGTGGTCGGCGGCATCCGCGAGGCCGTCGGCGAAAAGGTTCCGCTGCTGGTGCGCTTCTCCGCCACCGATTGGACGGACGGCGGGTGGGATGAGGCGCAGACGGCGACGGTAGCCGGGTGGGCTCGTTCCGCCGGGGCGGACTTCTTTGACATCTCCTCCGGTGGGAACGTCGCCGCGACCATCCCGCTGAAGCCCGGCTACCAGGTGCCGTTCGCCGAGTACGTGCGGACGACCGCCGACGTGTCGACGAGTGCGGTCGGCCTCATTACCGAGCCGCGCCAGGCCGAAGACATCGTCGCCTCGGGGAAAGCGGATGTCGTGATGCTCGCGCGGGAACTCCTGCGCGACCCGCACTGGCCGCTGCGCGCCGCCCACGAGCTCGGTGTCGAGCTCGACTACTGGCCGGGTCAGTACCTCCGGGCCCAGTGGCACTAAGGCTGTCTCGTCTGCCTAGGGCTGGCGCCGCGTCGCGTCCTGGACCTCGCCGACGAGTTCCTCGATGATGTCCTCCAGGAAGAGGGCCCCGAGCGTCGACCCGGACTCGTCGAAGACGCGGGCAACGTGGAGGCCGGTGCGGCGCATGGTGGTGAGCGCGTCCTCGATGTCGGTGGTTCCGGCGATCGAGATCAGTTTTCGAATTCGACGAGGAGGCACGGGCTCCGTGTACTCGTCTTCGTCGAGGTCGAGCACGTCCTTGAGGTGCAGGTAGCCGGTCGGCTCCCCGTCGTCGTCGACGAGAACGTAACGCGAGAAGCCGCGCTGGGAAACGGCGCGCTCCACATCCGCCGGGGTCGCGTCATCCGGCAGCGTCACCAGGTTCTCCATGCCGACCGCGACCTCCGCAACGTGTTTGGTCGAGAACTCGAAGGCCGCCTCGAGCGTGCCGGTCGTGTCGGTCAACGTTCCCTCGCGGGTCGATTGCGCGACGATGTTCGCGACCTCGTCGACCGTGTAGGCGCTCGTGGCTTCGCTCTTCGGCTTGACGCCGACGAGCCGCACGATCCCGTTGGAGGTCGCGTTCAGTGCCACGATGATCGGGCGGAAGATCGTCGCGAAGGCAACCAGCGGCGGGGCGAGGATCAGCACCGCGCGCTCCGGGATCGAGAACGACAGGTTCTTCGGGACCATCTCGCCGAAGATCACGTGCAGGAACGAGACGACGAGCAGCGCAACCAGGAACGAGACGGTCTCGACCGCGGCGATCGTCCAGTGCCACGCGTCGAGCGGCTTCGAGACGAGGTCGTGGATGGCCGGCTCCGACACGTTCAGGATGAGCAGCGAGCACACCGTGATCCCGAGCTGGGTGGTGGCGAGCATGAGCGTCGCGTGCTCCATCGCCCACAGCGCTGTCTTCGCGGCGCGCGACCCCCGGTCGGCTCGCGGCTCTATCTGCGACCGGCGCGCGGAGATGATCGAGAACTCGGCAGCGACGAAAAACGCGTTGACCAACAGCAGGATGATCAGCCAGCCGATGCCCCACCAGTCATTCATCGCTGTTCCCGCCCACCGGTTCGATCCGCGGCGTATAGCGGACCCGGTCGATGCGACGGCCATCCATCCGTTCCACCCGGAACTCGCCGCCGTTGACAGTCACCGTGTCACCGGGGGTGGGGAGCTTGCCGAGCTCGCTCATCATCCAGCCGGCCACGGTCTCGTATGGACCGTCATCCGGTACGTTGACGTCGGTTCGCTCGAGCAGTTCGTCCGGACGCAGGATGCCCGGAAACGTGAACCAGTTGCGGCTGCGCACGACGTCGGGGCGGGAGCGGTCGTGTTCGTCCGAGACCTCGCCGACGAGTTCCTCGACCAGGTCCTCGAGCGTCGTGACGCCCGCGGTTCCGCCGTATTCGTCGACGACCACGGCCATCTGGTAACCACGACCGCGGAGCTCCCCGAGCAGCACGTCGAGCTTCATGGTTTCCGGCACGCGCAGCGCCTCGCTCTGCAGCGCGGTCACCGGCACATCGTCGCGCTTCTCCCGCGGTACGGCGACGGCCTGCTTGACGTGCACGAGGCCGATGACGTCATCGATGCCGTCGTCGACCACCGGGAATCGCGAGAAGCCGGTTCGCCGCGCAAGATTGATGACATCCTGTGCGGTCTGCACCCGCTCGACACTCGCGACCCGCGGGCGCGGCGTCATGACGTCCTGTGCGGTGTGATCGGCGAAGGCCAGGGTGCGTGCGAGAAGCGTGGCGGTGTCGCTGTCGAGGCTTCCCTCTCGTGCGGACCGGCGGACCAGGGAGGTCAGCTCCTCTGCGGTGCGGGCGAAACTGAGCTCTTCCTTCGGCTCGATTCCGAAGATGCGGAGCACCCCGTTCGCCGTGACGTTGAGCAGCCAGACGATCGGCTTGAAGACCGCAGTGAAGCCGACCTGGAACGGGATCACGACCTTTCCGGTCTCCCGGGGCAGGGCGAGGGCGATGTTCTTCGGTACCAGCTCACCAAGGATCATCGAGATGAGCGTCGCGATCGCCACGGCGACGATCGCGGAGACCGCCACCACCCATCCCCGCTCCCAGCCAAGCCCCGAAAACGGTCCGGTGAAGAGTGCCACGAACGCTGGCTCCAGCGTGTATCCGGTGAGGAGCGTCGTAATCGTGATCCCGAGCTGCGCGCTCGACAGGTGGGTCGACGTGATCTTCAGCGCGCTGATCGTCATGCCCAGGTTGCGCTCGCCGCGCGTCTGGCGCAGCTCGAGGTCGGATCGGTCGAGATTGACCAGCGCGAACTCGGATGCCACGAAGAATCCGGTGCCGACTGTGAGCACCACACCGGCGATGAGCAACCACGCCCACTCAGGCATGCGGCTCCGGACTGCTGGGGTCGTCCATTATCTAAGCGAGTATATGAGCGATTACCACGAGACCGGCAGCGCCTTGCCCTCTTCGTAGCCGGCGGCGCTCTGGATGCCGACCAGCGCGCGCTCGTGGAATTCGTCGACCGTGGATGCGCCGGCATAGGTGAAGGAGCTGCGCACGCCCGACGTGATCATGTCGAGCAGGTCCTCGAGCGAGGGCCGGAGCGGGTCGAGGTAGATCTTCGAACTCGAGATACCCTCGGCGAAGAGTGTCTTACGGGCGAGCTCGTATGGGTCGAGATTGTCGAAGCGCTGCGTGACAGCCTTGGTCGAGGCCATCCCCCAGCTCTCCTTGTAGAGCCGACCATCGGCATCCGTGTTCAGGGCTCCCGGTGCTTCGATCGTTCCCGCGAACCAGGAGCCGACCATCACGGATGCGGCGCCGGCGGCGAGAGCGAGCGCAACGTCGCGCGGATAGCGCACTCCGCCATCCGCCCAGACGGCGGCGCCGCGTTCGCGCGCGGCGGCGGAGGTCTCGAGCACGGCTGAGAACTGGGGGCGACCAACGGCGGTCATCATTCGGGTCGTACACATCGCTCCCGGTCCTACCCCGACTTTGATGATGTTCGCACCCGCGTCGACGAGGTCGCGCACCGCAACCGCGGTAACGACGTTGCCGGCGACGATCGGGACACCCAGGCTCAGTGCGGCGACGGTCTTGATGGCCCGGAGCATGCCCTCCTGGTGACCGTGCGCCGTGTCGAGAACGAGAACGTCGACACCGGCGGCGACAAGTTCCCTGGCCTTCGAGGCGACATCCCCGTTGATGCCGATGGCCGCGGCGACTCGCAGTCGACCGGATGCGTCGAGGGCGGCGTCGTACAGTGTCGAACGCAGCGCACTCCGCCGGCTCAGGGTTCCAACGACCTTGCCGTCCTGGAGAACGGGAGCGAATTCAAGGTTCGCGGCGACCATGAGATCGAACGCGGCGCGCGGCCCGTCCAGATCGTCCGCCTCGAGCGACGCCAGCGCGCCATGCAGCAGGTCGCCGAGCCGGGCGTCCGGAAGCGCGGTCGCGAGCTGACCGGCCTGGATGGTTCCGAGGTATTCGCCGTCACTGCCGTGCAGCACGATCCCATGACCGTCCACGGCGGGAATTCGCTGCAACGCGGACCCGACGCTGTCGTCGGGTGAGGCGATGAGCGGGCTGTCCCAGGCGACGGGCTGCTCCTTGACCCACTTGATTGCGGCGACCAGGTCCTCGTGGTGCATGTCCTGCGGGAGCACGCCCAGCCCACCACGCCGAGCGAGCGTCGCGGCCAGCCGCGGGCCGGTTACCGAGTTCATGTTCGCGGCGACCAGCGGAATCGTCGTACCGGTGCCGTCGGGCGGCGTGAGGGACACATCCAGGCGGCTCGCGACGGCCGATCGACCCGGCACGAGGAACACGTCG
>DASXCU010000063.1:0-1627 GCA_036491035.1 Galbitalea sp. | reverse complement strand
CGATCACGGCAAGTCGACGCTGGCCGACCGCATGCTGTCCATCACGGGAGTCGTGGATGATCGCGCCATGCGCGCGCAGTACCTCGACCGCATGGACATCGAGCGCGAACGCGGCATCACGATCAAGAGCCAGGCGGTTCGCATGCCGTGGCAGCAGGGTTCGCAGACGTATGCGCTCAACATGATCGACACACCGGGGCACGTGGACTTCACGTACGAGGTGTCCAGAAGTCTCGCGGCCTGCGAGGGAGCGGTGCTCCTGGTCGATGCTGCGCAGGGGATCGAGGCCCAGACGCTGGCCAACCTGTACCTCGCCCTCGAGAACGACCTCACGATCATCCCGGTGCTGAACAAGATCGACCTGCCCGCCGCCGAGCCCGAGAAGTATGCGAAGGAGCTCGCGAGCCTGATCGGCGGGTCGCCGGATGACGTGCTGAGAGTCAGTGGCAAGACGGGTGCTGGTGTCTCCGAGCTGCTGGATCGCGTCGTCGAGCTGATCCCGGCTCCGGTTGGCGACCCGAACGCCGCCGCTCGCGCCATGATCTTCGACTCCGTCTACGACAGCTACCGCGGCGTGGTCACCTACGTGCGAATGATCGACGGGAAGCTCAACGCTCGCGAGAAGATCCAGATGATGTCCACGCGCGCCGTGCACGACATCCTCGAGATCGGTGTCTCATCACCGGAGCCGACCGTGACGAAGGGTCTCGGCGTCGGTGAGGTCGGTTACCTGATCACGGGTGTGAAGGATGTTCGCCAGTCGAAGGTCGGCGACACGGTGACGACCGCGTCGAAGCCGGCGACCCAGGCGCTCCCCGGTTACACCGAGCCGAAGCCCATGGTGTTCTCGGGCCTCTACCCGATCGACGGAAGCGACTACCCGCTGCTGCGCGAGGCGCTCGACAAGCTGAAGCTCTCGGATGCCGCGCTCGTATACGAGCCGGAGACATCCGTGGCACTCGGGTTCGGATTTCGCTGCGGATTCCTCGGCCTGCTGCACCTCGAGATCGTCACCGAGCGTCTCGATCGCGAGTTCGGACTCGACCTGATAACGACCGCGCCGTCGGTGCCCTACGAGGTTACGACCGACGACAAGAAGACCGTGACCGTGACCAACCCGTCCGAGTTCCCGGGCGGCAAGATCGCGTTCGTCGCCGAGCCGATGGTACGAGCGGCTATCCTCGCGCCCAAGGACTACGTGGGCGTCATCATGGAGCTGTGCCAGCAGCGCCGCGGGGCGCTGCTGGGCATGGAGTACCTCGGTGAGGACCGCGTCGAGATCCGCTACCGGATGCCGCTCGGCGAGATCGTCTTCGATTTCTTCGACAACCTGAAGAGTCGGACGGCGGGCTACGCGTCGCTCGACTACGAGCCGGACGGGCAGGCGAATGCCGACCTGGTGAAGGTGGACATCCTGCTCCAGGGCGAACAGGTGGACGCGTTCTCCGCGATCGTGCACCGCGACAAGGCGCAGCCGTACGGCGCCCTCATGACGGAGCGACTGCGCAAGCTGATCCCGCGCCAGCAGTTCGAGGTGCCGATCCAGGCGGCCATCGGCGCGCGCATCATCGCGCGCGAGAGCATCCGCGCCGTTCGTAAGGACGTTCTCGCCAAGTGTTACGGCGGT
>DASXCU010000062.1:0-22629 GCA_036491035.1 Galbitalea sp. | reverse complement strand
ACCGGTCAGTCGCAGAAGGATGGCGGCGCCGACGGCGAGCACCAGCAGGGTGATGGACAGCGCGGATGCATATCCGACCGCGTTGAGCGGAACGCTCTGGCGATAGATGAGGGTGCCGAGAAACTCGGTTGCGTAGTTCGGTCCGCCGGACGTGACGAGCTGGGGGATGTCGAACAGTTTAAGGGACCCGATCGCCGTGAGCATCGCGATCGCCACGGTAGTCCCGCGCAGGTTCGGCCAGATGATGGCGGTCAGCACGCGGAAGCTTCCCGCTCCGTCCAGGCGTGCGGCCTCGATCATTTCCTGGTCGAGCTGGCCGATCGCGGCGAAGTAGAGGATGAAAGAAATACCGGTCCCGCTCCAGATCGCGATCGTGAGAATGACGATGAGCGCCGTGTTCGACTGTCCGAGCCACGGCTGCTCGAGAAACCCGAGACCGACGCTGCCAAGAAGTTGGTTGAACTGGCCGGTGGGTGTGTACATGACACGGAAGATGGGTGCCATGGTCGCGGGCGCAATGACGACGGGCACGAAGATGATGATCTTGTAGAGCACCGCGAACCGAAGGCGCGAGTGCAGAAGTACGGCGAAAACGAAACCCAGAAGCGACTGCCCGACGAACGTCACCACGAAGAAGATGACGGTGTGCTGGAGTGCGTCCCAGAAGACCGGGTCGGCGAACTCGCGCACGAAATTCTTGACTCCGATGAAAACCGGGTCCGGGCTGATGCCATCCCAGTTGAGGAGCGAGATCCACGCCGTGTACCCAACGCAGAAGTAGATGACCGCCACAGAGATAACGAAGGCCGGGAGCAGCCAAAGATAGTTGACGGCTCTGGCACGGTCCTGCGTTCGGCCCGAGCGCCTGACGCGACCCATCCTCACATTGCGGTCTATGGCTGTCATCGCATTGGTTCCTTCGGTCGTGTTGTGGCGCTCACGGTCTCGCGGGCGTGGATCGAAAGCGATCCACGCCCGCGAGAGTGACTACTGTCCAGACTGCGATTGCAGCGTTTGTGCTGCCTGCGCCGGGGTTGCCTTACCGCCCAGGGTGCTACTCGCAGAGTCAAGGAGCGCCTGGTCCAGTGTCCCCGAGATGTTCGCAAGACGCGCCTCGCTGACGTTCGATGTGTACTTCGACAGCCAGTCGAGGTACGGCGTCTGCTCCTTCGAGTTCACGAGGGGAACGCTCTTGTAGTCGGGCGTGATGTCAGCGAGCACCGGGTCCTCGTCGAGGTTGTTGGCAATGACCTGCTGGCCCGCCTTGCTGCCGCCGAGCCAGGTGGCGAACGTCTCGGCCGCAGCGATGTGCTTCGACTTCTTGTTGACCGCGAGGGCGTAGTCCGGGTCGCTGAATGCCGCAATGGTGTGGCCACTGCCTGCGACGTCGGGGAACGGGATCGGAACCATGGTCAGCAACTTACTGGTGTCCGCAACGCCGGCGCCCTGAAGCGCGGCCTTGAGAGTGTCGGTGCGCGTGTACTGGCGGTACCACGTACCCATCTGCACCATCGCGACCTGCCCGGAAAGGAAGGCGTTGTTGACGTCAGGGTACTGCTGGATGCCCAGCGCTCCCGGGTCGAGGATGCCGTCGCTCTCGAGGTTCTTCCAGATCGTCAGCGTCTTCACCATGGCCGGGTCAGACCATTTCGCCGTACCTGCGATGGCCTTCTCGTAGAAACCGGGCTCAACGCTGTTGGCGATCGTGTGAAGGGTGTCCTGCTCGAAGCCGGCCGGGTCGACGCCCTCACGGAAGCATCCGAGATTGTTCGCGCGGAACACCTTGCAGACGGACTTCCACTGCGCGAGCGTCGTCGGTGGCTTCAGGTTGAACTTGTTGAACAGATCGAGGTTGATCCACATCATCCCCGCCGCGACCTTGCCGATCGGAGCGGCTTTCAGCTGCCCACCGACCGTGAAGTCGGTAACGCCTGTCGCGAAGAGACCGTTCTTCCAGTTCGCTCCGCGAAGCTTCTTCATCGATGCGGTGAGGTCGACCGCGTCGACGCCATACGTTTTGACGGTCGCGCCCGTTCCACCCACGAGGAGATTGAACACGTCGGGGCCGGTGGACGACGCGAGCGCCGGTCGAAGCGCGGCGGCGTAGTCGGCATCCTGGATCTTCTTGAAGGTGATGTGGATGTTCGGGTACTGCTTGTTGAACGCTTTGATCGCGTTTTCGGCGACCGCCTGATCCGGCGTCCAGCCCCACCAGGTGAGGTTGGCTTTGGTAGCAGAACCGTCGGTTCCGGTAGAGCCTGAGCTCGAGCACGCTGCCAGGCCCGTGACGACCATCGCGGCGGCGATGAGCGCTGCGATCGGACGACTCTTACGGGGAGAGTTCCAACGAAACGACACTGTTTCTCCTTGCTGTTGGGAGGGACACATCGACGCCGTCGGACGACGATGTCATCGCCAGACTAACCCTGTGGAAGCTAATTTACAAATAGACAGTAAGTATGTTTTTAGCTCCCAACCCTTTACCCGCGCTTCGCATGCACGGCGAATCCAAGTGAAATCAGGACGGAGACCGCCCCTGACTTGCCGCCCTCAAAGTCGGGCGAGGACAGCCGCTGGCCCGTAGCGAATTCGTACGCTGTGCCGAGGAGGTTTTGGGGGATAGGAGCTCTCGCCGCCGACGCGGATACTCACCTCATAGGCGCCGAGATGCTCCTCGTCTACAGTCGCAACGAACGCGCGTACGGCATCGCGGGCGGCAACTTCAGGATTTGTATTGATGGACATCGCGAGCGCTCCTTCGTCCCCTCCTGATCGTCACAGACGCAACGACGGACTCATGGTGCGCAGGCCCGAATCGGCATCATCCACGCACGAAGAGGTCATTGGTCTGTCCCGTGTGCGTCGGACACACCCGCGTGCTCGTGTGCCGGCGGGTCGGGTGATCCGCCCATCATCTTCACCATGCTGCCGCTTCCACTTCGGAAAAACACGACGAGAAGCGCCATACCAACAAGGATGAACACGATGTTGAGCCAGGTTGTGTAGTCCCAGCTGATTCCGGCCTCGAGGATCGCGAGATGCCTGTTATGGGGGACTAGACCGAGCGGGGTGAAGATCAACTCGACAGCGTATCCAGCGAGAACCATCGAGCCGTAGAAGATCGCGGTGATCCGCAAGGCCGCCTTGGTGCCGTAGTACTTCCGGTAGATCAGGATGATCGGCACGATGATCAGGTCCGCGAAGATGAAACTCACGACGCCCCCGAAGCTGATTCCGCCGTTCCAGAGGACAGCGGCGAGAGGCACGTTGCCGACCGAGCAGACGAAACTGACGACAGCGATCAGGGGTCCGATGATCGGGTCGAGGATAAAGGACACCGTCGGGTCGCTGGTAACGAAAACGGCCTGCAACCATCGAGTCGGGACCCACGCGGCGAATGCCCCGGCGATGAGCAGTCCGATGACGATGTCTTTGATAACCGCTGCCCAGTCCATCACGAAATATTGGGATACCGACGTTATGCCCGCTTTCGAGAACAGGCGTTGGAAGAACGTCCCCTTGCTCACGATGGACATGTCCATCGCTGCGTGGCCCTCCATGGAACCGGCGAGCCCCTTCTCAGCCTGCGCGCGCGCCGCGGTGACGATTTTCCCGCGCATCCACAGCCTGAAACCCGAGGCCATGAACACGATGATGATGGGTCCGCCCACGAATTCGGCCAGCGTGAACTGCCACCCCATCGTGAACGCAAGAATCAGTCCGAGCTCGATCACGAGGTTCGTTGACGCGATCTCGAATGCCATCGCCGCGGTAAAATTCGCGCCCTGCCGGATCAGCGCCCGAGCAAGGGCCACCGCCGCGTACGAGCACGACGATGAAGCAGCGCCAAGACCGGATGCGATGCTCAACGACTTCGGGGAGTCGTCGCTCATCAGCCTGGTGACGCGCTGCCTGCGCACAACGGCTTGCACGACCCCGGACAGAGTGAAACCAAGAATCAGCGGCCAGAGGATTTCCCACCCCATCGAGCCCGCCGTTCCAAGCGCTTTGAGGAGTTCCGCAAAGGCGTTCACCTACTGACGCTCCCGTCTGTACAGCGCGGGGACAGCGGTCACGTGTCCCCATCCGATTGTGTTGACGAAATCACACATTGCGCAGCATCAGCTTCTTTCAACACAAGACCATGCCCAGCTGTCTGCCGTTCCGGCGCGAATTGTCCACGCTCGAGCGTGGGATTGCCATCGAAGAACATTCCTCTCGAGTCGGGCATGGTCACGAGAATATTCGACGTTGACGACGTTCGCCCGCGCCGAGCAGGACCTGATCGAGTCCTTGCGGAGCGTCGCGACAACACCAAAACGCGACCCCCGGGATTTCTCCCTAATCGTCTGATTCTGGGGCGGGGGCGGGTGGCAAGGGAAGGGTCCCCCAGAACGGCGCCACCCCGTAATAGCTGAATGTCTGCTCGAACAGGGAGATGTCATCAATGAATACCGGGTCGTAGGTCGGCGCGCCACTCACGTGCGCATGAGAACTGCTAATGCTCACCGTGGTGGGACTCATCCCGGTGATTGCTTCGACAGGGATAAAGGTGTTTTTCTTGCCAAGGCCGAGGAACCCCCCGAAGGCGACCTGAAGGAACCGTACTTTCCGTTCGGCCCGGTCAATAATGAGAGCATCGACCTTTCCGACGTCCTCGCCATGATTGTCAAGTACCGTGCGGCCGCGGACGTCTGCCTTGGGATCGGCAATGGTCTCCCCCATATCGCGCAGTCGTACGAGGGGCGAATTCTTGCGGTTCATGTCACGCTCTCCAATCGTGTTGACGTCTCGGACGTCTGTGTGCTGGCATCGACCGCTGTTGTCGCGTCAGCGCCCGCAATGTTCGCCACCGGCCATCGGCCGGGCAGGAAGCCGAACGGGGCAGGATCTCCCCGATGACGAAGTGATTGAGCCACAAGCATGACCAGCCCGAACAGCGCGGCCGCAGCTGCGACGTCGGTGTTGATTTTCTCGCCAAGGAAATGAAACTCGGTGGGGTCGAGTCGCAGCGTTTCGAGGTAGGCGCGCCCGGTGCCATACCAAAGGAAGTATGTGCCCATCGCCTTGCCCCACGACATCACGAATCGACGACTCAGGAAAAGGATGAGGAACGCCCCGGCTATGTCCCAGATCATCTCGTAAAGGAACAGCGGCTGGAACAGTGTCCCCGCTGGAACCCCAGCGGGAAATGCGGGACTCGAGGTGTGGATCTGCAACCCCCACGGCAACGTGGTTGGCGGGCCGTAAAGCTCCTGGTTGAAGTAGTTGCCAAGTCGGCCGAATGCTTGGGCAAACAGGAGTCCTGGCGCGAGGGCGTCCGCGAAGGCGAAGAATCGGATTCCTGCGCGTCGGCATCCGATGAGCACCCCTAGGGTCCCGAATAGGATCGAGCCGAAGATCGCGAGCCCACCGTCCCACACGGCGAAGATGGTCCACAGGTTGGCTCCCTTGTGGAAGTAATCGCCGGGGTGGGTGGCCACGTGATAAAGCCGACCACCCACGATGCCGACAATGACAGCCCACATCGACACATCGAGAACAACACCGCGAGGGATGCCAACCCTGCCGATCCGCTTCGCCGTAACGAACGCGGCGATGATGATGCCACCGAGGATGCACAGCGCGTAGAAGTGGACGGTGATCGGGCCGATCATGAAGTAGCTGATCGGGGGACTCGGGATACTTTGTGGCAGCACGGTTTCGGTTCCTCGCGTTCAGGAGCCCGCGGGGGCTTCGGTCTTAAGAGTGTTGAGAATGTATTCGAGTTGCTCGGCGGTCATTTCCCCGGGATGGCGAACGACAACCTTTCCCTTCGGATCAAGGATGACCGTGAAGGGAAGCCCGGGTATCTCGTACTGTGCCGCGACCGATCCTTTGGCATCCGACAGCATCGGATACGCCGCACCCAGCTTCGCCGCGAAGGCCTTTCCGGCGCCCCCGGGGTCCGAGACGTCGACACCGATGACGGTCGCAGAACCGCCCAAGCTTTCGGCTGCCCGTTGAACGGCGGGAAGTTCGTGAACGCAGATGCTGCAGACCGGTGACCAGAAGTTGATCGCAACATATTTGCCTCGGTATGCCGAGGTGGTTGAGGGAATCCGGGTGTCGAGCGAAGGCAGCTCGATTGGCGGGGGTGTGCTGCCAATCGCGGAATCGGTCAACACTGAACCGGTACCCGAGGGGCCGCCCACTTTGTCTTGTTGACCCGCAGGCAGCATCTCCGTGGCGAGTTGGGCCATCGAGTGGGAGAACTCGGCTGTGTTTGCCGACTGTGTGCCGAAGTCACCGATCTGCTCCTCGTCGCCCGTGGGTGAGATAAAGAACACTTCGGTGCCGTGATCGATGGTGCGTGTCTTGCTGTCGAGGTCCACCTCGACCCCGTATTTCTTTGCCAATGCCGTGAGCCCTTTCGGGCTGCCGGTAAGGAAATGCCAGTTCGCGGTGTGACCAAGCCCGTGGGAATCAGTCCAGGCCTTAGTCGCGGCAACCGAGGGGTAGAACGTATTCGCGTTGACGGAAACGAATTGGATGTGGTTCTGGTTCGCGCCGAGGTCCCTGTCGGCCGCAAGCACATCCTCCGCGAGCAGCGTGCAAAGGTCGGTGCATTTGTCGTCGCCGAAGGTCAGGACCACAGATTTCCCGGCGAAGGACGAGAGGGCTTCCGTCGCGCCGCGCTGGTCGGTGAGTGTGAACGCGGGTGCCGGTGTTCCGAGAGTCATGAGCGGGTTGACCTCGAGAATGTCCGACATCTGATTGGAGATCACGAGGTTTACGGGTGCGGAGTCCGTAGTTGAGCTGGCATGTAGCGCGAACGCGATCATGGCGATGACCGCTAGACCGGCCACACCGATCAGAAGAGGCAACCATCCGACCCGGAGGCGCAGCGTCTCTCTTGCGGGTGGGTCGGGGTGATCGCGTTTAGGTTCGTTGTGAAGCGTCATATTCCCTCGGTCCGATCGCGCGCGGCGATCGACTGGAGGCGCGCGTTGTAGGCCTTCAGCTCAGCGTCGCCATCCGTGTCCGCTTTCCGGTCCGCGACCCGGTCGTGACGTGCTGCGGTGGACTGCCACTGCCAGAACAGCACACCGAGAACAACCAGGGTCGGGATTTCGGTGAAACCCCACGCGATACCGCCTCCGACTTGCTGGTCGCCTAGGGCGGAGATGTGCCAGGCCGGATTCGGGTGCGCGTAGAAATGGACGATGAGGTCGACGGACATCATCACCACGACGCCGAAGAACGCGTGGAACGGCACGGTGGCGACCATCTCCAAGATTCGCAGGATCGGGGAGCTCAGCGAGCGAATCCCCCTGGTTGCCCTCCGAGGGGTGGGATCGACACCCATGACACCCCAGAAGTAGAGGAAGCCGATGACCAGGAAGTGCAACAGCATCAGGTTGTGTCCCCACATCGTGCTCATCAGCGCATCGAACATGGGGGTGAAGTAAAGGCCGTACAGGCTCACAAGGAAGAGGGCGACGGTGACGGCGGGGTGCGTGAAAAAGGCCGCCACTCGGCTGTGCAGGATCGCGAGGAAGACCTTTCGGGCGTTCCATCCACCCCCGTGGCGGGTAGGGAGCACTCTAATGATCAGGGTGATGGGGGCGCCGAGTGCCAGGAAGATCGGGGTGAGCATGCTGAGCACCATGTGCTGCACCATATGCACGCTGAACAGCTCCATGCCGTAACCGTCGATCGCGGTCCCCGTGACGACGAGGATCGTGGCTATCCCCGCAGCCCACCAGATAGTGCGTGCGAGCGGCCAGTGGACCCCGCGTTGACGCAAGAGGACGACCGCGATCACATAACCCACAAGAAGGAGGATGGCGAGGGCGGGAAAGACGGGAATCGGCTGAGGGTGCCAGGCGATGAGCCGGGCAAAGGTGGGAGGAAGTGATGGGTGCCACATCGGACCCGTCATCCCGGGAGCACCGCCGCCCGGCATCGGCATTGGTATGCCCGAGAGGGGCACCCCTCTAAATTCCAAGGACCAGCAGCTCCTCGACCGAGTACTCGCCCGCGGCAATCGAGAACAGTTCCAGCGCGGCCCGCACGGATTCCTGCTCCGAGGGCGTCAACCGCTTGAGGATGGTCGAGATTTCAGCCTGCCGCCGCTCGGTCACCTCGTCGACTAGTGCCCTACCTGCGTCGGTTAAGGAGATGAGAATCTCGCGCCGGCTTCCGGGACTTGTGCTGCGCACAGCCCATCCCCCGGCGACGATCTTGTCCATCGACCGGCTGAATGTGGACTGGTTCGCGTGGACGCGTTCGGCCAGGGCGCCCATCCGGATCGGACCGGAGCCGGACAGCACGACCAAAACCCGGAACTGCGGGAGGGTGACGAACTCCAGCGCGCTGGAAACGGATCTGGCGACCACGCCCAGCAGTGCCCGTGATACCAGCAATGTCGCATCTGCCGCGGTGACGGTGTTTCGCATGATCCTCCGACCTTTCAAAGATTCTATGCAATATGACAACACTTGCAACTATACATGCATAGCCGATAGGTTAGGCGGCGGATCGACGCCGACGGAGTTCGGCTGGGAAGGAGCGCCTGGCATGCCTAATCAGAGCCGGAACGGCTGGATTCCGCGCGCCGCGGGCGCAATCCTGAAAACCCGGTGGATTGTGCGAGCACCGATTTACCTTTACAAGGGGCACCTCGGGGGCATCTTTGGGAAACGGCTCCTCATGCTCGAACACACCGGTCGGAACTCCGGCCGGTTGCGCAATGTTGTCGTGGAGATCATCGACCGGCCCCAGAGCGGGGGGATTGTGATCGTCTCGGGCTTCGGGGAAAAGGCGCAGTGGTACCGCAACATTCTCGCCAAGCCGCAGGTGCGGCTGTACCTGGGCAACCACCGACCGGTAGATGCGATCGCTCGGCCGATGCCACCCGAAGCCGCCAGCGCATCGCTTCAGTCCTATGCGGACAGATTTCCAAAAGCGTGGGCGACACTGCGACCGGTACTGGCGAACACCCTCGGAACCCCGATCGACGAACGCGGAATCAACCTGCCGATGATGCTCATCACCCCGTCATGAACAACGAAGAACGAAAGTCTCCAGTTGATCCGGCGACAGTCCAACACGATGGGATCGTCTCGATAACCATCGACATCAGCGGATTGCTTTACTCTCAGGCGGTTGGGCCCGTGAGGCTGGAGGCGCGCAGCCTGGAATCTGTGCGAGAACTGGCCGGAGAGGCCGACGTTGCCCCGCTGATCGGACTGGTCTCGCGCTCCGTGGACTTCGCACTCGGGTTCCTCGAACTGCCGCATTTCCGAGTCCTGATCCTCCTCAGCGAGAGGGACTCGATGTCAGTGGCGGAGATAGTCGACGCCATGAAAATGCCACCGCGGAAGACGTCGACGTTGCTCGACTCAATGGAAAATGCCAATTGGATCTACACGGCCGTGTCACGGCGCGGAGTTTTGGAATCCGTCGCAATCAGCACCCAGGGACGCATCCTCGTCGACGAAGTGACGATGAAACGACAGCAAGAGATAGACGAAATACTCCAGCGCATGTCCGAAGCCAACCGGACAATCATGGCGAAAGCTTTCAGCTCTTTCGCGGCCGCAGCAAACGAACCCACGTTGCGGCAACCAAAGAACGGCATCGCACAGTGACCGACAAGGTAGGGCACACCATCAAAGCCCGCCCGGATGTTCACCTCTACCTCGGCACTCGCGAGCCGATCAACATCGGAGCACGCGCCATCCCGCTCGCCGATCTACTGGGCGATAGCAACAATGAGCCGGCCGGCCCTGTGCTGTTCGGGGCCCGCGGTCACTTCTAGCAGTCGCGATGCCTCCACGCCGGCGAGAACTCTCGCCGCGCCCCTTCGATGTTGGATCACAGTGAACACAAGCAGTACACAAGCGAAACGCCGTTCGATATCGACCGTCACCGACCGGATCGCCGGCGGCTTGCGCGGGTCTCGCTATGGGCTATTCGCAATAGCCGTGGTGGTCGGCGTCGCCGCGGGGTTGGGGGCGGTCGTCTTCCGCGACCTCATCTCCTTCTTCACCTGGCTCGCCACCGGCAAATCGGATTTCGGGCAGGACGGGTATGTCGGCAGTTCGCACCTGCCCTGGCTGGGTCTGGGCTTCTTTGTCCTCATTCCGATCGTCGGCGGCCTCCTCTACGGGCCACTGGTCTACCGATTCGCGCGGGAGGCGCGGGGCCACGGAGTCCCGGAAGTGATGGTCGCCGTCGCTGAGAACGGGGGACGCATCCGGCCTCGGGTCGCAGCAGTCAAAGCCCTCGCGTCGGCCTTGACCATCGCTACCGGAGGATCCGTCGGGCGCGAAGGCCCGATCGTGCAGATCGGCTCAGCACTTGCCTCAGGGCTCGGGCAGTGGATCCGGATGCCCGAGAACCGGATGCGGATTCTCGTCGCTTGCGGAGCCGGCGGCGGAATCGCCGCCACCTTCAACGCCCCCATCACCGGTGTCTTCTTCGGTGTCGAAATCATCCTGCGGGAGTTCTCCGTTGAGTCGATGTTCGCGGTCATGCTCTCGGCGATGGTCGCGGATGCGGTCGCAATTCCCTTCCTTTGGGACCATGCGTTCCTGACTGGTTTCCCGTCTGGCATCGCGCTTCACAACCCCACCGACTACCTGCTCATTGCCGTGCTCGCGGTCATCGCGGCCCTGATAGGTCTCCTCTTCAAGACCGTCCTCTACAAAATGGATGACCTGTGGGACCTGATCTGGAAGGGACGTCCCGAATGGGCTCGCCCCGCCGTCGGCGGACTCCTCCTCGGCCTGCTGCTCCTCGCGCTTCCGCAAATGTATGGAGTCGGATACTCGGTCATGTTCAAAGCCATCGCCGGCAACTACACACTGTGGTTTCTCCTCATCCTGATGGTCGGCAAAATGCTCGCTACAAGCCTCACCCTCGGTATCGGAGGCTCCGGCGGCATCTTCGCCCCGTCCCTGTTCATCGGGGTCAGCCTGGGGATGGCGTTCGGTGTGACCGCCGACCATCTGTTCGGACCCGGTGCGGGCAATCCCGCGCTGTACGCCGCAGTCGCCATGGGCGCCGTGTTCAGCTCCGCCGCACGAGCACCCTTGACCTCCCTGGCCAGCGTGGTCGAAATGACCGGCGACTTCACCCTGACCCTGCCGGTGATGCTCGCCGTCGCCATCGCGACCGCGGTCTCCCGAGGGGTGTCCTACGGCACGATTTACACGACGAAGCTTCTGCGTCGCGGACAGGACATCGACCGTGCCGCACCATGGCGCGCATTTGCCGATCTCAAAGCCGCACAAGCAATGAAGCCGCTTGCCGTTTCGCTGGACCTCGCGGCGAGACACCGAAGCGATCCCACCGACCAATCGGCACCCACCGGCCTGCCCGGAACGATCAGCGTCACCCACGACCCGCAGGCGGTATTCGCCACCGAGCCATTAGTCGACGTCCTGCGTCAACTGCAGGTCTATGGACGAGACGGGCTCCCTGTCCTGTCGGAGGACGGACGCCACGTCGAAGGCTGGATTACCAACCAGTCCGCCCTCGAAAAAGTCACCGCGGAACTGGGTACACAATTTCCCCCAACCAGCACCACTCCGCTGGTCGGACACGGCCTGGCATCCCCAGAAGCTGGTGAATCGCGGCCGTCTACGCCGTTGACCGGCTACCAGATCGTGGAGGTCACATTCACGGAAAGCTCCTCGAAGGTTGGGAGGAAATTCGGGACTCTCGTCTGGCCCGAGGGGCATTTCCCCGTTTCCATCATTCACGGCAACCGCGTGGGCGATCCGCATCCCGACTTCATTCTCGGCCCCGGCGACCGGGTCAACCTGCTTACCCGCACCGCCGCCCGGGGCGTCAACCCAGTCACCTAGTCGGCGGCCCCAACGTCGATGGATCGACTCTGGGCTCTCTTGCGACATGCGCCGACATCCATTGCCTCGCCCATGCCCGGCGTGTACGGCTCCACCAGGGCGAGTCCGATCGGAGACCTTGGCGCGATCTGCTCGAGAGCAGCCGAAGCGTTGAGCTGCTGGCGCGCAAGCCAACCTTGGTGGGCAAGCCGCCAGGGCGAATGCCCTCCAAAACGCGATGCGAACAGGCCCACTGGTGAACGTGACGCGCGCCAATTCACCGGAGTGAGCGAATAGTCGGCTTTTAGCCGTGACTTGTGGGGCTTTCGTGGGGAGGGTTCCACAAATAGTGCCTTTGATCAGCAATTATTGTGTGCGCCCGGAGGGATTTGAACCCCCGGCCTATTGATCCGTAGTCAATTGCTCTATCCGCTGAGCTACGGGCGCATGCCGGCCTCGAAAAGCCAACCTGACGACTATACCAGCGCTCGCCGGGAGCCGTCGCCGGGGTCCGAAGCTACGCGCCGATTCTGTTCAGCCAGTTGTTGAGCGCCGGCAGGGTGAGGTACGCGATCGTGCTGTGCGTGGCAAAAGGAACACGGTTGAACGTGACATCCATCCCGAGTGCCCGCTCGTGCTTCACGAAAGCCGCCGTGACGGCCGGCGGGATCAGCTTGTCGCTCTCGCCCTGCGCAATGAAAACGGGTGCCGAGATCGGCACCTGCCCGGCAGAATTCTCCGCCAGTAGGCGTGCCCACGGCTGGGTCGCCGTCGGATCCTGCGTGAAGAAGTTGCCGACGAGGGGCTGACCGATTGTGTGAAGGCGTGAAAGGTTCGGAAGCAGGCAGAGCGCGTTCATCTCGGGCAGGTTGCGGATCGCGGCCGGCGAGAGAACGTCGCTGAGTCGAAGGCCTGGAGTGTTGGCGCCGTAGACGGATTGAAATGCCGGAAAAGCGTACGAGCCGATCGTCACCCCGGAGATATCGTTCTGGTGAGCCTTCATCAGCGCATTGAGATCGGCCGCCGGCGCGGCAGCAGCGACGCCGAGGATCTTCAGCGACGGCGCGTAGGTTGGCGCATCCTGAGCGGCAAACAGCACAGCCGCGCCGCCCTGCGAGTGTCCCCACATCACGACGCGATTGCTCGCCTGCATAGCGGGGATCCGCTGCGCAGCCCGGATGGCATCGAGCATCGTGTGCGCGGTCGTCTGACCGACCAGGTAGGAGTTCGGGCCATCCGTGCCCATGCCAGCAAAGTCCGGAGCGACGACCGTGTAGCCGCGCGTCAACATCAGACGCAGGCCCTCCATTCCGGTGAAGGGATCGAAGCCGCGAGACGGACCGCAGAGGAGCGCGGTCCCCGTCGTCGGGTGCCCCCAGGCGAGCACGGTGCGTCCGCCGGATGGCGCCCAGCCGAGCGGTCGCACCACGATAGCCGTGGCCAGGATGGGCTCGCCCCGCAGATCGGTGGAGCGGTACATGACGCGCCAAGCCACCGACAGTGGCGGGGCTCCGAGCAATGGCTGCGCCTTGACGAGCGTGCCCGGCTTGCCCTTCAGTGCACCAGCGGGCTGGGCGAAGAGTTCAGCAGCGCTGCGCGCATCGCTCGAGTCTCCGATGATGCGTGGCGCTTCGACGACTACCAAAGATGCGACGACAGCGAGCACAACCGCGGCCGCGATGGCCGCGCGTTGCCTGCGGGCGAAGCGGTGCTGGAGATTACGGATGCGGTTCGACATGACGTGTGTTCCTAAGAATGTGAGTGAAGCAGATGTTGGTGCTGATGCCAAGGCGGGGAAGCCCGGAGGCTTCCCCGCCTTTCTGGGTGCTGCGGGGCGTTGGGGGTTAGCCCTGCGGGACCAGCTGGAGTGCGGCCTGGATCATCGGGGCCGCGACCTGGGGGCTCGTGAACAGGTTCGAGCTCAGCGAGAACCAGTAGCCGCCGACGAACACCTCGTAGTCGCCCACGCCCTTCGTCCCGTTGATCTGGTAGACCTTCACGCTCGAGTTATATCCACCCACCAGCGTCGCCGACTTGGCGATGGCCTGCTGCTCGGTCGAGAAGTCGCCCTTGGCGACCCCGATGGTGATCTGGTTGCCGTCGTGGCTGATGAACTGCTCGGACTGCCCACCGGCACGCTCGATGTCACCTGCGTAGCTGCCGGGGATCGCCTCGTACCGCGGGTTCGAGAACAGCGTGCGGTCGTACTTGGCTCCGGAGAGGTTGAACACCTCGATCGGGGTGATGAGCACCTGGATCCGGTGCGAGGGAATGATGTCGTTCGCCGGGCTCGCGGGAACGGCCGGGCTGATCGCAGCGGGAACCTTTGCGTGGTGGTGCGCGTGGTCGCCGGTCAGCGCCGCCGTGGTCACGCCGCCAACCGCCAGGCCGACGGCGAGTGCCCCGGTCGTGAAGAGTGCGACGATGCCTTTGGTGTTCATGATGTGTCCTTTGTCTTGTTGGTTTTCCGGCTGTTTTTCCGGTAACTCCACGTTCCCAGCGGGCGGGAATACCCGGTGTCCGCCGATTGGGGGAACGACCGGATGAACGTCGCATCCCCCGATCCGCGCCCGGCGAGCGCGGTCGCACTAATCTGGTGACCGAATCGTCGGTGCACTCGTCGCCGCCGATGGATGTGGCAGGTGAACCGTGCAGGGACTGATCAGCGTCGTGGTGGTGGACGACCATCCCTTCTTTCGCGACGGCGTCGTGCGCGGACTCGTGCAAAGCGGTCGCATCCGCGTGGTCGGCGAGGCAGGCAACGGGGCGGAGGGGCTCGCGCTGATCGCCGACCTCAAACCGGACGTCGCGGTCGTCGACTACCAGATGCCGGAGATGGATGGGCTGGCGGTCGTCCGCGCGGCAAACCGGGACCACCTCCCGACTCGCGTGCTCCTGCTTTCCGCCAATATCGACGGTTCGACCGTGTACGCCGCCCTCGAAGCCGGTGCTGCCGGCTACATCTCGAAGGATGCCTCTCGCGGCGAGATCGTCGAGGCCGTCGCGGATGTCGCGGCGGGCCGCACCGTGGTGCCGCCGGGGCTGGCGGCTGGACTGGTCGACGAGATCCGGCTACGGCGCACCTCGAACGACCCCATCCTCAGCAGCCGCGAACGCGAGGTGCTCGCCGGCTTCGCCCGCGGCCTGTCGATACCGCAAATCGCCGACGAACTGTTCCTCGGCGCGAGCACGGTGAAGACGCACGCCCAGCGCCTCTACGAAAAGCTCGGCGTATCCGATCGTGCGGCGGCCGTCGCCGAGGGGATGCGACACCACCTGTTGGAGTGAACGTGGACAAACCCCGCAGCGCCCGCACCGACGCAATGTCGTTGCGCGAGCTCGCGCGTTCGCCCGAACTGCGCGCCCTGCTGATCGAGCACGCGACCCGCGGCTTCCGAGTGCAGGTGATCCTGCGCGCGGTTCTCGCCGTCTTCGTCACGCTCGTCATCCTGTTGCTGCCACCAGCGGGAGTTGAGCTCCCCTCGATTCTCATTGCCGCGGCATACTGCGTGTGGACGATAGGCACATTCGTTGCCGTCCGGCTCAGCAACGAGCGAGTGTTGCGGCTCAGCTGGGTCGGGCTGATCGGAGACGTGGTCGCCCTCGGTCTGGTCACGTCGACGGCGGCCGCCGCCGACCGGGTCAGCTGGACGGGTGACGTGCTGCTCAACGGCTTCTTCGTCGTGCCGCTGCTCGCGGCGGTGCAACTTCGGATCTGGGTCGCCGTCGTCGCGACGGCGCCCACGGTCGCCGTGTTCACCGTG
Organism: Galbitalea sp.; assembly: GCA_036491035.1. Taxonomy (GTDB): domain Bacteria; phylum Actinomycetota; class Actinomycetes; order Actinomycetales; family Microbacteriaceae; genus Galbitalea. The sequence continues at coordinate 7,028 of DASXCU010000062.1, read as the reverse complement.
TGCTCGGCGCTCGCGCGGCAGGCGGAAGCGCAGCCCTGGTCGTACGTGCTACTTCGAGTTCTCGTTCTCGTAGGTGTGTGCGCGGGATGCGTCCTTCTCGTCCGCGTGCAGAGCTCGCGCGTACTCGCCATCGGCAACACCGTCGGTCAGCGCGGGGTGCTGCTCGCGGAGTTACTGGAGTCTGAGACGCGGGAGCGGGCCGAGCTCTCAGAGGCCCTTCACGACGGAGCGCTGCAATACATCCTCGCCGCGCGACAGGATCTCGAGGACCTTCCGCGCAACGTCGATCCCGGCGTGCGGGCCCGGCTGATCGAAGCGCTCGCGCAGGCGAGCTCGATGCTCCGATCGCAGGTGGGACGGCTCACCCCGACGATTCTCGAACAAGCCGGGCTGGTGGCGGCCGTGCGCCGGCTGATCGACGATGCGGGCGAACGAGCCCGCCTCGAAACGAGACTGGACGCCTCGGCCTGGATTGAAGCGCCGACGAGTGCCGACCGAATCCTCTTCGACACCGCTCGCGAGTTGCTCACCAACGTGGTCAAGCACGCGAACGCGACGTCCGTCACCGTCACCCTCGAGCGCACGGAAAAGATCGCGACTCTCACGGTGGCGGATGATGGCGCGGGACTCGACCAGACCCGCATCGACGACCAGCTGCGCGCCGGACACATCGGACTGTCTACGCGACGTGTTCGGGTCGAAGCGGCCGGCGGACGGCTCGCAATCGCGAGCACGCACGGCGGTGGAACAACCGTCACGGTCGTCGTCCCGCTCGCGACGGCATCCTGAGGCCGCTCAGGCGGTCGCCGCTCAGTCAGTCACACCGAACAGATTCTGACCGTGCTTCGCGAGGATGCGATACGCGTCCGCGTAGGTCTGTGGCCGCGGGGCGTCCGGCTCGTACTTTGCGAGCAGCAGACCCAAGAGGCCCTGCGCAGGGGACGTAAGGGGACGGGTGTGATTCGCCTCGTTGGTCTGCTTGTCCGCGTGCCGCTCGGGGTTCTTCGGAACATACGGCCGAGCGACGGTCGGCCATAGCGCCGGCTGTCGCGGGCGCGTGAGGTTCACCGCGCTAAAGATGCCCTTCGCGTCACGATCGCGGTAGCTCAACGGCCTAAGACCGTGCAGCTGCGTCAGCGTCTTGACGAGTGACCCGTGGTGCATCGAATCGTTGATGACCGAACCCGCAGCGGTGTATGCCGAGATCACGATGGTGGGGACCCGAACGCCCAGGCGATTGAAGGTGAACCCCATCTCTCCCGGCTTCTCGGTACCGGATGGCGGAATCACGGTCGGCGGCGGCACGTGGTCGTAGATTCCGCCATGCTCGTCGAACGTGAGGAGCAGCACCGTATTGATCGCGTTGGATCCCTTTGGTGACGCGGCCTCCTTGATCGACGTGTATACCTCCGCTAACAGAACCTCCCCCGCCCGCATGTCCGAGAGCGCACTGTTATAGGGCTCCGCACCGGCGGTGACCGGCGGTTGCGGCTGGTTGTGCGGCGGATGCATGTCGTTGTGATCGAAGACCATTCGCGGCTCGATGAACGCGTAGGCAGGCAGGTTCCCATCCTTCGCGTCCTTATGAAACTGGGCCATGCCGCGGAAATTGCTCTTCCAGTACTTCTGGATGGAGGGGGCACTGAGCATGCCGGTGAGCGACACGACCTGTTCCTCGTCGTAGTAGACGCGCCAGGAGATGCCCGCATCCTCAAGTCGGTTGAAGATCGTCGGTGTGGCGGGGGCCGTCAGCCACTTCGCGAACCCGCCATTCTGCGCGTTCGTCACGAAACCGTGCGAGGTCCCCGCGTGAAAGAACGAACGGTTGCAGAAGGTCTGCGATGGCACGGCCGCGTGCCAGTGGTCGTAGACCCCGAATGAGCGGGCCAGCGTGGAGAAGACCGGAAGCATGTCTGGGGAGAAGCCACCCATGACGGCGGAGTATTCGGCAGGGGACGGTTCGAGCCCGCGCTCCAGCTTGTAGTTGACAACGTAGTCGGCGATGAATCCCGACATGTCGGGATGGGACGTATCGACGGGCACATTGAACGGCGCCGAGTATCCATTGGCGGCAGGGTCCGCGTTCGAGGGCGGATCGATGTGGCCGAAGAGTTGAGTGTTGACGTGCGGATAGAACTCGCCCGGGTCGGGGTTCGGCTGGCTCATGATCTCGTCCGTCGTGCCGGTGTAGACATGCGCCTCGACCACGCTGCCGTCCGGGCCGACGTTGGAGTGGGTCCCGTTTTGGAGCCCCTCGAAGTGTTGGCCCGCACGAGGTCCGGAATCCGAGTAGAGCCGCCCGAGCACGTGGTCGAATGATCGGTTCTCGAACATCACGACCACGACGTGATCGAATCCGGGTTCCGTTCGTGGCTCCAGCGGAGTGAAGCCGTAGCTCGTGTGCTCGGCCGCGCGATCGTTGGATGAGGCGATCTCCGCCCCTGCAATACCGCCCACGGCGAGACCGGCTATTCCGACAGCGGCTCCCCGCAGGAATCCGCGGCGCGAGCGACGGGCTTCTTCGGCCTTCGTGCCATCGTCTCCACCGGGCGGCTCGGACTCCGACATGGCTCTCCATTCCCCAGTAAGGACATGGCTCCCAGCGCCATGTCCTTCATATTCTGCCCCTGGGTAGGGCTATGGCTTCCCGAACGGTCGGGTCGGAAAACCGCGCGTCGCCGTCTCGATGCCGAAGACCGAGCCAGTCAGGGGCCGCTGGGTCAGATCCGCGCCGGTCTGGCCGACCCGAGATGACGCGATGAACAGGGTCGAAAGCTCGGCGCCGCCGAACACCAACGAGGACACTCGCTTCACCGGAACCTCGAACTCCAGCGTCTGCCGACCGTTCGAATCCCAGCGCGCGATCTTGGATCCGCCATCCGAGCTTGTCCAGAAGCCGCCATCCGAGTCCCGCGCGAGTCCCTCGCCCCGAACACCGCGGGCGAACGGCTGGATGTCGCGCATCTCGCCACGAGCGGTGTACTCGCAGGTGTAGATCGTCGCCTGGCGAGTATCGGTGAACCACATGCGACTACCGTCGTCGGACCATTGCATGCCCGTCACTAGACCGGCGCCCTCATAGATGGCGCGCCACTCGCCCGATGGGTCGACCGAGTAGACGGTGCCGTTCGAAAATCCCTCGACACCGGAAGTTCCGATCACGAAACGACCGAACGGATCGCACCGGCCCTCGCTGAACCGCGCGTGCTCGTCCGACAGCGGGATGCGCGCAATGGTTCGCAGGAAGGAGCCGGTCGGACCGACCAGGGCGACCGCGTTCTTACCGGCGATCACGAAACCCCCGGGTGCTGGCGCGAAGGCGGCGAGCAGCGGAGGTAGCTGCAGGAACTTGTCCTCGACACCGCTGACGGCCGCGCCGAGAGAACTGAAGTGAAGGGTCCCAGCCTCCGGAATGCACCAGTAGAGGCCACCACCGGGTGACCACCACATGCTCTCGGCGGCAGGGGCGCGAGCCTCGCGGAACAAGCCGAGGGCAGATCTCAGCATCGGGTGTAAGCCATCCATCGTGCCTCCCGTCGATCTCTGGCCTCTTCCACCATAGACACGATGGCGTAGTCGACCGCAACCCCTCGACGCCCCGCGGCGAACGGTGGGACGAGTCTTAGGAGGTGGCGCGGATGTGGCTCGCGATGAGAGCGGCGATGGACTCCGCGGTGCTGTCGGACGGGAAAACGGGTGCCTCGTCGTCGTTCAACCAGCGCGAGATGTGGGCCATCGCACCACCACCCAGGAACAGACGCTGGGCCTCGCTGAGCTCGATGCCCTCGAAGCTCGCGGCGATCGCAATGCGCTCGCCGAGGAAGTTCTGGATCGCGCGATATGTCTGGATGCCCGACGCACCACCCAGCAGTCGCTGGTAGAAAACGCGATTGGCCGACAGGAGGTCGAGAAGCGCCCGCGAGCCCGCGACCAGTCCGCGACGCTGGCCCTCGCCAGCACCGAAGTCCCCCAGCACCGACTCGAACCGTTCGACGCCCGCGGCCTGGAGGAGTGCGTCCCGGTCCGGGAAGTGCTGGTAGAACGTCATCCGGGTGAGGCATGCGCGACTGGCGAGATCGGTAACGCTGATGTCAGTGATCTCACGCTCGTCGACCAGCTCGATGGCAGCGGCGATCAGCGCCGCCCGAGACTTCGCCTGTCGAGGATCCACGGATGCTCCCTTCCTGCTTGCCATTCTATCTTACAGGTGTATATTACTTATGTAGCTGACAACTGTAAGGAAAATCGAATGCCGAACGAGCCGAGCCCTCTCATCCGCCGACCGCTGGCGAACCCACGCCTGTGGGCGTTCCCGATCGTGGTCGTGGTCATCGTCGCCGGATTCCTCTCCGCCATGTACCTGGGCGGCACAATCAATTCCTCGACGAGCCTCAAGGGATTCCCCATTGCGATCGTCGACCAGGATCAGCCCGTGACGACACCGGGCGGACAGCTGCATGCCGGTAAGCAGATCGCCGACAACCTGGTCAGCGGCATCGACCACGACAAATTCGCGGTGAGCCGACTCACCCTCGCGCAGGCCGAGGCCCGCATGGACAAGGGCACGCTCTACGGAGCGATCGTGCTGCCGAGCACTCTCAGTGCGCGGCTCGTCGGGTTGGCGGAATCGACGACGAGTGCGAGTGCTGCCACGAAGCCCACCATTACCGTGCTCACCAACCCGCGCGCTGGCACCGCGACGCCGGGCATCGTCACGACGCTCGCGACGGCCGCGCTCGCAAAGCTCGACACCGCCGTTGGTTCGCAGCTCATCACGAGCACCCGCGCGCAGCTGGTCGCCGCCGGACATCCGGAAGCGCTGACTGGTGCCGCCGTCTCCCTTCTTGCCGCTCCGATAACCATCGTGGTCACCGCGCACGACGCGCTCCCTGAAGGGACCGGCGGCGGACTGTCGGCGTTCTACTTCGCCCTGCTGCTCGTTCTGGCGGGCTTCACCGGCTCGATGATCGTGTCAACGCTCGTGGATGGTTCGCTCGGATTCGTGCCGTCCGAGTTCGGGCCGGCCTACTCTCTCGCCCGGCACTCGGGCCTCAGTCGTCGGGCAACGCTCGGTGTGAAGTGGGCCATCATGGCCGTGCTCGCACTCGTGGTCGCCGCGCTCTACCTCGCCGTCTCGGCCGCACTCGGCATGCCGATCTCGCATCCCTTCCTTCTGTGGGCGTTCTCGGCGGCCGCAATCCTCGCCGTCGCGCTGGTGGCGCAGACGATCATCGCGATCTTCGGCAGCATCGGCCTGATCGTGAACCTGTTCGTGTTCGTGATATTTTCGCTGCCCTCCGCCGGCGGGACGATCCCGCTCGAGGCGACACCCGCGCTGTTCCGGTGGCTCGGCAGCTTCGAGCCGATGCACCAGATCTACCTGGGGGCACGGGCGATCCTGTACTTCGACGGGACTCTGGATGCGGGCCTCGGACGCGCACTGATCTTCTGCGCTGCGGCCGCCGTGCTCGGCGTGGTCATCGGACTTATTGCGACGACGATCTACGACCGTCGGAAGCTGCAGCGACGAGGTGATTGGGCCCCCGCTGAGCAGTCCGAAATGTCGCGAAGCGATATTGCGGCGGCTCAGTAAGGGATTACCAGGCGGACGCGGGGGCCTTCACGATCGGGACCGGTGCGGTGCTCCAGTGGGTGCCGTTCGCGTAGTGGCTGCCCGACCAGTTGGATGCCCAAATCGCCGCGGCAGTCGCATCGGGCGACGCGCTCGCAGCCAGAGATGAAACGATTCCGGCGTAGCCACCACCGGCTCCGCGGCTAAGCGCCTGGGCCGCGTGCTGCGCCGCGACGATGAGATTGGGGTTGCTGCCCGTGCCACCGGCGCCCGGCGCTCCGAAGCTGTTGTTCAGAGGGTTGTCGCGGTTCCACCAGGTGGCGGCGCCGTTCTCCTGGCGCATCCAGCGAAGCAGGACGGTCACGTTGTTGTCGCTCTGCGGCCAGCCGCCGAACAGGAGAACAAGCTTCGCCCAGTCGTAGTTGGTTCCGTCGTTCGCGAGGCTCTCGATACCGTCCGTCGCTGAATACTTGCTCTTGACCAGAGCGGTCGTCGTGGCCGTCGTTGCGACCGTCACCTTCTGCACGTGCGAGGCCTCGTAAAGCTTCAGAAGCTGCGCCGCCGAGAGCTCGGCGGGGGGAGCTACGGCGGGGACGGCGATGAGCGCGAATGCGGCAACGGCAACGCGGACGTTGATAAAAGAAGGTCTCATAGTCAAGTTCCATGGACGGCGCGAGTGATGTGATCACACCGAAACCCCTCTTCACGCTATCAGGCGTTTCGAATCCTGGTTGGCAATCTCCCCAATGGGGGGTCTCGCGAGACCCGGCGGTACTCTGAACGCATGCCCGTGGACCGCACCGATCGAGCGATACTCGCCGAGCTCGCGCGTGACTCCCGACTGTCCATTCGGAGCATTGCCGAGCGGGTGCATATCTCCCGAACCGCCGCTCACAACCGCGTGCAGAACCTCGTCGCTACGGGTGTGATCAAGAGCTTCGCCGCGCAGATCGACCGCAAGTCGATCGGCCTGAACGTCACCGCGATCGTCATTGTCCAGGCGGGCAGCGGGCCGTGGCCGGAACTCGCGAAAGCCCTCGCCGCCCTGCCCTACGTCGAGTCGGTGCTGGCCGTGAGCGGGGACATCGACTTCGTTCTGACCGTAAGCGCTCCCGACCACGAGCAGTTGAGCGAAGTGATCATGCGGCAGATCCACGAAATGCCGGGAGTTGCATCCACTCGATCGCACGTCGTGCTCGACGCGAGAGACGGGACAGCGCCCGGATTAACGCGAGACGATTGGCACGATTCGGCCACCTGAGCCGAACAAACGGCACGGATTAAGAGCCAATCGCGCCGTCTGTACACAACCGTTCGGGGACCCTCGCAACCCCGTTCGCGCTGCTGCACCATTGCCGTATGAGTGACAGCGTTGCCGCCCGCGACGAGCCCGTGCGCCCCACAGAGCTGCCGATTTCGCTGATCGACAGCAGGGGTACAGTCGTGTCCGGCAAGC
>DASXCU010000061.1:0-2960 GCA_036491035.1 Galbitalea sp. | reverse complement strand
TCGCGCTGGTTGACCAGCGACTTCTGGTTGCCGTGCATGAACTCGATCGGATCCTCGACCGTCATGATGTGGTCGGCTCGCGTCTTGTTCACGAGGTCGATGAGCGCAGCGAGCGTCGTCGACTTTCCGGAACCGGTCGGTCCCGTGACGAGCACGAGTCCACGAGGCAGGGTCGCGAACTGCGACACGGTCTCCGGCACACCCAGGTCGACGAGTGATTTGATCTCCGTCGGAATGAGTCGGAAGGCGGCACCGATCGCGCCACGCTGCTGGTACATGTTGACGCGGAATCGGGCATTGGCCGAGATCGTGTACGCGATGTCGAGCTCGAGCTCCTCGTCGAAGCGGGCGGCCTGGCTCTCGGTCAGGATGCTGCGCAGAGCCGAGGTCACCTTGTCCCGGCCCCACGAAGTCGTGACCGAGCGCGGAGCGAGCGTGCCATCCACGCGGAACATCGGCGGGGTGTTGACGGCGACGTGAAGGTCGGATGCGTTGAGGAACAGAACCTCGGACAGCGCGGCGATCAGGTCGGGGTCGGCGACAGCCAGTGTCGACGAGACACCGTCCATGGCGAACATCTGCTCCGCGTAGCTCAGGGAGTCTCCCGGCGGCGGAAAGTTCAGATCGGCCTCGGGCGCGGGGTACGAAAGGTCCTCCGCCGGCGACGGCGCGGCAAACTGCGGTGCCGGAGCCTCCGGTGCTGCGGTCGCGACGGGCGCGGCCTGCGGTGCGGCGGCCGGCGGTGCGGCGGCCGGCGCCGGCACGACGGGCGGCGGGAAGTTCGCGGTGTCGGCCGACGCGAGGCCCGGAGCGGTGGGCGCGGCCCACGCGGTCTCGGGCATCGGTGCGGGAAAGACGCTGGGTAGCTCGGGCGGGAGCGTCAGCCCGGGCGTCGTCGGGAGCGTCAGCCCCGGGGTAGCCGGGAGCTCTGGCACCGCTGCCGGTGCCGGGAGGTGATTGCCCTCCGGCGTCAGGGTGGGCGGCGGGCTCGTGAACGGGGCCGAGGGCTCCGTCGGGTACGTCGGAGCGTGGCCGGTCGGCGACGGCGGTGGCGCAGTCGCAATGTTCGTCGGACGCGCGTCGCGTGCCGGCGGCGGGAAGCCCGTTACCGGACCCTCGTCTCCCGAAATCGGGATTTCGTAAACTGGCTTGCTCATGTTCCGTCCCTCCCCAGGGAACTAGGCCACCACTCGAAGAATTTCTTCGACTGAGGTGTATCCGAGCTGGGCTTTGGCCCAACCGTCCTGACGCAGCGTGAGCATCCCCTGCTCACGGGCAACGCGACCGATTTCGGCGCTGGATGAGCGGGCCACGGCGAGACGCTCGATCTCCTCCGTGACTGCCATGACTTCGTGCAGCGCGATACGTCCGTGGTACCCGGTGTTGGAACATCCGGAGCAACCGACGGGCTGGAAAAGAGTGGGCACGGGCTGCGACGAGTCGTACCCGATGTGCAGCGCATCGAGCGCGCGCGGGTCGTGGCTGTACGGCGTCTTGCACCGGTCACAGAGGCGACGGGCGAGACGCTGGGCGACAACGCAGTCGAGCGCGGATCCGACGAGGAAGGGCTCGATGTCCATCTCGGTGAGTCGGGTGATCGCGCTGGGCGCGTCGTTCGTGTGGAGCGTCGACAGCACGAGGTGGCCGGTGAGCGACGCCTCAATGGCGATCTGCGCGGTCTCGTGGTCACGAATCTCACCGAGCAGGACGACGTCCGGGTCGGATCGAAGGATGGACCGCAGGGCGCTGGCGAACGTCAGGCCTGCCTTGGGGTTCACCTGGACCTGATTGATGCCCTTCATCCGGTACTCGACCGGGTCCTCGACCGTGATGACGTTGATCTCGGGCTTCGCGACCGCGTGAAGCGTCGTGTACAGCGTTGTCGACTTACCGGAACCCGTAGGTCCGGTGACGAGGATCATGCCGTACGGCTTGCGGTAGGAGGTCTCGAACGTCTTGAAGTTGTGCTCGAGCAGGTTCAGGTTCGACAGGTCCATACTCGACGAGTTGTTGTCGAGGATTCGCATGACGACTTTCTCGCCGTAAACCGTCGGCAGCGTCGCGACACGAAGGTCGATCTTGCGGCCACCGTGGCTGACCGACATGCGGCCGTCCTGAGGCTTGCGACGCTCGGCGATGTCGATGTCCGCCATGATCTTCAGGCGCGAAATGACACCGTTCTGGATCGCCTTCGGGGCGGCCTGCATCTCGTGCAGAACGCCATCGATGCGATACCGCACGCCCATGTCGTGCTCGCCCGGCTCGATGTGGATGTCGGACGCCTTGTCCTGGATGCCCTGGCTGATGAGCAGGTTGACGAATCGCACGATGGGCGCGTCGTCCTCGTGCGCCTCGCCACCGTCGGCGAGAGCAATCTCCTTTGAGCTGCTCTCCTCTTCCATAGCGCTGGTGAGGTCGCTGATCTCGTTGTCAGCGCGGAGGTAGCGGTCGATCGCTGCCCGAAGGTCGCCGCGCTCCGCGACGACGGCGCGAGCCTGCATCTTGGACGCCGCCCGAACGTCGTCTAGTGCGAACACGTCACCCGGGTCGACCATCGCGACCATGAGGTAGTCACCGGCGATGCCGATGGGAAGAACTTCGTGCCGGCGGCACATGGCGGCCGGAACCAGCGAGACCGCGATGCGGTCCACCGGGTACTCGAGGAGTTCGACGTAGGGCAGCCCCGCCTGGGCTGCACGAGCGGATGCGAGCTGCGACTGGGTGACGACACCCTGATCAAGCAGCTGCAGAATCGCCTGGTCGTCTTTATCACGCTCGCCGGAAATCATGTCCAGCTTCTCGATAGGCACGATGCCTCTGAGAATCAAGATCTCGGTTAACGACGCCAAGCCAATTCACCCCCCCAATTGGATGCTGGTACGCATTCGGGGTGCACACCAGAGTGCAAACCTAACCGGGGCGTGTCGCAACCGCCATACCCGCGATCGGGGGGCTATACA
>DASXCU010000060.1:0-6153 GCA_036491035.1 Galbitalea sp. | reverse complement strand
AAGGACCTGCTGCCGATCGTCGACAAGGTCATCCAGGACGGCAAGCAGCTGCTCATCATTGCCGAGGATGTGGATGGCGAGGCTCTCGCGACCCTCATCGTCAACAAGATCCGTGGCATCTTCAAGTCGGTTGCCGTCAAGGCTCCCGGCTTCGGTGACCGCCGCAAGGCGCAGCTGCAGGACATCGCGATCCTCACGGGCGGCCAGGTGATCTCCGAGGAGGTCGGCCTCAAGCTCGAGAACGCGACCCTCGACCTGCTGGGTAAGGCTCGCCGTGTTGTCGTCACCAAGGACGAGACCACGATCATCGACGGTGCTGGCGACGAGGACGCAATTGCGGGCCGCGTCAAGCAGATCCGTGCGGAGATCGACAACACGGACAGCGACTACGACCGCGAGAAGCTGCAGGAGCGCCTGGCCAAGCTGGCCGGCGGTGTTGCCGTCATCAAGGCCGGTGCCGCAACCGAGGTCGAGCTCAAGGAGCGCAAGCACCGCATCGAGGACGCCGTTCGCAACGCGAAGGCTGCCGTTGAGGAGGGCATCGTCGCCGGTGGTGGCGTGGCCCTCATCCAGGCGGGCAAGACCGCGTTCGACTCGAAGGCCATCAAGGGCCTGACGGGCGACGAGGCAACCGGCGCGAACATCGTCAAGGTAGCCGTGGATGCTCCGCTCAAGCAGATCGCGCTCAACGCGGGCCTCGAGCCCGGTGTTGTCGCCGACAAGGTGCGCAACCTGCCGACCGGTCACGGCCTCAACGCCGCGACCGGCGAGTACGTCGACATGCTGGCTGCGGGAATCAACGACCCGGTCAAGGTGACCCGTTCGGCTCTGCTGAATGCTTCATCCATTGCTGGTCTGTTCCTCACCACGGAGGCCGTTGTGGCCGACAAGCCGGAGCGGACCCCCGCGCCGGCCGGTGGCGACCCGTCGGGCGGCATGGACTTCTAGTCCAGACGTTCTACGCAAAGGGCGGTTCCTTCGGGGGCCGCCCTTTTGCTTTGCCGCACACGACGAGATGACACTTCTCGACGCGCAACGCCCCATCACACGGCAACAAGTGTCATCTCGACGGACCTAGCGTCGACGAATCAGGGGTCGTGGAGCGCGGGGTTCCTGCAACGGGAATCTCTCGCGACGGGCGCGTCAACGAAGGTTTCGGCGCGCATTCCGTTGCCGAACGCAAGCAGCCCCCGACCCGAAGCTAGTGCTGGAACAGCCGCGCGTTCGAAGTTTCTGCTTCGGTGTATTGCTGCGCTGCGGCGCCGAGCGCGTGGCCGATCGATCCGAGGCTCTCCTCGACCCGCTGCTGGGTCGCGCGCCAGTCGCTCACGACTCCCTGGAACGCGGATGCCGCGGCGCCCGACCATGATCCCTGCAGGTTCACGAGCTGCCCGAGCAGTGCGCTGGATTCGGCCGAGAGCCGTTCCATCGAAGCGTGGATGGATGCGGTCGCGCCGAGCACGGCCTCGCTGTCTACCTGATATGTCGTCATGCCAGGAACGCTAAGACGCCGAGGCACCCAGCTCGCACCTCTGTGGAACCAGCGGCGAAAAACTACGCGGCCTGCGAGTTGTGGAGGAGCGGAAGCCGCACGCGGAAGGTGGCCCCGCCCCGCGGCGTCGGGACGACATCCACGGTTCCGCCGTGCGACGCGACGATCGATGCGACGATCGCGAGTCCCAGGCCGCTGCCGCCGGTGTCGCGGTTTCGCGAGGAGTCCGCGCGCCAGAAGCGCTGGAAGATCTTCTCCCGGATCTGCGGCGGGATGCCCTCGCCGTGGTCGATGACCGAGAGGTAGGCGGAGTCGTTCGGCTCGTCCACCTGGATGCCGATCTCGATCGGGCTTCCGGGCGGCGTGAACCGCATCGCGTTGCCCATCAGGTTGGTGATCACCTGGCGGATCTTGTTCTCCTCGGCGCGCACCGTCGCGGTCGGCGGGTTCGGATCATCCATCACCACAACCTGTGCGACAGGCTCCTTAGCCGCCGGGCGCGAGCGCCTGGTCGTGAGGCGAGCAAGCGTTGCCCCGGCGAGCGCCATGCTGCGCGTTGCGACGGACCCGGTGCGGGTGGATGGCGCGGCAACGGCGGCGGCCGGTTCGACCTCCCGCTCGGCCAGGATCGGCTCGGTGACGATCACCCGGACCGTGCGGTCCGGTGCCGAGGCCATCGCATCCATGGCGGCGTCGTGGGCCAGCGGGACGAGGTCGACGGCCGTGAGGTTCAGCGGTTTCGCCTCGTCGATGCGCGCGAGTTCGAGCAGGTCCTGGACGAGTTCACCCATGCGCACCGCTTCCTTCTCGATGCGCTCCATCGCCTGCGCGACCTCTTCGGGCGTCGAGAGGGCGCCCATCCGGTACAGCTCGGCGTAACCACGAACAGAGACGAGGGGAGTGCGCAGCTCATGGCTGGCATCACCGACGAAGCGTCGCATCTGCTCGACGGTTTTCAGCCGGTCGGCAAACGCCGCATCGATTCGGGACAGCATGGTGTTGAGCGACTCGTTGAGCCGACCGACCTCGGTGTTGCGCGGGGCTCGCTCGAGTCGCTGGCTGAAGTCGCCCGCGGCGAATCGCGCGGCCGTCTGCTCGACCTCGCGCAGCGGCGCAAACGTGGACGTGACGAGCAACCGAGTGAGAGCTCCACCGAGCACGACGACGGTCAGCGCGAAGAACAGGAAGATCAGCGCGAACTGCCCAATGATCTGTTCGTTCTCGCCCAGGTTGTACGACACGATCAGCGCGTTCTGCGCCGTGCCCTCGGAGTTGACCACCGGGAATCCAACCGCCTCCCAGTGGTTCACCGCACGCTTGTCACTGAGGTTGAAGGCGACGCCCGTGTGGATGACCTTCGGCAGCGTCTTGTTCGAGATGACCGGGATGGAGGTGTCGTCGGGAGCCGACGAGCAGATCACCTTGCCGGTCTGATCGATCACAGCGAAGTAGTACTTCGGCGGAGCCTTCGTGTCTTTGCAGGTGTCGGCGACGGAATCGGCCGCCCCCGACTGGTAGACCATGAGGTTGTTCTCATAAACCTGGTTCAGCAGGTAGCTGCGCAGGAAGCTCATGGTTCCGACGCCGGCGACCAGAAGGCCCAGGGTCAGCAACATCACGGTGACACCCGTGATCTTGCCGCGCAGTGAAATCCCGTTCCACCACTCTGTGAGCTGCTCGTGCATTAGGGGGTAAGGCTAAACCTTTGCAGCACGAAGCATGTAACCGAAGCCGCGCTTGGTCTGGATCACCGGCTCCTCGGAGTACTGGTCGAGCTTGCGACGGAGGTAGGAGATGTAGCTTTCCACGATGCCGGCGTCGCCGTTGAAGTCGTACTCCCACACGTGGTCGAGGATCTGTGCCTTCGACAGCACGCGGTTGGGATTGAGCATGAGGTAGCGCAGCAGCTTGAACTCGGTTGGGCTGAGCTCCACCTGCTCGCTGCCGATCGTGACCTCGTGGGTGTCCTGGTCCATGCTGAGTTCGCCGGCACGGATGATGGCTTCCTCGTCGTCGTGCATCGTGCGACGCAGGATGGCCTTCAACCGCGCGACGATTTCGTCGAGGCTGAACGGCTTGGTCACGTAGTCGTCGCCGCCGACCGTGAGGCCGGTGATCTTGTCCTCGGTGTCGTCCTTGGCGGTGAGGAACAGGATGGGCGCGGTGTAGCCGGACGCCCGGAGTCGCTTGGTCACGCCGAACCCGTTCATGTCGGGCAGCATGACGTCGAGGATGATCAGGTCGGGCTCTTCCTCGAGCACGGCGGAGATCGCGCCGGCGCCGTTGCCGACCGCGCGGACGGCGAAGCCGGCGAAGCGCAGGCTGGTCGTGAGCAGGTCGCGGATATTCGGCTCGTCGTCGACGATCAGGATCTTGGGGCCATCAGTCATGTGGCCAGTATCTGCGCGTTTCCTGTGAGGTTTCTGGGAAGGGGTCTCTACCGCTCCGCGGGGAGTTCTGCGCGCGTAATACAGTTCAGATTGTGGACTTCTCCGGATACGGAACCAGGCAGATCGGCGCACGCACTTTCAATTTCGATCGGCAGGTCGCGGTCATGGCCATCATCAACCGAACGCCGGACTCCTTCTTCGACGCAGGCCGCACCTTCGGTCTCGACTCGGCCGTCGCTGCGGCGCTCGTAGCGGTGGGTGACGGCGCGGATTGGGTGGATGTCGGCGGTGTCCCATTCGGCCGCGGCCCGGCAGTCGGGGTGCAGGAAGAGATTGACCGCGTGGTCCCCGTCGTCGAGGCGATCGCCGCCGAGTCGGATGTCGTGATCTCCGTCGACACGACCAACGCGGAAGTCGCGCGCGAGCATCCTCGCCGGTGCCGGAGTCGTCAACGACACGAGCGGCCTCTACGACCCCGACATGGCGACCGCGGTAGCCGCATCGGATGCCACGCTGGTTCTCACCCACAGCCTCCAGCCACCCCGGAGTGAGCCGCCGCGGCCCGAGTATGACGACGTAGTCGAGGAGGTCGTCGACTTCCTGCGCAACCGGATGTCGCGAGCGCTCGCCGCGGGCATCCCGAGCGAGAGGCTGATCGTCGACCCCGGGCACGACCTCAACAAGAACACGTTCCACACGCTCGAGCTGACTCGTCGGCTCGAAGAGGTCGTCGAACTGCAGCTGCCCGTGCTGGTCGCGGTATCCAACAAGGACTTCATCGGGGAGACCCTCGACCGCGCGAAGGACCAGCGACTCGAGGGCAGCATCGCGGCGGCGGTCATCTGCATCCTGAAGGGCGCGCGGATCGTGCGGATGCACGACGTTCCAGCGACCGTGGCGGCCGTGCGGATGACAGAGGCGATACTCGGCTTCCGGGAACCCGCCTATGCGATTCACAATCGAGGGGACTCATGAGCGTCGTGATCGATGCCCTGGTGCCGACGGCATCCACCGACCTGGATGACGCGGCGATCGCCGACCACTACTCCGCCGGCGTCGGCTCGCCGTGGCTGCGCGTCAATTTCGTTTCCAGCGTGGACGGCGCCGCGACGGTTGACGGCAAGTCCGGTGGACTGGGCACGGACGCGGACCATGTGGTGTTCGACATCCTGCGCCGACTCTGCGCTGTGGTTTTGGTGGGCTCCGGCACCGTGAAGGTGGAGGGCTACGGCGCGATGATTGTGGATGACGCCGCCGTGGAGGCGCGCGTCGCGCGAGGCCTCGCGCCGCAACCAACGTTTGGGATCGTCACCGGGTCGCTTGATCTCGACCCGAGTTCGGAGGTGTTCACGAAAGCCCCGGTCCGACCGCTGATCTTCACGACGAGGGCGGCCACGCCGAAGGCGGGCCTTGCGGATGTCGCCGACATCGTCGTGTGCGGCGAGAAGACGGTCGACCCGAAGGCGATGATCGAGGCGCTCGTCGAGCGTGGACTTTCCCGCATCCACTGTGAGGGCGGACCCACACTGTTCGGCAGCCTGCTCGCAGCGGACGTCGTCGACGAACTGGCCGTGACAATAAGCCCGGAGCTGGTCGCCGGCGACTCGGGTCGAATCGCGAAGAGCGAGGCGGCGAGTCCGCGGGAAATGCGTCTCGCCGGCGTCCTTCGCTCTGACGACACCCTGCTCCTTCGCTACGTTCGGCGATAGGCGGATACTGGATCCAGCGGAGGTTGCGATGACGCTTCGGGACCCGCCGGAGTTCGAGCCGGTTGGCGATCGCGTGTGCTGGATCGAGAACGTGTGCGAGGAGTGCGGCGCGCTCGTCGAGGAGCAGCTGCCGGCGACGTGCTGGAAGTGCGGGGCCCTGGTCGAACCGCGCTAGCCGATCGGCGAGGCTTACGCGGCGCTGAGGTCGTCCTCGTCGAGGATCGTGTAGCTGTAGCCCTGTTCAGCGAGGAACCGCTGGCGGTTCTGTGCGAAGTCCTGGTCGACCGTGTCGCGCGCAACCAGCGTGTAGAAGTTGGCGGGCAGCCCGCTCTCCTTCGGCCGAAGCAGTCGGCCGAGACGCTGGGCCTCCTCCTGGCGCGAACCGAAGGAGCCGGACACCTGGATGGCGACCGTCGCCTCGGGCAGGTCGACGCTGAAGTTGGCGACCTTCGACACAACGAGCAGCTTCGTCGTCCCGTCGCGGAACTCCTGGTACAGCCGCTCGCGCTCATCAACCGGCGTCGCGCCGGTGAGCTTGGGCGCACCCAGGGCCTCGGCGAGT
>DASXCU010000059.1:0-65571 GCA_036491035.1 Galbitalea sp. | reverse complement strand
CAGGGTGAAAGCGAGCAGGTAGCTGAGGCCCGCGAGAGACGACCAGTGATAGTGGCTCCAGAAGAAGGAGACGCCGGCCCAGCCGACGAACGCGATCAGGGAGATGGGCAGCAGCCCGCTCCACCCGATCTCGCGCCACTGTGCAACGAGGGCGAGCACGCACAGGATGACCAGGAGCGAAAGCACGCCGATCAGCCCCGCCCAGCCGATGAGCTGGTGGATCGGGAACGCGAACAGGGCGGCACCGATCGCGGCCGTCGCGAGCGCCTTCGCGAGCGCCGGGGAGGCGAGGATGGCTCGCGTCAGCTGGATTCCCGTGAGGGGCGGTGCGGGCGGCATGGTTAGTCGGCCGCTATCGGGTCGGGTCGTTTGGTCTTGATCGCGAACAGCGCCAGCAGGAGGAGGCCGTACTCGATGAGAAGCCGGGACTCCGCAAAGCTCTGAGCGAGCAGCGCGACGAGGAGCAGCACGGGGAGCAGCGTGGCGGGGTCAAAACGTCCGGCGGTTCCCGCCGAGAGCTGCGGTCGATCCACGGCCAGAATCCAGGCTCGCACCAGTGCGCTCAGCGCGAAGGCGGCGAAGACGATCACCCCGATGATGCCGAGCTGCAGCCACAGGTCGAGCCATGCATCGTGCGCCTGCAGGTACTGGATACCGCCGATCCGGAACACCTTCTGGTCGAACGGCTTGAGGCCCGGCACCCAGTAGCTGATCCAGCCCCAGCCGACGACGGGTCGTTCGGACGCCAGCTTGATGACCTCACCCCAGATGTCGGTGCGCCCGGTGAGCGTGCTGGACTTGTTCAGCAATTTGAGGAGCGGTGCGTGCAGCACGAGGACGCCGATGATGCCGACCACGACCACGACGATCGATACGATCCCGACTGTTCGTCGACCCCGAGGCGTGGCCGCGCGGCGGAGCAGGACGAGGATGACGGCGGCGACCACGACCACGACCGCGGCGACGATCACGGTGGCGGACCGGGTCAGCGCGATGTCCGTGAGCGCGACCACGATCCAGAATCCGCTCCATCCGCGGTTCATCGACCGCGACGCGAACTCGATGGCGAAGACGATCACTCCGAGCAGCGCCACGAAGCCGAGCAGGTCCGAGTTGCCCATGATGCCCTGGATTCGGTCGCCTTTGAGTAGCAGGTCGCGCGACCAGTATTCGGCCGGATGGATCTTCTGCGTTCCGTAGTCCGTCCACCACGGGGTGAACGGGTGGCGGACGATCACGGCCACCACCAGTTCGAACAGGATCGAGGCGGCCAGGATGATGCGCAGCGCGTGTCCGAGGAGCCGCAGCAGTTGGGTCAGTGTAAAGCTCACCGCGAGACTGAGGGCACCGACCGCCGTGACGATTGAGAGGAGTGCCGCGGCCGCCGTGTACTGCCGATAGTCGGACCAGATGACGGAGAGCACGGTGAGTGCGAGAAATGCGAGCATTGGAAACGGCAGATCGCGGAAACGCCAGCGATCCCGCGCGCGGATCACGATAACCAGCGCGACGACGAAGATTCCGAGGATGATCGCACCCCACCCGAACCAAGTGAGTGCGTACCGCTCGGTGTCGCCCGACAGCACCGTGAAGAACACGATAACCGCGTAGACCGAGAGCCACACGTGCTTTCTGACCATGAGCATGAGGCTATACGAACGCGATAGTTTGGTCGCATCCGTCCGGTCAGGAGAGCCACGATGTTTGTCGGAATCACGAACGCTCCGCGCGACTCCGCGTGGGGTTCGCTCACGGCGATTGCGGATCTGCTGGGCCAAAAGCCGACCGGCAAGCCGGAGGCCGAATACTGGCTGGGTACGCACCCCGTGTCGCCGAGCATCATCACGGATGGCGATACATCTGCGGTCGGGGAGCCCCTGTCGCAGCGGACGACCCTGCCGTTCCTGCTCAAGGTGCTCGCGGCCGACTCCCCACTCTCCCTTCAGGCCCACCCGAACACCGCGCAGGCCGAAGCGGGATTCGATCGTGAGAATCGTGCCGGAATCGCCCTGGACAACCCGAACCGCAACTACCGGGACGCCCGACACAAGCCGGAGTTGATCTACGCACTGAGCGCCGAGTTCGCTGCGCTCTGCGGGTTCCGGCCCGTCGCGGCCACTCGGGAGTTGCTCGCCGCGCTCGGACCGGATGCCGCAGTCGACGGGCTCCTCGGCCGGCTGGCCGATGACTCGTCGCTTCGTCCCGTGTTCGAGTGGCTGCTGACGCGGGGCGACGGTGTGCCAGAACTGGTGGCTCGCGTGGTCGACCTCGCCGCCCGGCGCTCGGAGCCCGAATTCGAAATGGTTGGCACCCTGGCGGAGGGATACCCCGGCGATCCGGGGATCGTGCTCGCCCTGCTCCTCAACCGGGTCGTGCTGGACCCCGGGCAGGCGCTGTATCTGCCGGCCGGCAACATCCACGCCTACCTGCGCGGAGTCGGAATCGAGCTCATGGCCTCATCGGACAACGTGCTGCGCGGAGGGCTGACGCCCAAGCACGTCGACGTTCCCGAGCTGCTCGCGATCCTCGACTTCTCGCCGCTTCCGATCCCGATGCTTCCGCCGACGACTCCGTCGCCGGGTGTGCAGCTGTTCCGGCCGGATGTCCCGGACTTCGAGCTGGCCGTTGTTCAACCGGAGGCAAGCACGGCGCGTTTCGCCCCCGCGGGCGAAGCCATCGTGCTGTGCATCGACGGCGACTGCGAGGTCGCGGGTTCGGTGTCTAGCCGGTCGCTCCGGCGCGGTGAATCTGCCTATGTCACCGCCGACGAGGGCGAACTCGCTTTCGAGGGAACCGGCACCGTGTTCGTCGCCACCACGAATCCGGCTGCGCGCTAGCTCGCCAGACGCGAACCGAACGCCCGGCGGTAACTCGTCGGTGTCGTCTGCAGCACCTTCAGGAAGTGGTGGCGGAGCACCGCGGCCGTGCCGAAGCCGGTTTGCTGGGCGACGGACTCGAAGCCGAGCTCCGTCGTCTCGAGCAGCTGCTGGGCTCGGAGGATGCGCTGCCGGTTCAGCCAGGCTGCGGGTGTCGCTCCCACGTCGTCGCGGAATCGACGGGCGAACGTTCGGGACGACATAAGCGCGCGACGCGCCATCTGGTCGATCGTGAGATCTTCGGCCAGGTTGTCGAGCATCCACTCGGTGACGGCGGCGAGCGAGTCGCTGCACCGCTCCTGCACCGGCGTAGGGATGTACTGGGCCTGTCCTCCGTCCCGCTGCGGCGGGATGACCATGCGCCGCGCGATGACGTTCGCGGCCGCGGCGCCGTGCTCGAGGCGGACGAGGTGGAGCGCGGCATCGATGCCGGCCGCCGTGCCCGCGCTCGTGATCACCCGGTTGTCCTCGACGAAGAGCACGTCGGGATCCACGGTGACCTGGGGGAACTCGGCCGCCAGCCGGTCGGCGTGCATCCAGTGGGTCGTCGCGCGCCGGCCGTCCAGGATGCCCGCCTCGGCCAGGACGAACGCGCCACTGCACACGCTGAGGATCCAGGCTCCGCGCTCGTGCGCCGCGCGGAGCACGTCGAGGAATCTCTCGTCGACGCTCCCGAGGGAGTGCGCGGGTACGGCGATGAGGTCGGCAGCTGCCGCGGCCTCGAGTCCGGCCGGGATAATCATCTCGAAGCCCAGGCTCGTCTGCACCGGGCCGGGGTCGGCGGTCGCGATACTGAAATCGAAGGCAGGACCCCCGGTTGCGGTGCGGTCGATGCCGAAGACCTCGCAGATGACGCCGAATTCGAACGGCGCTACGCCGGGCAGGGCGAGCAGGACAACCTTGTGGAGCACGGACGACCTCGATCCGAAGCGGCGGTAAGAGAACGGACAGGCTTATCGTGCCAGCGCTGGCAGGAAATCGCAATTCCGTTCGTTTCTGCCAGCGGCGCGCCCTCGCCGAACTTTTGGCGCGAGTCGGCGCGTTGCGACCTGAAAAGTTCGTTGCGGCGATTTATGATCAGCGACTTGACTTACCCGGAACTACACCGGTGTAATTATCTCTAACGCGGTCGGCTACGAGAGCCGGACGCGGAGGGGAGTCACCGAGATGCAAGACCGCAGTGCAGCGCAGCAACAGGCGCCGGTTGCCCCTTCCCGAAATCCCGCCCCGCGCGAGTACGTGCCCTCGGCACCGGAGAACTGGTTCGTCGATCCCGTCCGCCTCGGCGTCCCCGGCGTTCGCCAGCCCGACGCGGCCGAGCAGCTCGCCGACAATCCACTCGCCTGGCAGTCCGACTCGCTGTGCGCGCAGACAGACCCCGAGGCCTTCTTCCCGGAAAAGGGCGGCTCGACCAGGGATGCGAAAAAGATTTGCGCCTCCTGTGAGGTTCGTATGCACTGCCTCGAATACGCGCTCGAAAACGACGAGCGATTCGGGATTTGGGGCGGTTTGTCGGAGCGGGAGCGTCGCAAACTTCGGAAGCGCGCCTAGCCTCTAAGACGTGCAGCCCAGGGTCACAGCGATACTCGTCGCCCGAAACGGGGCAGCGTTTCTCGGTCGAACCCTCTCCGCGATAGCGACCCAGAGTCGTCATCCGGATGCTCTCGTGGCCGTCGATGCCGGTTCCCGTGACGGGAGCGCCGCTCTTCTGACGGGCGCGACGCCGACCCAGTACGTGACCGCGTCGGCCCGCGGCGGGTTCGGCTCGAGCGTTGCCCACGCGGTGAACGTCGCGCTGCCGCCGCCGACCGCGGACGAGTGGCTGTGGCTGCTCGACGCCGATAGTGCGCCGAGCCCGGACGCCCTGGCGCGACTGCTCGGAGCCGTCGAGATCGCGCCGTCCGTTGCCGTCGCCGGACCGAAGCTGATGCGCAGCGACGAGCCGGATACCATTTCCCGGTACGGCGAATCGGTCACGCGATTGGGCGCGTCCGTCATTCTCGTCGAGAACGAACTCGACCAGGCCCAGTACGACACTCTCAGCGACGTGCTCGGTGTCTCCGCATCGGGGATGCTCGTGCGCCGGTCGGTGTGGGAGAGCCTCGGCGGCTTCGACCCTGGGCTGCCATCGGTGGATGCCGCGCTCGACTTCTCGATTCGGGTCCGGCTCGCCGGATTCCGCGTTGTCGGCGTGCCCGCGGCACGCGTCCAGAGCGCCGGAGGGCCGGAGCTGTTCGGCCGCACGACCCTGTCCGCGCGAGCCACGGCAAGCATTCGCCGTCGTGCGCAGCTGCATCGCCGAATGGTCTACGCGCGGGGACTCGCGCCATTCTTTCTCTGGCTCAGTCTCGTGCCGCTGGCCGTGCTGCGATCGGTGCTTCAGATCCTGCGGAAGCAGCCGGGGCTGATCGGCGGCGAACTGGGCGCAGCGTTCGCGACCGCGTTCTCCAACTCGGTGCCGCCCGCTCGACGACGTCTTCGCCGCGGCAGGAAACTCGGCTGGGCTGCGATCGCGCCCCTGCGGATCTCCTCGTCCGTCGCGCGCGAGCGGCGCGCGAATCGCGTGCTCGAAACCGGTGACCGGCCGGTCGCCCTGCGCACCCGTGCGAGCTTCGTGTCCGGCGGCGGGGCGGCCGTGGTGCTGGTCGTCGCGGTGATCGGTGTCATCGTCTTCGGGCGGCTGCTCGGGACCACGGCGGTCACCGGTGGCGCGCTGCTTCCGCTGTCACGAACGGTCGGCGAGCTGTGGGCGAACGTCGGCTACGGCTGGCACGCGGTTGGTGGCTTCGTTGGAGCATCTGATCCCTTCGCCGCAGTACTAGCGGTCCTCGGCTCGCTCACGTTCTGGCAGCCGACGTTCAGCGTCGTCCTGCTTTACCTGGTTGCACTTCCGGTGAGCGCGCTCGGCGCGTGGTGGTGTGCGGCGCGGATCTCGAGCCGGGCGTGGCCGCCGGCCGTCGCGGCGCTCCTGTGGGCGCTGGCGCCGCCGCTTCTTTCGTCGATGGAAGCCGGGCAGCTCGGCGCCGTGATCGTGCACATCCTGCTGCCGTGGCTGGTACTCGCCACGATCGGTGCGGCCCGTAGCTGGTCCGCCGGCGCCGCCGCCGCGCTGTTGTTCGCGGCGGTCGCCGCATCCTCACCGATTCTCGTCCCGGCGCTCGTCGTTCTGCTCGTCGTCTGGATCGCCATCAACATCTCACGGGTCGTTCGCCTGCTCGGCATCCTGGTTCCGGCCGCGGTGCTGTTCGCTCCGCTGGTGTACGCGCAGGTGGCCAGGGGCACGCCGCTGGGACTGCTCGCCGACCCCGTCCCGCCGACGGCCCACGGTGCCGCATCCGCCGCACAGCTCGCAACGGGAGCGACCGACTCGACCGCATCCGGATGGCTGGACCTCCACGCCGTGCTCGGTTCGCCGGTGTCCGGTGCGTTGGTCTATGCAGTGCTGCTCGTTCCCCTGCTCCTGCTCGCTCTTGCGGCCGCGTTCCTGCCGGGCTCCAGTCGCGGCATCCCGGCCCTGGCCATCGCCGTTCTCGGATTCGCGACTGCTGTGGCAGCGAGCCACCTCTCGCTCACCACAGCCGGGGCGAGCTCGGTCTCGGTCTGGCCGGGAAGCGGGCTCAGCCTCATGTGGCTCGGATTGCTCGGCGCTGCAGCGATGACGCTGGAGGCCGTCGGTCGCGGTGTCGTGCTGCCGGCGCTCGTCGTCGTGCTCGCGTCGGCGATCGCGGTTAGCCCACTCCTCGTTGCGCCGCTGGCCGGAACCGCGCGGGTCCAGCCGACGACAGACGCAATCCTTCCCGCGTACGTCGTCGCCGAGGGTGCGTCGCGGCCCAACGTCGGCACGCTCGTAATCGCCCCGCAGAACGACGGGTCGATTGCCACCAGCGTCGAGCGTGGCGCCGGGAACAGCATGGACGACCAATCCACGCTTGCGGCGACGCGACGCGGCGACGACTCCGAATCGCTCCTGACGCTCGCCGGCAACCTGGCCTCGCGCAGCGGCCTGGACAGCGCCGGCCAGCTGCAGGCGAACCGAATCGGCTTCGTGCTGCTTCGCCCGTCCACCGAGGACGCCCAGGCAATCGTGCACGAGCGCGCACAGGACGCGCTGAACGGGAACGGCAAGCTCACGCCGGTGGGATCGACCGCGGTCGGGCTGCTCTGGCGTTATCAGGCGTTGCCGTCGACCGGACTCGACACCCGGAATCCGGACGGCGGCGCGATCCGGGACTGGGTACTCGGGGCAATCGGCGGCGTCTTCCTGATCACCGTGCTGCTGGCCATCCCGCTGCGCGGCACGAGGCGACGCACATCGGTCGCGACGATCGAGGGCGAACGAGCGACGCTGGGGGAGGATGACGATGAGTGATCCTCGGAATCCCCTCGACCCGTCGGATCCGACCGGCCAGGTGTTCGTGGAGCCGGATGATGCTCCCGTGACCGAGCCTGAAGAACCGACGACGGGTCGCACGACGCTCCGGACGGCGGGAATCATCAGCGGACGGGTAGTTCTCGGCTGCCTAACCGTCGCCGCGGTCCTGGCGATCGTGGCCGCCGCGATTTTCCTTCCCTTCCCGAGCGCCCGTTCGTCGGCGGTGTCGTCGCTCGTGACACCGGTGCCAACGACACGCCAGCTCGTGTGCCCGGGTGGGCTGCTCCGGCTCGCGTCCGCGTCGGGCAAGGGGGCGACGACCATCTCCGCGCTGGGACAGCCGCGCGTCACGAGTGCCGCGCAGCCGGGCGATGCCATCGAGAGTCCCTTCGCCGTCACCGACGCGGGAACGGCCAACAGCGCCGCGGCGCCCCTCTTGCTGTCGACCCCGGTGGTGGTGCCCGGGGTGGCCGCACCGCTCCTCGCGGGATCCCAGTCCGAGGTCATCAAGACCAGCGAATTCTTTGGGCTCGCGGCCTCCGAGTGCACGGCGGCCTCCGGCAGCGCCTGGCTCGCTGGCGGCGCGACCTCCGTCGGTCGAACCACCCTGCTCCTGCTGTCCAATCCCACTGGAGTCCCCGCCATCGTGTCCGTACAGGTCTACGGAGAGTCCGGCCAGGTGACGGCACCTGGCATGGACGGGATCTCCGTCGGCGCTGGTGCCCAGCGCGTCCTGTCGCTCGCCGGGTTCGCGCCGAACCTCACCTCGCCGGTCGTGCACGTGCAGAGCACGGGCGGCCAGGTCGTCGCGAGCCTCGAACAGACGACGGTGCGCGGAGTCACCCCCGGTGGCGCCGACTTTGTCGCGGGTTCCGCGGCGCCGCAGCGGTCGACGGTACTGCCGGGCGTAGTCGTCACCGGAAGCGAGGCACTCGGAACCCTGCAGGGTCAGAGCGGCTTCGACGACCTTGATACGACTCTGCGGCTCTTCCTGCCGAGCGGCAAGGCCACGAGTGCGAGGATCACGATCCTCGCCGAGAACGGAACGGTCACGGGAAAACCGCTGAAGGCCGATCTGCAGCCGGGCAGTGTTACCGACCTGCCGCTGGACCAGCTGTCCGACGGCAGCTACACGGTAATCGTGACGGCGAAGGCGCCAGTGCTCGCGAGCATCCGGGTGTCGGCCGCAACGGGCTCGGGCATTCCTGCCAGTGGGTCGACAGACGGATCGACGGACGGCGCGGATGGGTCCGAGCCGCCGGTGTCGAGCGGGACGGCAACGAGCTCGTCGAGCGCGACGGACTTCGCGTGGATCACCCCGGCATCGCTGCTGACCACCGGCGTTCTCGTGCCCGTCGCGCCCGCCATCCAGGCCGCGGTTCACCTTGAAAACCCGACCGGCACCGCCCAGACGGTCACGCTCACGCCGACCTCCGGTCCGACTATCACCAGGACGGTACCGGCGCATCGCGCCGTTTCCATCCCGGTGCTGGCGGGCCGCGCCTACCGGATGAGCGGGTTCACGCAGCTCTACGCATCCGTGAGCGGCGTGGGACCGGCGGAAGTCACGAGTTATGGCATCAGCCCGCTGGCGCGGGGCGAGGGGCCGATCCGCGTCTACGGCTGAACGTCCCGTCCACGGCAGGGACTACAGGTGTCGGAACCGCTCCGGTGCGAGGTCCCACGGGTCCTTGCCGAGTAGCTCGGCCACGGCACGGAACACGCAGCTCTCGATCATCATCCGCTTGTGCAGCTCGTCGTAGCGGTGCAGCCTCGACATCCGTTCGATCGGCAGGCGATACAGGATGATTCGACGCTCGCGCTTCATCACCCGCCACCGATCGAGGCCGCTGGCGCCAAGCGGTGCCGACGGCAGCACGGCAACCTCGAAGCGCGTCTCGGCGAGTTCGTCGGGCCAGAGATCGCGCAGGTATTCGGCCGTCGTCGCCACAGTCATGTCGAAGATGTCGGCGCGGGAGCGCAGCAGCGGCAGGTGCGGTCCGGTCACCGCGGCACGAATCCCGCGACCGTGGCGATCGCGCCACCCCGGTCGCGCGGAGACCGGCGAACTGTTGCGCCGAGGTTGAGCCATGTGCCAATGCTAGACCGGCGTGCCAGAGCGTGCTGGGGCTTCCTTTCTGCGTAGGGTGAGTGCACCATGACCGGTCGTCCGTGCAGCAAAGTCGCGTGTGTCGAGGAGGCCGTGTCCACGCTCACCTACGTGTACTCGGACTCGATGGCCGTACTCGGTCCGCTCAGCCAGAGTGCGGAGCCGCACAGCTACGACCTCTGCGCCCGCCACGCGGAGCGCCTCTCCGCACCCCGCGGCTGGCAGGTCGTTCGGCTCGCCCAACTGAACTGAGCTTCCAGCTCCCCGCCGGTACCATGGGACGGTGTCCGACGCCCCTCTCCCGTACTCCGTCGCGACCGTCGACCTCGTCGCTTTCGATTTGGACGACACCCTCGCCCCGTCGAAGTCCAGCCTCGATCCGCGGATGGCGTCGCTGCTCGCCGACCTGCTCGCCGTCGTGCCGGTGTGTGTCATCTCGGGCGGCCAGTTCGGGCAGTTCGAGGGCCAGTTGATCGCGGGCCTCCCCGCCGACGCGACCGCCCTCTTCGATCGTCTCCACCTGCTTCCGACCTGCGGCACCCAGTACTACCGCTACAGGGAAGGCGCGTGGGTCCAGCAATACGCGGAAAACCTGACGGAGGAACAAAAGCAGCACACGATGTCGGTGCTCGAGACCTCCGCGAAGAAGCTCGGGCTGTGGGAGACGAAGACCTGGGGTCCGATCCTCGAGGACCGCGGTTCGCAGATCACGTTTTCTGCCCTCGGTCAGGAGGCACCCGTCGCCGCTAAGCGTGCCTGGGACCCCACGGGCGCGAAGAAGGAGTCGCTGCGTGCCGCCGCAGCTCCCCAACTGCCGGAACTCGAAGTGCGCTCGGGCGGGTCCACCTCGATCGACGTCACGCGCAAGGGAATCGACAAGGCCTACGGGATGCGAAAGCTTGCCGACCTCACGGGCATTCCGCTCGACCGAATGCTGTTCGTCGGCGATCGGCTCGACGAGGGCGGGAACGACTATCCGGTGAAGGCCCTCGGGGTACCGACCTTCGCCGTCTCGGGCTGGGAAGACACCGCCGATTTCGTCCGGGCGTTCCTGGCCGGTTAGATCTTCTGGCGTACTCGAAGCCGGGAACGCCCGCGCGATCGGCTCGCCACGAGATCGTCTCGAGCTGCCACCCGCCGAATTTCGCGCCAGGCCGTGCGCCGCGCGGCAACCTGCAAAACGAAGCTCGCCCCGAAGGCGAGACAGATCAACACGGCGACCGCGGAAATGAGATCGGTGGCGGCACGGATCGCTACGAGGATGCCGAACACCACCCAGCCGACCAGCCAGAGCGCGGCGGTGACGTATCCCGCACCGCGCAGCATACGGGCTCGAGCGAAACCGTCGATCCTCGCCAGTGGTCCCGCCATGGGCACAGTGTAATTCGCTCGGCTGCCGGGCATCCGGGAGACGCCAATGAGTTCCTGCAAGAATGGACTCATGACAGCCACGACCAAGCTTCCGTACCGCGTCGCCAACATCGAACTCGCCGAGGCGGGTCGTCACCAGCTCCGCCTCGCCGAGCAGGAGATGCCCGGACTGATGGCCCTTCGGGCAGAGTTCGGAGCATCCCAGCCGCTCGCGGGTGCTCGCATCGCGGGGTCACTGCACATGACCGTGCAGACCGCGGTGCTCATCGAGACGCTGGTCGCGCTCGGGGCGCAGGTGCGCTGGGCCAGCTGCAACATCTTCTCCACGCAGGATGAGGCCGCGGCCGCTGTCGCCGTCGGCCCAACCGGAACCCCGGACACTCCCGCGGGCGTTCCGGTGTTCGCCTGGAAGGGCGAGACGCTCGAGGAGTACTGGTGGTGCACGAGCCAGATCTTCGACTGGAGCGCCGAGGGCGCGGAGGGACCGAACCTCATCCTCGACGACGGCGGAGACGCGACAATGCTCGTTCACAAGGGCCGCGAGTACGAGCTGGCTGGCGCTGTTCCGGAGGCTGAAGCGAATGCGAGCCATGAGTGGAAGGTCATCCTCGATGTCCTTCGCGCCTCGCTCGAAACGAGCACCGATCGCTGGACCACCATCGCAGCGGGGATCCAGGGGGTAACCGAGGAGACGACCACGGGTGTCCACCGCCTGTACGAGCTGGCGAAGTCGGGTGATCTGCTCTTCCCGGCCATCAACGTCAACGACTCGGTGACCAAGTCCAAGTTCGACAATAAATACGGCATCCGCCACTCACTGCCCGACGGCCTCAACCGCGCCACCGACGTGCTCATCGGCGGCAAGGTCATCTTCGTCGCCGGCTACGGCGATGTGGGTAAGGGCGCCGCGGAGGCAATGCGCGGCCAGGGCGGTCGCGTCATCGTCAGCGAGGTCGACCCGATCTGCGCACTGCAGGCGGCAATGGATGGCTTCCAGGTCGCCACGATCGAGAGCGTCCTCGGTGAGGTCGACATCTTCGTCACGTGCACCGGTAACGAGAACGTGATCACGCTCGAGCACATGCTCGGGATGAAGCACCTCGCCATCGTCTCCAACGTCGGCCACTTCGACAACGAGATCGATATGGCCGGCCTCGAGCGCGTCGCCGGAGCCGAGAAGGTGGAGATCAAGCCGCAGGTGCACGAGTGGCGACTGCCGAACGGTCGCAGCATCCTCGTACTGTCCGAGGGTCGACTGATGAACCTGGGCAACGCGACCGGCCACCCGTCGTTCGTGATGAGCAACTCGTTCACCAACCAGGTGCTCGCCCAGTTGGAGCTCTGGACGAATGTCGACGAGTATCCGATCGGCGTGTATGTGCTGCCGAAGCGACTCGACGAGAAGGTGGCCCGACTTCACCTCGACGCGCTCGGCGTCGAACTCACGGAGCTGACGCCCGTCCAGGCCGCCTACATCGGGGTGGACGTCGACGGTCCCTACAAGGTCGACCACTACCGGTACTAGAGCGGCAGGGTACCCGAAGCGCTCAGCGTTCCGGGAAGCCCTTGGGTAGCCCGGTCAGTGCACTTCGCAACGGAACCAGCCGCGCCTTCTCCAGTTCGAGGGCCGCAAATTCGCGCTGCCGGCGAATAGCGATCACCGCTGTGAGCAGCGCCTCAGGGTCGACTGCGGGAACGGGATAGACCCACGACGCGACCTCCGTCGCCAGCTGTGCACCGACGCGCGCGCGGGCGACCGGGGTGAGCGCGCCGGCCTGTCGAAGGAACTGCGAGATGCGCCTCGCGAGCCGGTCGGGCATCCGTCCGACATCCGCCGTGGTCGCCCAGGTGGCGAGTTGTGGCGGAACGAACAGCGGCAGGTCCGTGACGTTCGACACCCGCTCGTACTGGCTGTACGTGCCGGCCAGGAGGTCGCCGAGACGCTTGGTGCGGGAGTTCAAGAGGGCGGTCAGGACCGCCCCGCCCCCGAAGGTGGCGTAGATCTCGAAGAAGCCGACCAGGGAGCGGACGAACGCGTGCCGAAAGCTGATGGCACCGCCGTCGTCTCGAACGATACGACCGCCGACGGCGAGTTTCCCCAGCGACTTCCCGTGCGAGAGCAACTCGACGACGATCGGCACGATGATCAGCATGACCACGGTGGTCGCGATCGCGACGGCCGTCTGTGCATCCGAATCCTTGCCAACGGCGGCATCGAGGAGCGGGAAGATTCCGAAGATGAGGAGCAGGCTGCCCCCGACGAAGTAGACGAGCCAGTCGATCGCGAGACCAGCGCCGCGAAGGACGAAGCCGGTCGGTCGCAGGTCAAGCGCGACGGCTTCGCCGGAGATGAGGGCGTCGCTCTCGTCGTAGCCGACGAGGATGTCTGGGTGGGACGGCTGCGCCATGACATCATTTAAGCAGATGGACCTCGACGCCTACTCCGCCGCTCACAGCGAAGAGTGGGATCGCCTTGCCCAACTCGCCAAAGCCCGACGGCTGGATGGCGCGGAAGCGGACGAGCTGATCGATCACTACCAGTCCGGTGCCAGCGATCTCTCGGCGATGACCACGACAATCGGGCAGTCCGCGCAGAGCGATCGCCTGACCGTGACGCTCAATCGGGCTCGGCTTCGATTCACCGGCGCGCAGGGCAACGTTCTCAGCAGCCTGCCGAGATTCTTCCTGTGGCAGCTTCCCGCCGCGCTTTACCGCCTCCGCTGGATCACGCTGGTCAATGCCGGCGTGTTCGTCGTGATCAGCGTCGCCTACGCGGTCTGGCTGATCTCCCATCCCGAGGTCCTCGCGGGGCTCGGAACTCCCGCGACTCTGCACCAGTACGCGACGAGCGACTTCGTCGGGTACTACTCCGCGCACCCCACGCAGGACTTCGCGGCGCAGGTCTGGACCAACAACGCCCTTATCGCGGCAGAGACGATCGCGCTCGGCATTACGGGAATCTTCCCGATCTACCAGCTCGTCGCGAACGCACAGAATGTCGGCGTCTCGGCCGCGATACTCGTCAAGTACGGGAACCCGAGCCACCTCTGGTACCTGGCACCGCACGGGCAGCTCGAGCTGTACAGCATCTTCACTGCCGCATCAGCGGGCATGATGCTGGCCTGGTCGTGGCTGGCGCCGGGCGCGCGCACTCGTGCGCAGGCCGTCGCGGAGGAGGGCCGCTCGTTCTTCGCGGTCGTCATCGCGCTCATCCTTTCGCTTGCCGTGTCCGGGACGATTGAGGGGTTCGTTACGCGGCAGCCGTGGCCGTGGTGGGTCAAGATCGGAATCGGCAGCGTGGCGCTCGCCGCGTTCCTCTTCTACCAGTGGCGAATAGGCAAACCCGCCGCCCGAGCGGGCGAGACCGGTGACCTCGACGAGTTCGAGGCCGGTGCGAAACAGCTCACCGCCGGCTAGCACCGCGCTCCGCCCGCGGGAGTTCGGGATGCTCCGCGAACATCAGCGAGATGGGGCTGCCATCGGGGTCCGGCCCGCGGTCCTTGTACTCCTCGAACAGG
This sequence comes from Galbitalea sp., assembly GCA_036491035.1. Lineage (GTDB taxonomy): Bacteria > Actinomycetota > Actinomycetes > Actinomycetales > Microbacteriaceae > Galbitalea. The sequence goes on along the minus strand of DASXCU010000059.1, from coordinate 51,324 downwards.
GCGTGGAACCGGTTCACGAGTTCGCGACGGTTCGACTCGTTGAGCTTCACCCCGAGGCGCGTGATGTGCACGTCCTCGGCCGGGAGTCCCTCGATCTCCTGAAGGAACGTCTCCACCAGCGTCGGCCCCATCGCCTGGCCGCCCGAACGCCAACTTCTGCCGGTCGCGCGATACGGAATCTCCCTGGCTCCGCGCGGGCCGGGCCGCGCATCCTCGGCCACCAGGAATCCGGTTGAGACGAGGGAGCGCACGTGGTGGAGCAGGGTTCCCGGGTTGATGTCGAGCTCGGCGGCGAGCTCCTTGTTCGTGCGTGCCTCGTGCAGGCAGAGTCGGAGGATGCGCATCCGGAGCGGGGATGCGAGCGCTCTCGCTCGACGCTCCTGCTCCGCATCGTCGGCGTCTTCCCACGCAGCCATAGGGACAGCATAAACGGCTTCGGGAATGCGATTGACTTTTCTCAATGGGATGCCATGATGAGGGCATGACCACCGTCGAATCCGTTCGCCGCAACCGCGGCTTCCTCTGGTTGTGGGGTGGCCAGGGCGTCAGCATCTTCGGCGAGCAGTTCACCAGTCTCGCCGTCCCCGTTCTCGCTGTCACCCTCCTGCACGCGGTCGCCTGGCAGATGGGCGTGCTGAACGCGGCCTCGACCGCGGCATTCCTGATCGTCGGCCTGCCCGCCGGCGCCTGGGTGGACCGGTGGCTGAAGCGCCGGGTCATGATCACCGCCGACTTCGTGCGATTCGCGGCGCTCGCCGTCATCCCGATCCTCTGGTACACCCACCTGCTGAACATCTGGGAGCTCATCGTCATCGTCGCAATCGTCGGCGTTGCGAGCGTCTTCTTCGACGTGGGCTACCAGAGCTACATCCCGCTGCTGGTCAAGTCGGAGCAGGTCGGTCCGGCGAACTCGACGCTCGAGGCGACGGCGCAGGTCGCGCGCATCGGAGGCCCAGCCATCGCGGGCGTTCTCCTCACGATCATCAGCGCGCCCGGCCTGATCATCGTCGACTCGATCAGCTACGTCGTCTCGTTCCTCAGCCTGTCTCGCATCCGGGACACCGAGCTCCCCGCCGACCCGAAACTGCGCCAGCCCCTGCACAAGGAGATCGCGGAGGGGGTTCGGTTCGTCGCCAAACAACCGCTCATCCGAAGTGTCGCGGGCACGACCGCGACAGCCAACTTCTTCTCGACGCTCGCCTTCACGCTGTACCCGCTGTTCGCGTTGCGCGTCCTCGATATCGGCTCGCTCGGTCTCGGCATCACGCTCTCAGCCGGGGCGATCGGCGGCCTGCTGGGAGCGACCCTCACACCGCGCATCGCCCGCTGGATCGGGGACGGGCGAGTCATCATCGTCGCCGCGTTCGTTAGCGGACTCGCGTTCCTGCCCGTTCCGCTCGCCGCGTTCCTTCATGGCGCGCACGCGGTGCCACTCCTCGCAGTGGGCGAGTTTCTGAACGGGTTCTGCGTGCTGGTCTACAACATCACCCAGGTGACGCTGCGCCAGCGGCTGTGCCCGCCCCGCCTGCTCGGTCGGATGAACGCGTCGATCCGTTGCCTGGTCTGGGGCGTGATGCCGATCTCGGCGCTCATTTCCGGCGTGCTCGGCGGCGCGATCGGAATCCTGCCGACCATTTGGATTGCGTTCATCGGTGGAATGCTCGCGGGACTCTGGGTTCTCTTCTCGCCGCTGCGCCGCTTCCGAGAACTGCCCACCGAGCTCGAAAACACCTCGGAAAAGGGTGTGGCGGGAGAACCGCCGACGCGGGCGGAGTAGTTACTCCGTCCGGCCGACAGTTTCTCCCGCCACACCGGGACCGGTGACCTACTTCTTGGTGGTCGGGGTCGTGGTGGTCACGGGTGCGGTCAGGGCCGCGCGCGCGAAGAGGTACTTCCAGGTGAAGCCGGCGACGAGGCCGCCGAGAGCGGGGATGATGATGAACACCCACAGGTCGGCGCGAGCCCAGTCGGCGCCGTAGATGGCGGTCGCGATGGATCGCGCCGGGTTCACGGAGGTGCCGCTCACCGGGATCGCGATGAGGTGGATCACGGCGAGCGTGAGGCCGATGGCCAGCGGCGCGAAGCCCGCGGTGGTGGAACCGGGTGCCGTCACGGACAGGATCACGTAGAGAAATACGGCCGTCAGGATGAACTCGACGATGATGACCGACGCGAGATCGAAGCCCCCGGGAGAGTGAGAACCGTAGCCGTTCGAAGCGAACCCGTTCTTGATCGCGTCGTGGAAGAAGGATTTCGAATTGCCCGCGGCGATCGCAAACATCAGAGAGGACGCGACGATGCCGCCGACCAGCTGCGCGGCGATGTACGGCAGGACGTCACGCCAGAGCATCCGACCGGCGGCGGCGACACCCAGCGTGACGGCCGGGTTGAAGTGCCCACCCGAGATGGAGCCGACCGCGTAGGCCGCGACGACTACCGCGAGGCCCGCCGCGAGCGCGATGCCGAGGTTACCGGAGCCACCGCCCGCGAACACGACTGCACCGATGATGGCGCTCACGAGGACGAGGGTTCCGAAGGCTTCGGCGATGAGTCGGGAGAGCAGGGGAGCGGGAGTGATTTCCGCCATGGGGATAGACCTTTCGTAAGTGTTACCGATCGGGTTCTTGCCGTTGCAGGCTATCGCTGCGTGCACGGTCGATGCCACCCGGCGACGGTGCGTTACAGGCGCCCGGCCGCCTTGAGGGCGATGTAGCGGTCGGCGAGGGCGGGCGGCAGGTCGGCGGGCGCACCGGTAACCACCTCGGCTCCGAGCTGCCGAATGGCCGCAGAGACCCTCGACACATCGAGCAGGGCCCGTTCGGCGGCGGCCGCCCGGTAGACCTCGCCGCGGTCGGCTTTCTGCCGACTCGCGGTGAGTACGTCCGGGTCGATCACGGAGCTGACGACGACCAGGTGCTTTCGGGTTAGTTGGGGCAGCGCGCTGATCAGACCCCGGGCGGCGCCGGGCGAATCGATCGAGGTTACGAGCACGACGAGCGCGCGCTGCGAGGTCATCGACCGTACGAGGGCGGGGACGGCCGACCAGTCCATCTCGATGAGTTCGGGCTCGATGGGCGCCATGGTGTCGACCAGTTTTGCGAGCAGGTCTGCTCCGGAGGCGCCCTGGACTCGTCCGCGGACCCGGCGGTCGTAGGCCGCGAAATCGACGTGGTCTCCGGCGCGGGTCGCCAGCGCCGCGAGCAGGAGGGTCGACTCGAAGGCAGTGTCGATCCTCGGCTCGTTGTCGATGCGGGCGGCCGACGTTCTGCCGCTGTCCACGATGATGACAACGCGTCGATCCCGTTCCGGGCGCCAGGTGCGCACCACCAGGCTCGGGCCGCCCTGCACCGGATCGGTTCTGCGCGCGGTCGCCCGCCAGTCGATCGAGCGCACGTCGTCGCCGCGCACGTACTCTCGCAGGCTGTCGAATTCGGTGCCCTGCCCGCGGATGAGCACGCTGGTGCGGCCATCCAGCTCTCGCAGACGTGCGAGGCGCGACGGCAGGTGACGGCGGGAGTTGAAGGGCGGGAGCACGCGGATGGAGCCGGGCACGGCGAGAGTGGCCTGTCGCGCGGCCAGCCGCAACGGACCGAACGAGCGGACGGTGACGTGCGCGGAGCGACGCTCGCCGCGCCGGAACGGGGTCAGGGACGTTCCGCTCGAACGCCGCTCGCCCGGCGGGATGTCGATGCGTAACCGCGCGCTCGACGCGCCCGCCGACGGCTGCCAGGCATCCCGCACGAGCCCGCGAATCGTCCGGCGCCCGAGATTCGTGATCAGGATTTCGGATCGGACCGTCTCGCCGAGCCGAACGCGCTCGGGCAGAACGCGGGAGATGCGCACAGCCCTGGCGGACCCGGCCAGCAGTAGGTCGAGCACGGCGAACACCACGACGAGCAGCACCCACGCGAGCAGCGCGAGCGGCGAATCGAGCGCTATCAGCGGGATTACTCCGACCGCGACGAGCAGCACGAACCAGCCCGAAATAGCCATCGCTAGCCTCGCCGGATCACATCGGCACCTGCACCTGCTGCAGGATCGAGCGCAGGATGGTGTCCGACGACACACCCTCGAGTTCAGCCTCGGGCCGCAGTTCGATGCGGTGCCGGAGCACCGGCAGCACCATAGCCTGGATGTGATCGGGCGTGATCGCCTCGATGCCGTTCAGCCACGCCCACGCGCGCGACGCCGCGAGCAGCGCGGTCGTGCCGCGCGGGCTGACGCCGAGTCGGACGGACGGGCTCTGCCGGGTCGCGCGGGCGATGTCGACGGCGTAGGCGAGCACGTCGGTGTTCACGCCCACCTTCGCGACCTCGGCCTGCGCCCGGGCAAGCTTCTTCGCATCCAGTACGGCGCTCACACCGGCGGCCTTCAGGTCCCGCGGGTTGAAGCCGGCGGCATGCCGGGTCAGGATCTCGACCTCGTCGTCCCGCTCGGGCAGACCGAGCACGAGCTTCATCAGGAAGCGGTCGAGCTGTGCCTCGGGCAGCGTGTAGGTGCCCTCGTATTCGATCGGGTTCATCGTCGCGGCGACCATGAACGGGACGGGGAGCAGTCGCGTCTCGCCATCGACGGAGACCTGCCGCTCCTCCATCGCCTCAAGGAGTGCAGACTGTGTCTTCGGTGGCGTGCGGTTGATCTCGTCCGCGAGCAGGATGTTCGTGAACACCGGACCCTGACGGAAGGTGAACTCGCCCGCCCTGGCGTCGTAGACCAGCGAGCCCGTGACATCCCCGGGCATCAGGTCGGGAGTGAACTGGACGCGCTTGGACTGGAGCGACAGGGCCTGGCTCAGCGCGCGAATCAGCAGGGTCTTCGCCACACCGGGTACACCCTCGAGCAGTACGTGGCCACCGCACAGGAGCCCGATCAGCAGGCCCGTGATGGCCGCATCCTGTCCCACGACGGCTTTGCCGACCTGTTCTCTCACGTTGGCGAAATCCTGGCGCAGCGTGCTTTCCGTCATCCCACTATTCTCCCTGTCCGTTGATGCTGTGAGCTCCGTCGCGTGCACTGGTCGCGGCAGCGACGTCCGACTCCAGGCGTACGAGGTCGTCCGAGCTGCGCACGAGGTCCGCATCCGTCCGCGGAAGCGTGTCGACGAGGATGCCGCGCACGTCCTCGAGCGATCGGCCGAGCAGCGTGGCGGTCACGCTCGCGATCTCGCCGACCTCCGCGGTTCGCGGCAGTCCGCACATCCGCGCGATTCGAGTGAGGGCGCCGATCCGTAGTGAGTCGAGGGCGCGAACCCGCGCGGACGAACCCTGGTAGATGCGGGCGCGACCCTCCATGGTCTCGCTGGAGCGCACCACGACTGGCATCCGCTCCACGACCAGGGGACCGAACCGTCGACCGCGCCAGATTGCCGCGGCGATCAGGACGAGGAAGACGAGCACCATGAACGCCGGGAACCAGGCCGGAGCGGATTGCGCGAGGGTCTGGGTGCTGCCGCCGTTGACATCCTCGAGCGACGGGAGATACCAGACGAGGTGCCGGGAGCTGCCCAGCAGGTTGATGGCAAGGGCGGCGTTGCCGCGGTCCCCGATGTAACGATTCTGAAAGGAGCGCGTCGTTCCGACGATCGTGAGGGTCGTGCCAGCGCCACGGTGCTGGATCACGGTGAAGTCGTCGTCGCCGCTCGGGAAGCAGCGCGAATACGAGGTCGCCCCCGCTGCGACTCGATACGCGTGGCCGCCATCCGCGATGCGCGCAGCCTTTACCGCGGCCGGCAGCTCGCAGTGCGCGCTGGGGGCTGCGGTGGAATCGCCGATCAGGCTGATGTTGGGATCGAGCGCCTTCACCTCCTTCGCTCCGGGCGACACGACGACGACGGAGCCGGCGATGGTCCGTAGCGTCGCGAGCTGGGTCGGATTCAGGAAGCGGTCCGGGTCGTAGACAAGCACTGTGGTCTCCGCCGGATCGACGCTCGCCGATTGCGTATCACCGAGGTTGGTGGTGGCGGTGGTGGTCACACCGTGCTGGCGAAGCACCTGGACGAGCGCGCGGGAGCCGGTCATCCCCGTACCGGTCGGCGCGAGCGGCTGGTCGGTCAGCGACGGGGGAGTGAGCAGCAGGTAGCCGACCACGATCACGATCACGACCACCGCGGCGACCAGCCAGAATCGGATGCGCCGGAAGCCCCCGCGCACGGTCGGCGTCAGGACCGTCTGTTCGGGCTCGGTCAGGATCGCGGTCACGCGTCCACCCGGGCGAGTTGGCCGGACGCCGCGACCGGCAATGCTGTGCGCAGCTCGGAGGCGAGTCGCTCCGCGTCCTGCCATTCCGCGCTCGTGCCCGGCTGGTCGAGATACCGCACGCGATCGAAGACGGTGGCGGTCTGCTCCAGGAGCGCGACGTGGCCGGGGAAGAGGAGCGCGGCCTGACGCGAGAACGAGTGCGCGGTCGTCCCCGGATACATCGTGAGCAGTGTGCGTTCCGATAGCACTCGCGCGGAGGCGCGCATCCCCTCGACGACCGCGAGCGAGAAGTCGCCGGCGGCGGCGGCGGCCCGGGCGTCGGCCAGGATCCGCGCGGCCGTGCGTTGGTCGTCCTCACCGAAGAGCTCACCCGCCACCCGGCTGCGTCGGTTGATCCGGGGAAGTCCGAACACAAGGAACGCGACCAGGAGCACGACCACCACGACGATGACGATCACGAGCGGGCCGAGCCCCGGAATTCCGCCGAGGGATGGTGCACTCAGCGAGTCGAACCAGTTTCGGATCGCCGTCGCCAGCTGGTCGAACCAGGTCGGGCGCGACGGCGCGTACTCGCTCTTGGCCAGCTCCGCGAGGAGCCAGGACTGCGCGGTCGGCCCGTCGGGCGTGACCGGCGGCTCGAGCGGCAGGGCGGCTACGTTCATGCCGTCGGAGGCGGTGGAGGCGGCGGCGTCGTCTGCGCGAACTGGGGCTGCGCGAACTCGGTCGCGACGAACTGCGGTGCGGCGGGCGCGACCAGGTAGGGATCCGGGAGGGTGCTGTCCCCGCTCTGGCGCGCCTCGACGAAACGGATCAGCTCGAGGTCGAGCGCCTCCTTGCGGATCCGAAGATCGACGTACAGCAGACCGGTCGTGGCGGATTGCACGACGGATGCGACGGCGCCCAGCACCACGATCAGCACGACACTCACGATGCCGACGATCACGCTGATCACGATCGCGACCGAGTGGTCGCCGGTCTGGTTGAAAACGCCGGTGATCGCGAGAACGACGATTTCGAGTGGCGCCGTGACGACCGACGTCGCCGTGTTGATGATGACGAACACGAGGAGCTCGATTCCGAGCGTGCGCCAGAAGTAGCCCCGGGTCAGCGTCCAGGACCTCGCGATGGCGCGTCCGAGCGTCAGTCGCTCGATCATCAGCACGGCCGGTACGAGTGACAGCTTGGGGACAAGCCATGCTGCGAGAACTGCGGCACCGAGGAACAGCAGGACGCCGAGAAGGATGCCCACCACGATTCCGGCCGCTCCACCGGCGAGGATGACCACGGTGAGCAGGACGACGAAGAGGATGTACAGAACCAGGGCGGCGCCGATGATGGCCCAGAACCATCCGATAAGCGCGCCCATTCGGCCCCTGGACCGGCGCCAGAGTCCGCCGAGCGTGAGCTTCTCGCCCAGCGTTCCCCGGGCGACTTCGAGCGAGAAGATGCCCTGACTGATCGCCATCCCGAACACGCCCAGCGTGATCGGAACGAGGTACGCGAGGAGGATCAGGCCGAGCGATCCGTTTGCGATCGTGTCGGCCGCGGCGTTCGAGCTCGCGTTGGCAATCCGACCGAATGCGAAGACGAAGACGAGGGCAACAACGCCGGCGCTCGCGAGCACGGTGATGCCCTCGATCACGAGCGCGAAGCCGAACGTGGGTCGGGGATTGCGGCGCAGGACCCGGAAGGATGCGCCGAGAATCGTGCCGAGCGTCATTGGTTGGAGAGGAATCAGGCCCGGTTTGGGCGGCGGCGTCCACCCGGGGGTGAAGCCCGGCCCGGCAGTAGGACCGGCCGACGGGTAGCCAGCGGGCGGTGGTGCGTGAGCGGAGAACGGCGACGGTGGTGGCGGTGGTGGTGGCGGCGTCGCTCCGGCGGGTGGCGTTGGCGGTACCGCGGGCTCGGATCCACCTGGGCTAGCCCACGGACTGCTGTCGCTCACGCGGTTCCCCTCGATCGGCCCAGGCATCGGCCCTCGTAGGCCGCACGGCAATATGCTTTCACACTCGACTACTCTTATCGACAACCTGCGCCGCCAGGGTTCGCGTATTCAAGTAGAGGAAAATGAACGCTCGAATTCTCGTTGTCGATGACGACACCGCTCTTGCCGAGATGATCGGCATCGTGCTGCGCACGGAGGGTTTCGACCCCGTGTTCTGCGCGGATGGCGCGGCCGCGGTCGATGCGTTCCGCGAGTCGAATCCCGACCTCGTGCTCCTCGACCTGATGCTGCCCGGGATGGACGGAATCGAAGTCTGCTCGCGTATCCGCGAAGAGTCCGGCACGCCGATCATCATGCTGACGGCGAAGGGTGACGCGTCCGATGTCGTCAAGGGCCTGGAGAGCGGCGCGGACGATTACGTCGTCAAGCCGTTCAATCCGAAGGAGCTGGTGGCACGCATCCGCACGCGCCTTCGTCCGACCTCGCACACCTCGACGGAGCTCCTGAGCGTTGGCGATCTGGAACTCGACGTCGCCGGACACGAGGTGCGCCGCGGCGACGAGCGGATTAACCTGACCCCGCTCGAATTCGAACTGCTGCTTGCGTTGGCTGTGAAGCCGCAGCAGGTGTTCACTCGCGAGATGCTCCTCGAGCAGGTGTGGGGCTACCACTACAAGGCAGACACCCGGCTGGTGAATGTGCACGTGCAGCGGCTGCGCGCCAAGGTCGAGCACGATCCGGACAACCCGCGCATCGTCATGACGGTCCGCGGTGTCGGTTATCGCGCCGGGGCCAGCACCTAACCGTCAGCTGATGCGCTATTTCGACTGGCGGGGATGGCTGCGCCGTGGAGTGCGTCTGTGGCGAACCTCGCTGCTGACGCGCACCGTGTCGATCACGCTCCTGCTCTCGACCGTCGCGGTCGCCGTCATCGGGTCGTACATCGCGATCAGCGTCGGCAATAACCTGTTCGACTCCCGGCGCGACCAGCTTCTAGCGCAGGCGGCGCGGGCGACGGGAACGGTCCAGAACGCTTTCAACCTGACGATCGGGCAGAACTCGACCGTCAACATCGAGGATGCGACCAGCACCGCCTACTCGGACGTGTTGCAGTCGAACGCGAGCGCGGCCGCGCCGCAGATCGCAATTCTTCGGACCCCGGGCCAGTCCGGCCCGCGCGTGCCAATCGACATCGCGACCAACGGTGCTCCCACGAAAGCTCTGGTGAGTGCAGCGCTACGCAAGGTCGTGGCGTCCTCCACTTCGTCCCGCGTCTACTGGCAGTCGGTGTCCATCCCCGGCAAAGGCGGCAACGCTCCAGGGATCGTGATCGGCTCGAGCGTGTCCCTCGTCAAGTCCGGCAAGTACGAGCTCTATCTCATTTACAACCTCTCCGACTCGCAGCAGACGCTGACATTCATCCAGTCCACCCTGGTCCTCGGCGGACTCGCCCTCATCCTTCTGATCGGCGCGGTCACCTGGGTGGTCGTACGGCTCGTCGTCGGGCCGATCCGCCTCGCCGCCGAGACAGCGCAGCGGCTGGCCGCTGGCGAACTTGAGCAGCGCATCCCGGAGCGCGGTGACGACGTCATCGCCACACTGGCCCGATCGTTCAACGGGATGGCCGACAGCCTGCAGAAACAGATCGTGCGCCTGGCGACCCTGTCGCAGGTGCAGCAGCGGTTCGTCTCGGATGTCTCGCACGAGCTGCGCACGCCGCTCACGACGATTCGGCTGGCGGGCGACGTGCTGTACGACCAGCGCGACGACTTCCCGCCGGCTACCGCCCGGACCGCCGAATTGCTGCGCACCCAGGTGCAGCGCTTCGAGATCCTGCTCGCCGACCTGCTCGAGATGAGCCGGTACGACGCGGGCGCCGTCGAGGTGGAGACGGAACCGACGAACCTGGTGCGGCTGGTCGAGGACGCGGTCGAATCCGTCGCGAGCCTCGCTGAGACGAAGGGCTCAGAACTGCGGGTGGTCGCGCCCGGCGGCTACTTCGAGGCGGAGGTCGAAGCACGGCGCGTCCGGCGCATCCTGCAGAACCTGCTCGGAAACGCAATCGACCACGGCGAGGGCAAGCCCATACTCGTCTATGTCGACAGCGACGAGAACGCGGTGGCGCTGGCAGTCCGGGACTACGGGATCGGGATGACCCCGGCAGCAATGGAGCGGGTCTTCGACCGGTTCTGGCGCGCCGATCCGTCCCGACAGCGCACGACCGGCGGAACGGGACTCGGCCTGGCGATCTCGCTCGAGGATGCCGCGCTCCACGGAGGCTGGCTCGAAGTCTGGAGCGCACCCGGCGAAGGCTCATGCTTCCGACTTACGCTGCCACGGAAGGTGGGCGGCGTGCTCCGCGGTTCGCCGCTCGAGCTGCCCCCGGACGAGGAGAGCCGCGATGACTAGGCGTAAACGCTGGGCGACGACCGTCGCTGCCGCGATCGCCGTGACGATCGCGCTCGCTGGCTGCGTCGGTATCCCCAGCAGCGGTCGAGTGAATGCGGGGCCGAAGGTCAACAATGGCGGCCAGCAGCAGCCCGGGATCGACCTCCCGCTCCCGCCGCCCCACAACGCGACGAAGACCGAGCTGGTCAACGACTTCCTGCAGGCGGCAACCTCGGCAGATGGCAACTACGCCATCGCGAAGGAGTACCTGACGGCGAAAGCCGCACAGGCCTGGGACGCGACGAAGAGCGTTCTCGTCCGTGAGCGGCCGGCGACCCCCGAAGATGTCGGCGGCAACGTCGTCGACTACGCGGTTTCCACGAAGGCATCCGTCAATGCGCTCGGGATCTACGCCGAACAGGGCACCGTGTCGACGCAGACGGTCTCCTACACGTTCACCAAGGTTGGCGGCCAGTGGCGGATCAGCGACCTTCCGGATGGCATCGTGCTCTCGCGCACGAACTTCGAGACGTCGTTCGCTGAGTACCCGATCTACTTCTTCGATCCCGACTACCGCTATCTCGTGCCCGACGTTCGGTGGTTTCCGAAGGGGTCGACCGTCTCCGACCGGATCGTCACGGCCCTGCTCGCGGGTCCGAGCCCCTGGCTTCAGCAGGGCGTCGTCGCATCCGCGTTCCCCGCGGGCGTGCAGCCCGGGACCCCCGCGGTCGTCAAGAACAGCGCGGCGACGATCGACTTCAATGCGAGCGCGGCGTCGGCCAAGGACCCGGTCCGCGGTCGGATGAAGCAGCAGCTCGAGGCGAGCCTTCTGGCCAACGGGATCACGACCGTGAACATGACGGCACGCGGGGCGCCACTCGTCTTCCCCGACAGTTCGGAGAGCAAGGCGCAAATCGCGGTGGCAACCCAGGCGGCTCCGCTCCTGCAAAGGGGTAAGCAGTTCGGATTCTTCCCCGGCCTGCAATCGCTGGGCGGAATCACGAACGAGGTCGTAGGACTCGACGGCACGGCGATCTCCCTCGATCGCGGCGGGGCCGCCGCTGCGGTACTCGCGAAGGGCGGCGTATTTCTCGCGACGAACACGGGAACCAAAATGGTCGATTCGCGACCTGGCCTGATCCCGCCGTCCATCGATCCACTCGCCTACGTCTGGTCGGTGCCGGCCACATCGCCGACCGCCATTCAGGTCGCCGGAACCGACGGCGTCCCACACCAGGTCACGTCCCAGCTGCCGGCAGACTCGACGATCGTGTCGCTCGACGTATCTCACGACGGAACCAGGGTACTGATGTACCTGCTGACCGACTCGGGTCCGCGCCTGGTCGTCGCGGGAGTGGTGCGCCGCGCGGGACTTCCGACTGCGCTCGGCGACCTGCTCGACCTGCCCGTCTCGTCCGTTACCCCCATCGACGCGACCTGGGTGGACTCGACGACGGTCGCGGCGCTCGGCTCCGACGTGAACGGCGACGCGGTCACCAGCTACGTCGTCGGAGGGTCCGTGGGGGATACCTCGCGGACAGAGGACGCTGTTCGATTGGTCGGCGGCGCCGGTGCCGACTCGCTGCGGCTTCTCACCGACACCGGCGAGGTGCAGGAACTGCGCGCGAGCGGATGGCAGAACATCGGCGTCGTCGCCTCCGTACTCGCGAGCCAGCAGTAGGGGTTATCCCCAACCCGGGCATTGCCAGTAGACCGCTCTGTCCGCCGCGTGCCAAGCTGTGCGAGTGAGTTCGCGCATTACCGGGGCATTGCTCGACGCCCTCGCCGTTTTTTCGCCGGTGGACTGCGCCGGCTGCGGTGCCGCGGATCGCTCTCTCTGTGAGCACTGCCAGATCGAGCTCGAACCCGAGGTGACGCCTCGCACCCTGTCCGACGGGTCGACGGTGTACACGGCGCTGCGCTACGAGGGCGTCGTCCGACGCACCCTGCTCGCCCTTAAGGAAAGCGGCCGCACGGATGTCGCAAAGCCGCTCAGCCTCTCACTATCCGCTGCGCTCGCCCGGGCCGCGCAACCCGGCGCCGAGTTTCTTGCGGTACCGACCAGCAGGGCGGCCTGGCGTCGTCGCGGATACGACCCGGTCGCCCTGCTGTGCAAGCGGGCGGGATTCGACTCCGCGCGGGTGCTCAAATCGTCGCGGGCGACCGCAAGCCAGAAGACGCTCGGGTCGGGCGATCGCGCACTCAACCTGCACGAATCGATGCGTGCGCGGATGTCGCTTCGGGGTCGTCGGTTCATCCTCGTCGACGACGTCGTGACGACGGGCGCAACCCTGGCAGAGGCGGCGCGGGCCGTTCGCGAGGCGCGTGGCGAGGTCGTCGGGCATGCGGCGCTGGCTTTTACGCCACGCCTGTTTGGAAATCTCTAGCGACTCTTTGAGAGAAACCTGCGCATCCGGACCACTCCAGCCGGAAGCCCGTGACTTTCCCAACGGGCGGGTCTACGGTGGGGCTAAAGGCGCGAACCAAACCGCCTGGCAACCAGGCGTCGCGTACCGCCGGAGTGCGAAAAACACTCCGGCGAACAAGGCAAGTAACTGGAGGTCAGCGTGGAAATCACCATCACCGGACAGGGCCTGGGGGTCACGGATCGCTTTCGCGAGTACGCCATTGAGAAGGCCGACAAGGTCGCTCATCTCGCGGAGAAGTCGATCGCGTTGGAGATCAAGGTCTGCAGGCACCACGAGAAATCGACGGGGCCAAACGGTGATGATCGGGTCGAGCTGACGCTCATCGGACCCGGGCCGGTCGTGCGCGCGGAGTCCGCCGGCGGCGACAAGTACGTGGCGTTCGACCTCGCGATCGACAAGCTGGTCGAACGCATCCGCCAGGCGAAGGACCGCCGCAAGGTGCACCGCGGTCAGCACCGTCCGGTCTCGCTGCGTGAGGCATCGTCGGACGGCTTCCGCGTGGTAGACATCACGCCGGCCAGCGTCGACCTGCTCGAGCGGGTCAGCACCGGCAGCCTTCCCGTGCAGGCCGACGAGGAGACGGAAGCCGACTACACGCCGGTCGTCATCCGCACAAAAGTCTTCCCGGCCGAGTTTCTCTCCACCGAGGACGCCGTCGACCGCATGGAGCTCGTCGGCCACGACTTCTTCCTGTTCATCGAGGCGGGCACCAATCGTCCGAGCGTGGTCTACCGCCGCAAGGGCTGGGACTACGGCGTCATCGGGCTGGATGAGGACGTCGACCTGGTGGCGCACGGCGGCTGAGATTCCGCCGCGCAAAGCCGCCGCGAGCGGTCCGCTCGCCCTTTGGTTGGTACGATAACAAGTCAGTAACAGCGCGCTTTCGCGTGCCGAAAAGCTTGGAGCAACCTAAGTGGCCAACGTTCTCGAACGCGCGCTTCGTGTCGGTGAAGGTCGACTTCTTCGTCGTCTGTCGTCTGCGGCGCAAGCCGTAAACCATCTCGAGGAAGACTTCAAAGGTCTCAGCGACGAGGACCTCCGCAACGAGACCGGAGAGCTGCGGGAGCGCTACGCGAACGGCGAATCACTCGACGACCTGCTGCCGGAGGCGTTCGCCGCGGTGCGCGAGGCCGCCGTCCGCACGCTCGGCATGCGCCCGTTCGACGTCCAGATCATGGGCGGGATGAACCTGCACCTCGGCAACATCTCCGAGATGAAGACCGGTGAGGGCAAGACCATCACCGCGGTCCTGCCCGCCTACCTCAACGCGATCACGGGACGCGGTGTCCATGTGGTCACCGTCAACGACTACCTCGCGAGCTACCAGTCCGAACTCATGGGCCGCATCCTCCGCGCCCTCGGCATGACGACCGGCGTCATTCTCAGCGGGCAGACGCCCGAGGAGCGTCGCGAGATGTACGCGTGCGACGTCACCTACGGCACCAACAACGAATTCGGATTCGACTACCTCCGCGACAATATGGCGTGGCAGGCGAGCGACATGGTGCAGCGCGCCCACTACTTCGCGATCGTGGACGAGGTCGACTCGATCCTCATCGATGAGGCACGGACACCGCTCATCATCTCGGGTCCCGCATCCGGTGAGGCGAACCGCTGGTTCAGTGAGTTCGCGAACCTCGCAACCAAGCTTATTCCCGAGGTCGACTACGAGGTCGACGAGAAGAAGCGCACGGTCGGCGTACTCGAGCCGGGTATCGCGAAGGTCGAGGACTACCTCGGCATCGACAACCTGTACGAGTCGGCGAATACCCCGCTGATCTCCTTCCTGAACAACTCCATCCGCGCTTCCGCCCTGTTCAAGCGCGATAAGGACTACGTCGTGATGAACGGCGAGGTGCTCATCGTCGACGAGCACACCGGACGTATCCTGGTGGGTCGTCGCTACAACGAGGGCATCCACCAGGCCATCGAGGCCAAGGAGCACGTCGAGGTCAAGGCCGAGAACCAGACGCTCGCCACGGTTACGCTGCAGAACTACTTCCGCCTCTACGCGAAGCTCGCCGGAATGACCGGTACGGCCGAGACCGAGGCCGCCGAATTCATGTCGACGTACAAGCTCGGTGTCGTCCCCATCCCGACCAACAAGCCGATGATCCGCAAGGACCAGCCCGACCTCGTCTACAAGAGCGAGGAGTCGAAGTTCAATCAGGTGGTCGAGGACATCGTCCTGCGCCACGGGGCCGGCCAGCCCGTGCTCGTCGGAACGACCAGCGTGGAGAAGAGCGAATACCTCTCCAAGATGCTCGCCAAGCGCGGCATCAAGCACGAGGTCCTGAACGCGAAGAACCACGCGCGCGAAGCATCCATCATCGCCCAGGCCGGTCGCCTGGGCGCGGTCACCGTCGCCACCAACATGGCCGGCCGTGGTACCGACGTCATGCTCGGCGGCAACGCCGAGTTCCTCGCGGTTGCCGAGATGAACTCTCGCGGCTACAGCCCGATTGATACCCCCGACGAATACGAGGCCGAGTGGGATCGCGTGTACGACCACGTGAAGCGCATCGTCGCGGACGAGGCCGAGAAGGTCGTCGGCGTCGGTGGCCTGTACGTGCTCGGCACGGAGCGGCACGAGTCTCGTCGCATTGACAACCAGCTTCGTGGGCGCTCGGGCCGACAGGGCGACCCGGGGGAGAGCCGCTTCTACCTGTCGCTGCAGGACGATCTGATGCGACTGTTCAACAGCGGCGCCGCCGAGGCGCTCATGGGCCGCAGCGGCGTGCCTGATGACATCGCCATCGAGTCGAAGGTCGTCAGTCGTGCCATCCGCAGCGCGCAGTCGCAGGTAGAGGGTCGCAACGCGGAGATCCGCAAGAACGTCCTCAAGTACGACGACGTCCTGAACCGCCAGCGCGAGGCCATCTACAGTGACCGTCGTCACATCCTCGAGGGTGATGACCTGAAGGACCGCATCGGTCACTTCCTGGAAGACGTGCTCGGCGACGTGCTCGACTCGCACACCTCGGAGGGCCACAGCGACGAGTGGGACTTCGACGGACTGTGGACAGAGCTGCGCACGCTCTACCCGATCTCGATCACCATCGACGAGGTGATGTCTGAGGCGGGAAGCCGCGGACGCGTGACCGAGGAGTTCCTGAAGAAGGAGATCCTGTCGGATGCGCAGCTCGCTTACGAGCGTCGCACAATGGATCTCGGCGAACCCGCCATGCGCGAGCTCGAGCGTCGCGTCGTGCTGTCGGTCATCGACCGTCGCTGGCGCGACCACCTCTACGAGATGGATTACCTGAAGGACGGAATCGGCCTGCGCGCGATGGCCCAGCGCGACCCGCTGGTCGAGTACCAGCGCGAGGGCTTCGCCCTCTACCAGCAGATGATGGGCTCGATTCGCGAGGAGTCGGTCGGGTTCCTGTTCAACCTCGAGGTGGAGGTCTCTGCTGGTGACGCCACCGCTGCTATCCCCACGGTGGAGGCTCGTGGTCTCGGCCAGAGCGGTGCCCCGGCAGAGCGCCTCAGCTACTCGGCGCCGAACGCCGACAACGCGGGCGAGGTCGAGGTGCGCAACCAGCGCGGCCAGCTCGAGCGTGCGGCGACGGCGAAGGCCCAGCAGCAGCAGGCCGAGCAGGCCGCGGCCGCCGTTGGTCAGCAGCCGGGCCAGCAGCAGCCGCAGCAAGGTCAGCCGCAGCGCGGAGCCTTCGGTCAGAAACTCGACCCGAATGCGCCGCCGCCCGCGAACCGCGCCGAGCGTCGCGCCCAGGATCGCGGCCGCTAGGAACTACAGCACGTTGATCGCGGTGGCTCGCCAGCGCGAGTCGAGGCCCTCCAGACGGATGGCCACGGCACGAGTTCGCGCGCGGCCGCAGACGATCACGACCGCCTCGACCACTCCGTCGCGCGGTTCGCAGATGCTTGTCGATCCGATCGAGAAAGACGGACGCGTGGCCTTCTGAGCCCGGGCTCGCCGGGCACGGGTCGAAAGTACGACCCGCTTCAGAAGGTGCCTGTAGACGTCGTCGCTCACCCAGCGCGCGAGCTGCTCGAGGTCGCGGGCCCCTGCCAGTACTTCGATGACACAGCGCGTGAGATTCTCGAGCAGCGGCGTGGGATCCGGCAGCGTCGAGGTTGATGCGGGCTGAGCGCCGAAGAAATCGTCAGAGTCGAAGCGTGGCTTTAGGCCGCGCTGCAGTGCGCTGGCGGTGGATGGGGCAGGTTGTGGTGCGGGTGCAGTGGTCAAAGTGCACTCCCAGAGTTTTTGAACGAGCAGAGCCTGATCACGAACGGTCGGTATACCCCCAAACAGGAGGTGATCACACTAAAGCAGAGGCCAGAGCTTTTGGCCACGCCCCCTTCGTGGGGCTGTGGATAAGATTCGTAACATTTTGTCTCGACTGCCTAGCGTTCCGGCATGCGCTGGGACAACCTGTTCGACGATCTCGAGAGCCAGCTCGAGCAGGAACTCACCGCGGAAGAGGTCGACCTCCAGGCGGAGGAGGAGCGACTCCGACTCGCGAGGCTGGGCATCCGGGACCGACTTCGGTCGCTCGCGGCCGCCCGAGCGGTCGAGGATCAGACTCTGCGGCTGTCTCTCGCGGATGGCACCCGCGTCTCGATCGCCCCGGCGACGTTCGGTCGGGACTGGCTGGCCGGTGAACTTCTCGAGGAATCCGGTCGGCGACCGCAATGTATCCTGCCGCTCGACTCGGTAGCCGCAATCTCCCTCACCCGCGACCAGGTACTCGCGAGCCTCGACGAGTCCGGGGGCGAGGAGTCGCCGAGTGCCCTGTCGGCTCGACTCGGTCTGGCCTTCGTTCTCCGCGATCTCTGCCGTCGCCGGCAGCCCGTCGAGCTGAGGCTTCGCGACGGGCGCACTCACGGCACACTGGATCGGGTGGGTCGGGACCACGTCGACCTCGCCGTGCACGAGCCCGGTGTCTCTCGGCGCGAGTCGGCCGTCACCGAGCATCGGATCGTGCGATTGAGCGAGATCGTGCTCGTGCGGCTCTAGCTTTGCGGCGTCTCTACCTTCGAGGGGTCTCTACCTTCGAGGAGTCTCTACCTTCGAGGAGTCCGGGACCCGATCGTCAACTCGGGCAGGTCGGCGAAGGCGGACTGGTTCCAGAGCCCCTGTCGTCGAGCCTGCTCGTACATCGCCTCGATGTACGACTCAAGCACCGAGCTCTCAATGCGCCAATGCCCATTGCCGCCGATCTTGATGGCCGGCAGCTCGCCCGACCTCACCAGCGTGTACACCTGCGAGACCGAGATGTTGAGCTCTTGGGCAGCGTCGGCGATGGTCATGAATCGACCGAGTGAGGTGGGGGAATCTGACTCGTTCATGGGTCCGATTATGAGACCGCGAGCACCCGTGAAACCGCCCTGTGGATAACTTCCCTCGTATCTCGCCGATCCCCGTGACCATGGGGTACCCAGGCCGGATGAGGAGAAACAAGATGGCATCGACGAGAGATTCGCCGCGTGAGGGCGGCCCATCCCAGGGCACGAAGGCGCGTCGCCGCTCATTCTGGTTCGATCCACGGTTCGCGATCGGACTGGTCCTGGTCGTCGCATCCGTCTTCGGGGTGGACGCCCTCGTCAACGCGGTCAATGCGTCGATCGACGTGCTCGCCGCTCGAACGACCCTCACGCCGGGGGAACGCGTGCACGCATCCGACCTCGTCCCGACCAGCGTGCGGGTCGGTCGAACCGCGGGTCTGTACCTTCGCGCGTCGGATGTTCCCTCCGCTGGACTGGTCGTCACGCGTTCGGTCGCGGCGGGTGAACTCGTTCCGCACTCCGCGGTGGGCAGCGTGGTGGGACAGGCTCTCACGTCAGCGGTGGTGGCGGTGAACGGAACGCTCGCCTCCTCGATCGCGCCGGGGACTCGGGTCGACCTGTGGTCGGCGCAACCCGCCTCGTTGTCCGACGGCGATACGACAGCGGCTGCCGTCGGATCGTTCGACGCGCCAACCGTCCTCGTGTCATCGGCGATCGTCGTGCGGATCGTCGACCAGAAGAACCTGGTGGGCTCGACCGGCTCATCCGTGGAGCTGCTGCTTCCCAAGGCCGACACCGCGACGGTGCTGGATGCGATCGCCAACGGTGCGGTGCTGAGCGTGGTCCCCGTCGACCTGCCGCTGGGACAGTAAGGATGCGCGTCGCGTTCGCGCTGCCACTCGAGGCGGAGGACCGCCTGGTTCCGCAGGCCACCCGGCACGGGCATGAGATCGTCGCTCGCTGCTCCACCGCCCACGAGCTCGCCTCCCGGATCGAGGCGGTGAATCCGGATGTCGCCATCGTCGCGGCTACCGAGCGCCACCTCACACCGAGCCTCGTCTCCATCTGCGACGAGGCGGGCGTCCGCATACTTCCCCTCGTCGACGGCCCGCTGGATCGACGCCACGCGGCGACTCTTGGGCTCCTCGAATCCGCTGAGCTGGCCGCGGACTGGCCAACGCTGGAGCGAGACCTGGCCGTGTTGCCGTCGAAGCCGACGCAGCTGCCCGACGACATCGAGGACGCACCCGTTGCCGCGCCGAAGGGCGGTGCGGTGATCGCGGTGTGGGGGCCGGCGGGTGCGCCCGGGCGCACAACGATTGCGATCAACGTGGCGTACGAACTCGCCGCCGCCGGGCACTCGGTCGCCCTCGCGGACGTCGACACCTACAGCGGTTCGATCGCCCCCGCGCTCGGGATGCTGGATGAGGCGCCCGGCTTCGCCGCCGCCTGCAGGCTGGCGGGCACGGATGCTCTTACCCGCGCCGAACTGGAACGCATCGGCCAGCGCTACGGCGCCGGTCGGACCGGGTTCTGGGTGCTCACGGGCATCGGTCGCCCGAGTCGCTGGCCCGAGCTCTCCGCGCTGCGGGTCGCGTCGACTCTTCAGGAGTGCCGGGCGTGGGTCGACTTCACGGTGGTCGATACCGGGTTCAGCCTCGAACACGATGAGGAGATCTCCAGTGACCTGTTTGCGCCGCGACGCAACGCGGCCAGCATCACAGCGCTTCGCGAAGCCGACCGGGTGATCGCCGTCGGTGCGGCGGATCCGGTCGGGCTCTCTCGTTTCCTGCGTGCCCACGTCGATCTTCTCGAGACGGTCGCCGAGGGACGCGTGATCGTCGCGATGAACAAGGTGCGGGCGAGCGCGATCGGGCTGAACCCCATCGGGCAGGTAACACAGACCCTCTCGCGGTTCGGCGGCATCGACTCAGCCGCCATGATCCCGCATGACCCGGCGTCGCTGGATGCGGCCATCCTGAGCGGGCGCACACTGGCGGATGCCGCACCCAGGTCGCCAGCGCGCTCCGCGATTCGTGACCTCGTTGCATCGCGCCTACTCCCTCCCGCGTCGAGCCGCAAGAGAACTCGCGCGCTGAAGGCGGTCCGAAGCTAGGCACTCGCTGAACGGCTAGCCTTGACGGGTGTCCACGCTCTCCGAACTCGTGCTCGCCCAGGGGCGCTCGGACGAGGCCGACGTCGAGTGGCTCCACCTTCTCGTCGGCGACTGGCAGCTGCTCGCCGACCTCGCTTTCGGCGACATCGTGCTGTGGGTACCCAGCGCAGACGACAGCTTCGTCGCCGTGGCGCACGCCCGCCCATCCGGGTCAGCGACGCTCTTCTATCGGGACTTCGTCGGCCAGACCGTGAAACCCGAATGGGCCGCCCAGGTGACGGCCGCATTTGAGACCACCGAGATCAACGACTCCACGACGCCGACCTGGTACGAGGAGACCCCGACCCGAGTTCGCGCCGTGCCGGTGCTGCGTCGCATCGACCCGAGCGGCAAGCAGACGACGGATAGGCCCATCGCCGTCATCACCCGGCACACCAACCTCGGTGAGGCGCGCACCCCTTCACGCCAGGAACTGACGTTCATCGAGTGCGCGAACGACCTGTTCGAGATGATCGCGTCCGGCGACTTCCCGGACCTCGGCGCCCCGGCGGGGCCCCGGCGCGGCGCACCGCGCGCATCCGACGGGCTCATCCGTCTCGACATCGATGGAACAGCGACCTTTGCCAGTCCGAACGCGCTGTCCGCGTTCAACCGGATGGGATTCGCGGGCGAACTCGAGGGCGAGTCACTCGCCGAGGTGACCACCGCGCTGCTCGTCGACCACAACTACACGGTCGATGAGTCGCTGCCGCTCGTCGTCACGGGACGCGCACCATGGCGCACCGACATCGAGGCACGTGGCGTCACGGTCTCACTGCGGGCCATCCCGATCCGCAATGCCGGCGAGCGGATCGGCGCGATCATCCTGTGCCGGGATGTGACGGAGATGCGCCACCAGGAGCGTGAGCTGATCACCAAGGATGCGACGATCCGTGAGATCCATCACCGTGTCAAGAACAACCTCCAGACGGTCGCCTCACTGCTTCGCATCCAGGCCCGGCGTACGCACAACGACGTGGCACGGGATGCGCTCGGCCAGGCCATGCGCCGCGTCGCCGCCATCGCGGTCGTCCACGACACCCTGAGCGAGGGTCTCAGCCAGAACGTCGACTTCGACGCCGTCTTCGATCGGGTCCTGCTGCTCGTCGCGGAGGTCGCGTCGAGTCACAACACCACGGTGCATCCGAAGTTCACGGGCAGCTTCGGCGTGCTGCCCAGCGAGTATGCGACGCCGCTCGCGCTCGCGCTCACCGAGCTGGTCACGAACGCCGTCGAGCATGGGCTCGCGGGCCGCGACGGCGAGGTCGCGATTAGCGCCAAGCGCAACGAGAAGGAGCTACGCGTCCGCGTGCGCGACAACGGCGTTGGGCTTCCGGAGGGCCAGGTCGGCGCGGGACTGGGCACTCAGATCGTGCGCACGCTCATTCAGGGCGAACTCGGCGGCACCATCGACTGGCACACACTGGTCGGCAGCGGTACCGAAGTGACCATCGACATTCCGCTGAACTGGATCGCGAGGGACTAGTTCCGAGCGGTGGACGCCTGCAGCACGATCCCGTTTCCGTCCGGATCGCTGAACTGCACGAATCGTCCCCACGACGCATCCTCGATGCCGTCGCGGAGATCGACGCCGAGACCCGCGAGTCGCTCCACGTCCCCTTCGAGATCGTCGGTCTCGAGTACCGTGCCCCTGAGAGAGCCCGCCGGCATCGTCGGGAACCAGGTGACCAGCGTGACGGCGGTTTCTCCGCCGGGCGGTTTCACCAGCACCCAGCGCATGTCCGGTCCGAGCTGAGTGTCCATGGCGAGCTCGAAGCCGAGTACGTCGACGTAGAAGTCGCGGGCGCGATCCTGGTCGGAAACCGGAACGGAGAGAAGCTGCACGTGAGTGATCGCCATGCGGCAATCGTGCTGGCCGCCGCGGCGAGTGTCAACCGCTTCGGCGGCACACAAACGAAAGACCTGCCGGGCGTACT
Organism: Galbitalea sp.; assembly: GCA_036491035.1. Taxonomy (GTDB): domain Bacteria; phylum Actinomycetota; class Actinomycetes; order Actinomycetales; family Microbacteriaceae; genus Galbitalea. The sequence continues at coordinate 29,023 of DASXCU010000059.1, read as the reverse complement.
GCCGGTCAGGTCTCTCGCTGACGTGTTCTAGGAGCGCCGCGTTCTAGGAGCGCCGCGTTCTAGGAGGCGCGGCGGGCGCGGGCGGCGCGGCGCTTGAGAGCGCGACGCTCGTCCTCACTGAGGCCACCCCAGACACCCGAGTCCTGCGACGTCTCGAGCGCGTACTGGAGGCACATCTCGGTTACGGAGCAGCGCGCACAAACGGCCTTGGCCTTGTCGATCTGGTCGACAGCCGGTCCTGTGTTACCGACCGGAAAAAACAGCTCCGGGTCGGCCGTGAGACAGGCGGCTTTGTCACGCCAATCCATAGTGGTGCTCCTTTAGTGATGCGCGCCTTAAATGGCGTCGCGACGGTGCAAAGGTCGATGACCTGAGATTCGGGGAGGGGAAGAAAAAACTATCTGGGACTCGCTCACAACCTTGTAAGCGTCAAATCAACCTCACATAGGCTCTCACATGACCTAAGTCAAATCAATAGCTTTGTATGGGATGTAGCTGTGAGCGGAACCCGCAAACCTGCGCTGATCTATGCGCTTTCCGGGCTTATTTTGCTGGAGGGCATCGCTCTGGTGGGGGCAACGATTTATCTCGTCATCGAGATATTTGCTGCCCCAATCGCCTCCATCGGAACTGCGATCGCCCTCGCCGTGACGGTGGCGATTGCGGCCGTTGCGGTCGTTCTGGTGGCACGTGCGACTTTTCGTGGGCGTCCGTGGATTCGTGGCGCGACCGTGTGCATCGCCGTACTTCAGCTGCTGGTCGCGTACAGCATCGTGATCACGAAAGCACCGACGCTCGGCTGGATTCTGGCCGTGCCGGCGGTGGTGCTTCTGGTGCTCGTCTTTTCGCCGCCCGTGCTCCGAGCGACTACTCGTCCCGCTCGAGGCGAGGATGACGAGGACAGCCGCACGTTCTAGTCGACACCGAGCTTCTTACGGAGGCTCGCGACGTGACCCGTGGCCTTCACGTTGTAGAGCGGAAGCACCACTTTTCCATCCGGTCCGACGACGAAGGTGGAGCGCAGGGTGCCGGTGACGGGTTTGCCATAGAGCAGCTTCTCGCCGTACGCACCGTACGCGTTGTGCACGGTGAGGTCGGGGTCGCTGAGAAGCGGGAAGTTGAGTCCCTGCTCCTTCTGGAACTTCTTCAGGTCGCCGAGGTTGTCCTTCGAGACGCCGACCACCTGGTAACCGGCGGACTTCAGTGAGTTGATGTTGTCGCGGAAGTCGCACGCCTGGGTGGTGCAGCCGGGCGTGGATGCGGCCGGGTAGAAGTAAACGATCGTGTTCTGGCCGGCAAAGTCGGAGAGCGAAACGGATTCGCCATCCTGGTCGTGGAGGGTGAACGCGGGGGCGGCGTCGCCCGCTTCGAGACGAGTGCCGGTCATGACTTCTCCTTGTAAATCGGGGCTGGCTCTCATGCTAATCTTGCTTCTCGGTCCGGAAGTTCGGACAGCCACGCGCCTCTAGCTCAATTGGCAGAGCAACTGACTCTTAATCAGTGGGTTCCGGGTTCAAGTCCCGGGGGGCGCACTCACCTCGCCGGTTCGACCGTGTTCCACAGCTCGTTGAAGCTGATGCTGTCGTAGAACGCCGTCCCGTCGACGATCCGGCCCTCCGAGTTCAGCGTCATGAACCACGCGTAGGTGTTGCGGTACGTGGTGCCCGCAATCGTCTCTCCCTCGCCGTCCCACAGGACGACGACCCGATCGCCCTCGGCCACGATCTGACGGATGTTCACCGGTCGGAACGGGGTGGTCGTACTGAACCGCGCTCCGAACGGCTGGAGCACCTCGGTGATGAACTCGGCGGCGTTCGCGTACCTGCGGGATGCGACCGAGTGGCCGACGATCTCCCACGTCATCTCGTCGGCGAAGATGCTAGACACGGACCCCGTCCCGGCGGACCAGTCGTCGAATGCCTTCGACACAATCTCGCGGCTGTTGCTCATTTCGATTCTCCGTCGCCCAATTCGCGAACTCGCGTCGTGCGCTCGCCACCGGCATTGCCGGTGTTAACGGTTCCTTGCAACTCGATCATCACAACCGAGGCGTCGTCGACCGCGAGAGGACAGTGTTCGACACCGCGCGGAACGACATAGACGTCGCCCAGCCCGAGCGACACGTCCCCGTCTCGCAGCTGTAGAGTCGGCCTCCCTGCTACGACGAGGAACAGTTCGTCGGATTCCGGATGAGCGTGCCAGACGAACTCGCCCAGCAGTTTCGCCACCTTCACGTCGGAGTCGTTGACGCTGGCGAGCCGGTGTGGCTGCCACGGTTCGGCGATCGAATCGAGTGCGGACTTCAGGTTCACGACATCGTTCGGCATACTCACAATCTATTCAGGTATCCAAGAACCATCGAGTGCCCTCTAACTGCGGGTGCGAGGCGATATGAACCGCAGCTGCAGGGCATTCGATAGGTGGGGGGCTGCCAAGAGCGGGAATGTACGCGCGTCTCTCGGTATCCGCAACGAGTAGAAGCCTAGGAGCGGAGGGCGCATCGTTGAAGAATGAAAGTTCTGTCGTACTCGGGGGAGTCGGTCGTGACAACAGACGGGGTCGGAAACGCGGTACTGGATTACACGCGAGCACTCATCGCAGACAACTCGGCCGACGTCGTCGACATTCCGGTTGTCCTCGATGAGCAGGAGCGGATGGCCAGCATCGTGCTCGGCCCCGGTAGCCCGCTTCTCGTGATGCCGTCGGCACGCCAGGACACCGAGCTTCGCGACGAACTGACGATCGCGCGGCTGTACGCCAAGATTGCCGCTCTCGTGCCGCACCAGGTCGTACCCCTCGACGCGGTGCAGGATACGAACGACCTGCTCTACGACCTCTGAAAGCTCGAGCGCTCGGCGGTTCGCAGTCGCGCGACGTGACGCGCCCGAAGCGCCACGTGGACCGTCGTCGATAGCGTCGACGCGAGCCGGGTCACACGCTGTGCCAGTCGATGGGACGGCGCTTCGACGAACCGGAAGAACAGGTAGGCGAAGCCGAGGCTCAGCGGAATGCCGATGAGGGCGACGAGTCCCCAGTTGCGATCGCCGAAGAGGTAAACGAGCGCGACGAGGATCGGCAGGTGCGTGAGGTACAGGCTGAATGAGATTCGGCCCAGCCACTGCGGAGCCCGCGCGGACAGGGCACCGCGCACCGGGCGCAGAAGGATCGCGCACAGCACGACGCCGACCGCCCCGAGCGGCGTCAGCGAACCGAGCGCGTCGCTCCCGAGAGTGCCGGCCGGCACGAGCGGGCGGAACATCCAGCTCGCGACGATCAGCAGCGCCGACAGGCTGAGCGTCGCGTAGCCCACCCACCGTCGCCGAAGCAGGTCAGCCGCTCGGCTCGGACCGCCCGCCCAGGCGCGAATGGACTCCAGGTTCACCGAGATCAGCGTGCCGGCGAAAAACACGGGCAGGTAGAGCAGCGCGTCGACGTCGATCGCCTTGCCGGCGAGCGTCAGCCCCGCGCACGCGACGATCGCGGGGATCCAAAAGCGACGAAGCAGGATGGCGAGCAGCAGGAACAGGGGAAGCGCGACCGAGAAGATGATCTCCCAGCGCAACGACCACAGCACGCTGTCGGTCGAGAACGAGTTGCGCATGAGCCCCGCCTCGCTGAACAGGAGCCCGGGCTTCGCCGTCGTCGCGTTTGTGCGCTCCACCCACGAGCCGGCCGTGACCGCGCTCGATGGCCGCGGAACCAACGCGACGAGCAGGCCGGACCACAGGATGGCGGCCCACACGGGGACGTAGAGGCGAAGCAATCTCCCACACAGGAATCCGAACCACGCGCGCGCGCCTCCGGCGAGAAGCGGGAGCGGAACGACGACACCGCTCAGCACGAAAAAGACCAGCACGCTCTCGGAGCCGGCGGACAGGAGTTTGATCGGCGTTGCGGAGATGATCCACCAGAAGCTGCCGGGCGCCCAGGCATTCGTGGTCGGCTCGAGAAACGGTCGCGCCACCTGGTAGATGTGGTGGAAAACGACGACCATGGCGGCGACTCCGCGAAGTCCATCGAGTGCGATCAGGCGTCCGGTCGAGGCCGATCGGGCGGATGTTTGGATGCGACGCTCTGCGGTAACGACCACTGATTCATGCAACCAGCATTGGCCCCGGATCGCACGTTTCTCTTGGGGCCTTGACAGCTTGAGCGTGCCGTGGTGATTCGCGATTCCCAAGCTGGGGATAACTTTTCCGGCGTTCTAAACTGGACACATAGTCTCTAGTCTCCGATGGTCGAGGCGCTAAAGCCCGACCCGAGAAAAGGAGATTGAATGTCCATTCACAACCTCGGAAAGCCGATGCTGGCCGCGGCCAGCACTCTCGTGGGACTCGCGCTCGCGGTGTCGCTCGCAGGGCCCGCATCCGCTGCCCCGCCGCCCACCACGCCGCCGCCCGCGCTGACCGCGTTCCAGAACCAGACCTCGATCGCGGCGTCCGCGCCCGCGGCGAAGGCCGCGGTGGGAACTCACTTCGCGACTCCCGCTGCGCTCCAGGGAGAGCGCCAGACGTTCACCCGTGGCGGCGCTCTGGCGTGGAGCTCGGACACGTTCGAGTGGTACTGGAATGGCGCAGCGATGAGCTCGAGTTCGGCGTACCAGGCTGACGGCTACGTGTTCCCGAACACGGTCACTCTGCTGGGCGTCAAGCGCTCGCTGGCCACCGCGTCCGAGCACCTCTGGCACGGCACGGCCGCGATCGGAGCCGGCGTCGTGACGCCGTGGGGTTCGGTGAACGTCTACACGACGACGATCACCGACAACTTCACGCTGACTCCCGGCAAGCTCACCCACACCAGCTAGACCGAGAGACCCGAGGAAAACCCCGTGATTGAAATCGACGATGTCTCCGTTGCCGTGCGTGGCAGGCAGGTGCTCCAGCACTGCACCGCGCTTCTCCGTGCCGACACCCCCACCCACCTTGTCGGCGCCAACGGATCCGGCAAGACGACGTTGATTCGCGCGATCGCGGGGATTCAGCGGTACTCGGGGAACATCCGCTTCGACGGGGCGGATGTTTCCCGGGTACGTTCCCAGCTCTACGTCTGCTTCGATGACGCGCCGGTGTTCCCCTACCTCAGCGGATACGAGAACGTCCGCATCTTGCTCGGACGCGATATTGCGAAGCCCACGCTGCTCGCGGTCGCACCGAGCATTGCGGATCACGACCTGCTCCGCACCCGCGCACGCAAGCTCAGCCACGGTCAGCGCAAACGTCTCCACCTGCTCGCCGCCCTCGCGAGCGGCGCGCGTTATCTCGTCTTCGATGAGGCGCTCAACGGGGTCGACGCGCCCACCGTGTCCGAGGTCGCGGCGGCGCTGCGGAGTCGCGAGGCCGGTTCCACCGTCCTGTTCACCGGGCACCACGACGAGGCCTACGGCGAGCTCGAGTCTCGCCGCATCGACCTCGTCGACCGGCACCTCGTGGCCACGGACGATGTCGTACACGGGATCACCGCATGAGCGCCGGCGCATTTGGGCGGGCGGTGCGGCTCGAAGTCCGACTCCTCTGGCGGGGACTGATTCTGCCGATCTGCCTGATCGTCTGCGCACTGTTCGCCGTCGCCAATGTCGGAAACCAGGTGGATGCCGTCCACGCGGACTACGCGATGGTGCAGCACACTCGCGCAGAGTACAAAGCGAACGGGATGGACTTCCAGGCCGACCTCGCCAAGCCTGCACACGTGGTGATCAGGGGCAACGAGCAGTCGGTGAGCAACCTCGCTCGCTACGACTACGACGCCATGGCGTCGTCGATCGTCGCGCTGGGGCCCGCCAGCACGATCCCGGAGACGCTCAAATACTTCAGCTTCATCTTTTTCCCGGTGGTGTTCTTCCTACTTGGCCTCTGGATGTCCACGGTGCAGCGACGGTACGGCCTCGAGAAGGTGACGCTCACCCGGTCCGGCACGGCCCGCGCCGTGTCATCCCGCCAACTCGCCCTCCTCGTCGCGGCTGCGCTCACGACCGCGGTCGTTCTGGTCGTCGAGGTGGTTGGTAGGGCGATCGCGTATGCGGCCGTCTCGTCCGGGATTCCGTTCGCGGAGTACCCGCCGCTGGCGCCGCCGTCGGTACAGAGTGGGCTCGCACAAAACGGGCTCGAGCAGTGGGGGATTGCACTCCTGGTGGTGGCGTTCTTCGGAGGCGCCGGCATCGCGATCGGATCGATCGTCGGAGTATTCGCGGTACCCGCCATCGTGTTCCTGGTCTGGGACCTGGTCGTGCCGTTTCTCGGAGCCGGCGACCCGCGCAACTGGTTTGTGGTGCTCGGGCACGGGGCCTTCGACTACAGCAGCGGATTCCAGCTCGCGCCATCCCTGCCCCTCGCGGTCCCGATCGCTCTCGGCGCTCCGCTCGTCGGGGCCGTCGTGTTCCTCGCGCTCGGCTACGGTGGCATCAGGATTCGCAACCCGCTGGCCACCTGAGGCCGCGAACACGAGAGGCCCCGCACGTGCGTCCATTCAGCGACACGGATGTGCCCGACCAGACCGGCAGGACCGCGGCCGTCACCGGGGCAACCGGTGGCCTCGGGCTGCGCGTCGCCGAAGTCCTCGCGGCCCACGGCGCGCGCGTACTACTCGGCAGCCGGAACGCCGAGCGAGGCGCGGCCGCACTCGCACGGGTGGCGGAAGCGGCAACCGGCGCGGCACCCGAACTCGTGCACCTCGACCTCGCGAGCCTCGCGTCCGTTCGAGCGGCGGGTGCAGACATCCATGCCCGCACCAACGGGCACCTCGACCTGCTCGTGAACAACGGCGGCATCATGGCGCCGCCGCTGAGTTTTTCCGTTGACGGCTTCGAATCGCAGTGGGCTACCAACGTGATCGGGCCCGACACCCTCACGCGAATACTGCTCAACGACCTCGCGAATACACCAGGAAGTCGAGTCGTCTGGGTGAGCAGCACGCGGCATGCGTCCGCTCACCTCAGCGAGGCGCAACTGCGCGCGGACATCCGTGGCGAAAACTACCGCGGCTTCGACTACTACGGGCGCACCAAACTCGCGGACCTGCTGCTCTCCCACGATTTCGAGCGGATCTTCCGCCAACAGGACGCGGAGACCATTAGCGTCGCGGCGCATCCCGGCTTCACCGCCACCGGAATCGTCAGCAGCGGTTTCGCCGGGCTGCCTCGCGCCCTGCGCCCAATCGCCAACTGGGGCAGCAACGCGCTCGGACAACCGGTGGCTGCGGGCGCTCTTCCGATCGTCTACGCCGCGACCGCGCCCGGGGTCGTCGGCGACGACTACTTCGGGCCACGCTCGCTCGGGGGCCTGCGCGGAAGCCCGACCCGCGCCGCCCGCTCTGCAGCGTCACGCGACGACGAACTCGCAGCGGTCGTCGGCCGAGTCGTGCGCGGACTGTCGAATTCTCTCCCGAGATCGTAAAGGTCTGCCATCCAACCATTGACAGGCAACTCTTCCTAACGGAACAATCAGCGACAGTTCCATTTCGTAGCTCCGTTTTCCCCCTAAAGAGAGTGAGCTGTTAATGTCGACCACCCCCACCAAGGCTGAGGACGCCGCCGCACGCGACGCAGCCGACTCCGCCGAGCTGGCCAAGCTCGGTTACAAACAGGAACTTCGTCGTGGCATGTCGGGTTTCTCCAACTTCGCCGTCTCGTTCTCCATCATCTCGATCCTCGCCGGGTGCATCACCTCGTATGCGATCGCCCTCAACTCCGGCGGACCGGCCGCAATCAACCTCGGCTGGCCCATCGTCGGCATCTTCGTACTTGCGGTCGCACTCGGCATGGCCGAGGTGTTCGCGCTTCCCCACCGCCGGTGGCCTCTACTTCTGGGCGGGACGCCTCGCCAAGAGGAACAAGCGCGGCTGGGCGTGGACGACCGGATGGTTCAACATCCTCGGTGAGATCGCGGTGACGGCGGCCATCGACTACGGAGCAGCGACCACGATGATGGCCTTTGCCGCTCTCGTCTGGGGCATCACACCGTCGCTCCCAGTGACGTTCCTCGTGTTCGTCGTGCTGATTATCGTCCACGGACTGCTCAACACGTTCGGGGTCAACCTCGTGAGCATCCTGAGCAACATTTCCGCCTGGTGGCACATCGTCGGCGTTCTCGTCATCGTGGCTGTCCTGTGGATCGTCCCGACCCACCACCAGTCCGTCAGCTGGACGTTCCTGACCTTCCACAACAACACCGGCTGGGGCTTCGGACCGTACGTCTTCCTGCTCGGCCTGCTCATGTCCCAGTACACCTACACGGGCTACGACGCATCGGCACACGTCGCGGAAGAGACGAAGGATGCGGCGAAGGCCGCGCCCCGGGGCATGATCATGAGCGTCGTCATCTCGATCATCGGTGGCTGGATCCTGCTCTACTCGATCACGGCCGCGATCCAGAACGGTTCGGATGCGGGCCTCAACAAGCTCGCCGCGACGAGCACCGGTCTCCCGCCGGCGCAGATCTTCCTGGATGCGCTCAACAACCCGACGCTCGCGAAGTTCCTGCTGTTCATCGTCTGCGGCGCGCAGTTCTTCTGCGGACTGGCATCCGTCACGGCCAACTCGCGCATGAGCTTCGCGTTCTCCCGTGACAACGCGCTGCCGGGTTCGAGGTTCTGGTCGCAGGTCAACAAGCGCACCCAGACGCCGACGAACTCCATCTGGCTGTGTGTCGGGGTGGCGATCGTGCTGGTGATTCCGGCGATCTGGAACTACACGGCGTATGCGGCGGTCACCTCGATCGCGGTGATCGGTCTCTACATTGCGTACGTGATCCCGGTCCTGCTGCGACGGTTGCAGGGCAAGGCGTTCCAGACCGGTCCGTTCTCGCTCGGACGACTGAGCCCGTTCATCGGATGGGTCGCCGTCGTGTGGGTGGTCTTCATCACGATCCTCTTCGTCCTGCCTCCCCTTTCGCCGGTGACCGTGTCGACGTTCAATTACGCGCCGGTCGCGGTCGTCGTCGTTGTGCTCCTCGCTGTCGTGCTGTGGTTCGCCTACGGGAAGCGCACCTTCATGACGCACGCGGAGGCCGAGCACCTCACGATCGACGCAGGCAAACTGCTCGACGACAACTAAACGCTTCGCCGGATGTGCGCGCCGGTGCCGGCGCGCGCATCCGGTAAAGGCGGTTTGCCGTACCTTTAGAACGCAACAGTAAGGACAATCGTGACTTCCAATACGGGAATGCTGACCATCGCCGAGCTCGACAAACTGGTGGCGAACCGCGAGGTCGACACGGTGATCATCGCGTTCACCGACATGCAGGGTCGGCTCGTGGGAAAGCGCGCATCCGCTCGGCTGTTCCTCGAAGACCTTGCCGAGCACGGCGCGGAGTGCTGCAACTACCTGCTCGCGGTCGACGTCGAGATGAACACCGTGGACGGCTATCCGATGTCCTCGTGGGAGACGGGCTATGGCGACATGGTCATGAACCCCGACCTCGACACGCTGCGCATCATCCCGTGGCTGCCGGCGACAGCGCTCGTGATGGCCAACCTGTCGAAGACGGATGCGACGCCGGTCGTGCAGAGCCCGCGGGAGATCCTGAAGACGCAGATAGCGCGCCTCACCGAGCGGGGTCTCGTGCCGTTCGTCGGCACCGAGCTCGAATTCATCGTCTTCGATAACACCTACAGGGATGCCTGGGCGAAGGGCTATCGCGAGCTGACGCCGGCCAGCGACTACAACATCGACTACGCGATCCTCGCGTCGACGCGCATGGAGCCGCTGCTGCGCGACATCCGCAATGGCATGGACGGCGCGGGGATGTACTGCGAGGGTGTGAAGGGCGAGTGCAACCTCGGCCAGCAGGAGATCGCGTTTCGCTACGCCGGTGCGCTCGAGACCTGCGACAACCACTCGATTTACAAGAACGGTGCGAAAGAGATCGCCGACCAGCACGGCAAGGCGCTCACCTTCATGGCCAAGTTCAACGAGCGCGAGGGGAACAGTTGCCACATCCACCTCAGCGTGCGCGGCGAGAAGGGCGACGCCGTCATGGCGGGTGACGGCAAGTATGGGTTTTCCAAGCTGATGGAGCACTGGCTGGCGGGGCTTCTCGCGACGACGAGGGAACTGAGCCTGTTCTTCGCACCGAACATCAACTCGTACAAGCGTTACGTCGAGGGCAGTTTCGCTCCCACCGCGATCGCATGGGGTCTGGACAATCGCACCTGCGCGCTCCGGGTGGTCGGGCACGGCTCTGGTCTTCGTGTCGAGAACCGGGTTCCGGGCGGCGACGTCAACCAGTACCTGGCCGTTGCGGCACTGATCGCCGGCGGCCTGTACGGCATCGAGAACGAACTCGAGCTGGAGCCCATCTTCGAGGGCAACGCTTACACGTCGGACGCCGCGCGCGTTCCGACGTCCCTGCGGGATGCGGCCGAGTTGTTTGGCGCATCGACGATTGCGCTCGAGGCCTTCGGTCCCGATGTCGTGAACCACTACCTCAACAATGCGGCGGTGGAGCAGCGAGCCTTCGACGCTGCCATCACAGACTGGGAGCGGGTACGTGGCTTCGAACGCTTCTAGGGTGGTAATCGGCCTGACCACGTATCTCCAGCAGGCCCAGACGGGCGTGTGGGATGTTCGCGCGTCCTTCCTTCCCGCCGCCTACCTCGACGCGGTGACGAACGCCGGCGGCATCGCCGTGCTGCTTCCGCCGCAGCCGGTTGCGCCGAACATCGTCGACACTGTGCTCGACCGCCTCGACGGACTGATCGTCACCGGTGGCCGGGACGTCGATCCGGCCCGCTACGGCCAGGAAGCGCATCCCACGACCGATCAGCCCGCATCCGATCGCGACGACTGGGAGGATGCGCTGTTGCTCGGTGCGATCAAACGCGAACTGCCATTCCTCGGCATCTGTCGCGGAGCGCAGGTGCTCAACGTTGCGCTCGGCGGTACGCTCATCCAGCACCTTCCGGAAGTAGTGGGGAACGATCGCTACAACATCGGCGGTGACAAATTCAACGAGATCGCCGTCGAGGTGGAGCCGGGCAGCGAACTCAGCGAACTCGTGGGTGCGGGGGTGGCCGGCCGGGTACACCACCACCAGGCCATCGATCGCCTCGGCGACGGGCTGAGCGTGTCCGCGCGAGCCGAGGACGGGATCGTCCAGGCCGTGGAACTCGGGTCGGTACCGTTCGGCGTCGCCGTCCAGTGGCACCCCGAGGAGACACCGGATGACCTGCGATTGTTCGCGGGTCTGGTCGAAGCGGCGAGGAAATATCGTGGCTAGCACCACCCTGATAAACCCGTCGGACGAGACCGTGCTTCGTACGATCGAGCACGTCCCCCTGGAAGGCGTCGACGACGCGATCGCTCGCGCCGTCGTCGCGCAGCGCGCGTGGGCAGCCGTGCCGCCCGCCGAGCGAGCGGCGGCGCTGCGTCGGTTCGCGATCACCGTCGACGGGGCCATCGAGGAGCTCGCGTGGCTCGAGGTGCACAACTCCGGGCATCCGATTAGCCAGGCACGCTGGGAAGCCGGCCATGTCCGCGATGTCCTGAACTACTACTCGGCGGCACCGGAGCGGATGATCGGCAAACAGATCCCGGTCGCCGGCGGAATCGATCTCACCTTCCTCGAGCCGCTCGGCGTCGTCGGCGTGATCGTGCCGTGGAACTTCCCGATGACGATCGCATCCTGGGGATTCGCGCCCGCGCTCGCCGCCGGGAATGCGGTCGTGCTGAAGCCGGCCGAGTGGACACCGCTCACCGCGATCCGCATCGCCGAGCTGGGGCTCGAGTCCGGGCTGCCGGAGGGTCTGTTCCAGGTTTTGCCGGGCCGAGGCTCGGTGATCGGCGAGCGATTCGTTTCGAACGAGAGTGTGCGGAAGATCGTATTCACCGGCTCGACCGAGGTCGGCAAGCGGGTGATGGTCGGCTGCGCCGAGCAGGTGAAGGCCGTGACGCTCGAACTCGGCGGCAAGAGCGCGAACGTGGTGTTCGCAGACTCGGACCTTGAGAAGGCGGCGGCGACCGCGCCGTACGCGGTGTTCGAGAACGCCGGGCAGGACTGCTGCGCCCGCAGCCGCATCCTCGTCGAGCGCAGCGCCTTCGATCGGTTCCTCGAGTTGCTGGAGCCCGCCGTGAAGGGTGTCAAAGTCGGGTCGCCCGGCGAGGAAGCAACCGAGATGGGTCCGCTCGTCGCGAAGGCTCACTTCGACAAGGTTGCGTCGTATGTGGACGACGACAGCAGAATCGCGTTCCGCGGAAGCGCGCCAGAGGGCGCCGGGTACTGGTTCGCGCCGACCGTGCTGCTGCCGACATCCCGAACCGATCGCACCGTCACCGAGGAGATCTTCGGCCCCGTCGTCACCGTGCTCCCGTTCGACGATGAGGCCGATGCGATCGCGCTCGCGAACGACAGCATCTACGGACTTTCCGGCTCGATCTGGACCAGGGATGTCGGCCGAGCGATCCGGGTCTCGCGCGGGATCGAGACCGGCAACCTGTCGGTGAATTCGCACTCATCCGTTCGCTACTCGACCCCGTTCGGCGGTTTCAAACAGAGCGGCCTGGGTCGCGAACTCGGACCGGATGCGACCGCAGCATTCACCGAGACGAAGAACGTCTTCATCAGCACCGACTAAGGGGAACACAGCAATGGTAATCGAGAAGATCGACCTGACCCAGCGACTGAAGGGCAAGGTCGCCGTCATCACGGGTGGCGCGAGCGGTATCGGCCTCGCGACCGCCAAGCGGTTCGCAGCGGAGGGCGCCACGGTCGTGATCGGCGATTTCAACGTGGAGGCGGGAGAGGCGGCGGCCGCCCTTGTTGGCGGGCTCTTCGTCAAGGCGGATGTGACCGACGAGGTGCAGGTGAACAACCTGTTCGACACCGCGCAGTCAACCTACGGAAGTGTCGACATCGCTTTCAACAACGCCGGGATCTCGCCACCCGAGGACGACTCGATTGAGACGACGGAATTGCCCGCGTGGGACCGGGTGCAGGACTTCAACCTCAAGTCGGTGTACTTCTGCTCTCGCGCGGCCCTGCGACACATGGTCGCGCAGCAGAGTGGGTCGATCATTAACACGGCTTCCTTCGTCGCCGTGCTGGGTTCCGCGACCAGCCAGATCTCCTACACCGCCTCGAAGGGCGGTGTCCTCGCGATGACCAGGGAACTCGGCGTGCAGTTCGCGCGCCAGGGCATCAGGGTCAACGCACTGTGTCCCGGCCCGGTCAATACGCCGCTACTGCAGGAGCTGTTCGCCAAGGACCCCGAGCGCGCCCAGCGTCGACTCGTGCACATCCCGAAGGGCCGATTTGCCGAGCCCGAAGAGCTCGCCGCTGCGGTGGCGTTCCTCGCGAGCGACGACGCCAGCTTCATCACGGCGTCCACTTTCCTGGTCGACGGCGGTATCAGTTCGGCCTACGTCACCCCGCTATGAGCCCACGCAACGGTTCGGCCGAGTCGGAGTCATATCAGAGCGTCGTCGAGGGCGCGCTCTTTCGACCCGTGCGCAGCGGCAACGCTTTCGAGGACACGGTCGCGCGTCTGCTCCAGACGATCCGTCTCGGGATCGTGGCACCGGGTGAGGCGCTTCCGCCGGAGCGCGATCTCGCCGCTCGGTTCTCGGTGAGCAGGGACACGGTTCGCGAGGCCATCCGTGAACTCGCGGAGGCGGGTTACCTCGTCAGCAAGCGGGGTCGCTACGGCGGCACATTCGTCACCGATCCGGTTCCGGTGCCGGCGCCGACCGCCGAGCCGGTCGGTGCGGCCGAGATCGAGGATGTCCTCGGCCTGCGTGAGATCCTCGAGCTGGGCGCAGTGCGCGCGGCGGCCGCCCGCACGCTCAGCGCGGCGGAGCGCGACCTGCTGTGGACGCGACTGCGAGACGCGGCTGCGGCGGGCGAGGACGACTATCGGCGACTGGATTCCCGGCTGCACCTGACGATCGGAGAGCTGGTCGGCACTCCATCCCTCGTCTCTCTCCTCGCGGACAACCGAACTCGCGTCAACGAACTGCTCGAGCGCATTCCGCTCCTGACGGCGAACATCGTTCACTCGAACCAGCAGCACGAGGCGATCGTGATCGCCATCCTGACCGGCGACGCGGATCGCGCTTCCGATGCCATGCGGGAGCATCTCGAGGGATCGAGCGCGCTGTTGCGGGGGTTCCTGAGCTAGTTCTCCGCGCTAGTTGTCCTTGGAACGCATCCCAACCCCGTCGAGGTATTTTCCCGACGGCGTGTGGTGCACCTGGTTCGAGTGACGTGCCGTGTCCGAGAAGGACGCCGAGAGAGCGAGCAGGGCAACAACGAGAAGGATCAGCACGCCCTCAGGCTTGGGGCGTCGCGTGCCCCGCCCGTATGAGCGGGAACTACCTACGGCTCGGTCGTCGGCGGCTTCGGGGTGCGTGTCCTGGGCGCGGGTTTCGTTGCGACCGGTTTGGTTGCGACCGTGTTCGAGGCGACAGTGGTCGTCGGCGCCGCTGTCGCTGTTGCCGGCGCGGCCGCGACAGGGGTGGTGCGAACCGGCTCAACCGCTGGCGCGCTGTTCTTCGCCACGTAGAGTTCGGCCGCTTTCGTCGCGACCAGCAGGAATCGCACCAGCAGGAAGAGAACCCCGACCACGATTGCCAGGCAGACCAGGAACACGACCCCGGCGAGGATGTCCTGGAGGATAGCAAAGACGCCGAATCCGGGTCCGTTCGATGGAAATCTCATGATCAGTCCTCGTCCAGTTCTGCTTCGCGGGCGTCGATGACGACGGTGCCGATGGCACTGGCGAGGGTTGCGCCCCAGCTCACCCAGAGGAGCGCGGTGCGCCAGTCTCGCGGTCCCTCCCGCGTCGCACGGATGGCGCTGACGCCGCCGAACAGGGCACTCAGGATGGCACCGCTAAACAGGAATTTACGCAACTGTCGCTCCTCGTCGTGTTGGCTTCCACGGTACCGCGCGTTATCGGCGGCCCAGTAGGGGTTGCGAGTCCGCGCCTCCGGCCGTACTAGGGCTTCGGGGCGAGCGAGACCACGATGTCGAGCGGATCCCCCGCGACGAGGCCCGACGCCGCGCGGTGTGCGGCGCTGAAGGAGAGCAGGTATTCGCCGCGCCTGCCGATGGAAATGCGGTACTCGTACCAGTCGTTACCCGATCCGGCCTTGCGCACCTTCACGTCCACGGAGGCGTTCTTCGCGCCCCCGAGGTCCGTAACGACCTGCTCCGGGATCGGGATACCGGTGGCGTTGACACCTTCGGCCTGTTTTAGGACGCTCGTGAAGTCGATTGCCATAGCCAGATTGTAGGCGGATGCCATAGTGGATCGACCAGCACGCGAAGGGACTGAAGAGTGCGCATTGCGATTGTCGGCGGCGCGCTGCTCATCGTTGGCGCTTTCGCAGTCGTCTTTGGAGTCCTTCCGCTGCCCGCTCTCGCCGCACTGGGCGAGCGCGTGTGGCCGATTCTCCTCTTCATCGTCGCGATCACAGTGGTAACGGAGCTTGCCGCGGCGGCGGGCCTGTTCACGGTCATCGCCGAACAGCTCGCTCGCTGGGGGCTTCGTCGGGCGTGGCTCCTGTGGCTACTCGTCGTCGCACTCGCGACGGTGAGCACGATCTTCCTGTCCCTCGACACGACGGCGGTGCTTCTCACTCCGGTCGTCGTCACGCTCGCGCGCAATGTGGGTCTACCGACCGTGCCGTTCGCGCTCACGACAGTGTGGCTCGCCAACTCCGCGTCCCTCCTGCTTCCCGTGTCCAACCTGACCAACCTGCTTGCGGCGAACCGCCTCGTCGGATTTTCTCCCGCCAGATTCGCCGCTCTGATGGCCGCGCCCGCAGCCGTCGCAGTCGTCGTGCCGAGCGTTCTCGTGTTCCTGCTGTACCGGCGCGCGCTACTCTCGAGCTACGAACCGCCGGCGAGGATCGCGCCGGAGGATCGCGTGCTCCTCTGGGCGGCTGCCGTCGTGGTTGTGGTCGTGCTCCCGCTGCTCGTATCCGGACTTCCGATCTGGATTCCGGCGGCAGGTGGCGCCCTCGTACTCGGAGCATTCTTCGTCGTGCGACGACCGGCCGCGGTCCGATTCGCGCTGCTGCCGTGGCCGCTCGTCGTGTTCGCGTGCGGGCTGTTCCTGGTCGTCGCTGCGGCATCCTCGCTCGGGCTGGAGTCATTCCTGCGCGGCGCGGCAGGTGCCGGGGACGGGTTCATCCCGTTGCTCCGCCTGGCCGGCACCGGTGTGCTCTCCGCAAACGCGGTCGACAACCTGCCCGCCTACCTCGCGCTCGAGGCGACCACCGGGAGCCCGGCGCGGATCGCGGCGCTCCTGATCGGTGTCAACGCGGGTCCGCTCATCACTCCGTGGGCGTCGCTGGCGACGCTGCTGTGGGCGGGGCGGCTGGCGGGACTGGACGCGAGGATCCCGTGGCGGCACTTCATGCTTCTGGGTCTCGTCGTCGTGCCGATCACGGTCGTACCCGCCGTCGCCGCGCTCTTCTTCGTGGGGTAGACCCCCCGATCGCGGCGCAGATTGCTGCGAAAGCACTGGGAGCAAGCTGGCAAACTGACCGATCGGACAGTCGCTGACCGATCGGTCAGTTACCGTGGGCTGCATGTCCACACACGACGATCTTCGCGACATCGCGCTGAACGAGTTCGCCTCCGCCGGATATGGCGGAACGTCCCTTCAGCGCATCGCCGAGCTCGCCGGACTGTCCAAGTCGAGCGTGCTGTATCACTACTCGTCTAAGGAGGCGCTGCTCGAGGCGGCCATCGGACCGGCCATCGATCGAATGATGGAGATCCTGGATCTGATCGAGGGCCAGCCGCTCACCGGTCCGGCTCGCGTTGCCTTCATCGAGCAGTTCGTGGACTTCCTGCTGCAGTACCGGCTCGAGGTACACACCTTCATCAACCAGGGGCCGAGCCTCGAGGATGTGCCGGTCGTGGATCGCGCGAACTCGCTCGTGTTCCGACTCGGCAATTTCTTCAAATCCACGGCGGCAACCGTCGAGGACCAGCTGCGGTTCGGCATCGCTCTCGGGGGTGCGGCCTACGTGCTGTCCGCCCCACACGACGAGACCGTTCCCGAGCCGCCCGTCGACGAGACCAGGGCCGCCCTGATCTCTATCGTGAGCGAACTGCTCGCGCCCGTTTCCCTTCGCTCCGCCTCGTAACCACAGGAGAAGATCGTGGCCACCGTCCTCTACCGACTCGGTCGGTTCTCGTTCCGTCACCCGTGGCGGATGCTCGCGGTCTGGCTGATTCTCATGATCGGCATCCTCGGCGGCGGCCTCGCCCTCGGCGGTAAGACCAACGACTCGTTCGCCATACCGGGGACCGAGTCGCAGAACGCCATCGACCGCCTCGAGGCGGTGTTCCCGTCCGCGGCCGGCGCCAGCGCCCAGATCGTCGTCACCGTCCCGGACGGCGCGAAGGTCACGAACGAGCCCTACCGCGATGCCATCGACAACCTGGTGACGAGGGCGGCAAAGGTCTCGGGCGTCGACAACGCGAGCTCCCCGTTCGGAAAGTACGCGTCGGATGCCGTCTCGGCCAACAAGACCGCAGCGATCGTGCAGGTGCAGTTCACTCACCAGCAGTCGGATGTCACGGCGAAGACCCTCAGCGAACTCAAGTCGCTCAGCTCCATCGCAACGGACGCCGGGATGAAGATCGGGTACGGGGGTTCCGTCTACCAGGACACGACGGTCAGCATTTCGCCGACGGAGGGCATCGGCGTGATCTTCGCCGGGATCGTACTCTTCGTCGCGTTCGGATCGCTGCTCGCGGCCGGGATGCCCCTGCTCACCGCCCTCCTCGGAATCGGCGTCACGATCGGCGGAGTGCTCGCGGCATCCAAGTTTCTCGTGATCGGGAGCTCGACCCCCCTGCTCGCACTCATGATCGGGCTGGCGGTTGGGATCGACTACGGGCTCTTCATCCTGTCGCGTCATCGCAACCAGCTGGCGAGGGGCATGACGATCGAGGAGTCCGCGGCGACCGCTGTCGCGACCGCGGGAAGCGCGGTCGTGTTTGCGGGCGGAACCGTGATCATCGCGCTGCTCGGACTACTGGTCGTCGGCATTCCGTTCCTGAGCGCGATGGGAGTTGCCGCCGCCGCGGGCGTGCTGGTCGCGATCCTCGCGTCGACGACACTGCTGCCCGCACTCCTCGGTTTCGCGGGACGACGCCTCATCCCGAAGCCGGGATCGCGCGCCCATCTGCGTGCCAACGCCGACGAGAACTCCCCGAAGAAGGCGCTCGGCGAGCGCTGGGTTCGACGCGTCATCAAGCGACCAGTGATCGCCGTCGTCGCCGTGATCGGACTGCTCGGGATCGTGTCGATTCCCGCGTTCTCGCTCGAACTCGCGCTGCCGTCCGGGGCGACCGAGCCCGTCGGTTCTGCGACCCGTACGTCCTACGACATGATCGAGCAGGGCTTCGGTCCGGGTCGCAACGGCCCGCTGATCGTGCTCGTCGACATCACGCAGACCACGGCCATCCAGGCCGACCTCACGGCGATCCGCGCGGACCTGCAGAAGCTGCCCGATGTGAGCTACGTCAGCCAGGGCCTGCCGAACGCGAGCCTCGACACGGCGATCCTCCAGGTCATCCCGTCCAGCGCGCCAACCTCGCCCTCGACGACCGCGCTGGTCAATCGAATTCGCGACCTCTCGCACTCGATTGACACGAAGTGGCACACCCCGCTCCAGGTGACCGGTGCAACGGCCGTACAGATCGACATCTCGCAGCGACTGAACGCGGCGCTCCTGCCGTTCGGCCTGATCGTCGTGGGACTGTCGATCCTGCTGCTCATGATGGTGTTCCGCTCGATCTTCGTTCCCATCAAGGCGGCGATCGGCTTCCTGTTGTCCGTCTTCACCTCGTTCGGCGTCGTGGTTGCGATCTTCCAGTGGGGCTGGTTCGACACCGCCCTCGGCGGCATTCCTGGGCCGATTCTGAGCTTCCTGCCGATCCTGCTGATGGCCGTGCTCTTCGGCCTGGCGATGGATTACGAGGTATTCCTCGTCTCGGGGATGCGGGAATCGTTTGTCCACACGGGGGATGCCCGCAAGTCGATCGTGAAAGGCTTCTCCGGGGCCGCCCGCGTCGTCACCGCCGCGGCGCTCATCATGTTCTTCGTTTTTGCGTCCTTCATCCCGGACGGCGCGGGGATCATCAAAGCCATGGCAGTCGGACTCGCGGTGGGAATCCTCGCCGATGCATTTCTCGTCCGGATGACGCTCGTTCCTGCCGCGATGGCGCTGCTCGGCAAGGCCGCGTGGTGGATGCCGAAGTGGCTCGGGCGCATCCTGCCGAACGTCGACATCGAAGGCGAGCGACTGCGCGAGCACCGCGACGCCGTCACGTGGGCGGAGGGCCAGTGCGATGGGCAGATCCTCACCACGTCCGGGCTGGTGGCCGGCTCGGGTCGTCGCCTCGTCGGACCACTCACCATCGGCGTGCGGCCGGGTTCGCTGGTACTCGTCAGCGGACCGAGCGCGGATCGCCGACTGCTGGCCGCGACCCTGTCCGGCCGCCTCGATCCGATTGCCGGCCGAGCGCAGGTCGGCGGCCATCCTCTCCCGTCCGAGAGCGCCAACGTGGCACGACTGGTCGCGCTCGAAGACATCGGCGGCACCGATCGCGCTGAGATCCGGGTGGGCATCGCGGAACTCCTCATCGAGCGAATCCGGCTCACGTCGCCCTGGTACCGATCCTTCGCGGTCCATCGCCGCGCGCGCACCTGGCTCGATCGGGTCGACGCCGTTCTCGGCGAGGGTCACTCGATTGCGGCCCGCGCCAGCATCGAGCAGCTTCCGCAGCTCGAGCGAGCGATCGCCCTGACCGCCGTCGCTCTCGTCGAGCACACCCCCGTCGTAATGCTCGACCTGCTCGACGCCTTCGCGAACCCGCGGGACGAGGTGCGGTTCCTGGCGGCGCTCGACCGTCTTGCCCCCGCGACCACGACCATCGTGCTCGGCGCACCCGTCGCGCCGCGGGTCGCACCCGATCTCGCTCGCCCGGTCGTGAACCTCGACCTCGACGAGCTCAGCCTCGCTCCGCTCGACCGAAATGGTGCCCACTCATGAGCCAGTCCCTGTTCACGCCGACCCGTCGCGGCTGGTTCCGCTATGCCGCCCTCGCGGCCGTGGTGCTCGTGCCCCTCGCCTTCGCCGGGCTCTTCATCGGCGCCGTGTCCCAGGTCAGCCACAGCATCAGCGACATCCCGGCCGCGATCGTGAACAATGACCAGCTCGTCACACAGACCGCCGCGGACGGCACCAAGTCGCCCATCCTCGCCGGCCGTCAGCTCGTCACGGAGCTCACCGGCAAGAAGTCGCAGGGCTTCAAATGGACGATCACGAACAGCACGGACGCCAAGGCTGATCTGGCGAACGGAACCGTCTACGCGATCCTCACGGTGCCGAAGGACTTCTCGGCGTCGATCGTCTCGCTGAGCTCGAAGTCGCCGATCAAGGCGAACCTGAAAATCACAACCGACGACTCACACAACTACCTGACTGGTTCGGTCGCGCAGGTCGTCGGGTCGACCCTGTCGAGCGAGTTCGGACAGGCCATCACGAAGCAGTACATCGCGGGCCTCTACTCGGGCATCGGCGGATTCGGCACCTCGCTTGCGAGCGCGGCATCCGGCGCCACGCAGCTGTCGACCGGCGCGAGCGGACTCTCGAGCGGAATCAGTGCATACACGGCCGGTGCGGCGAAAGTCCCGTCCGGGCTGCGCCAGCTGCAGTCCGGCATCCTCACCGCCAGGAATTCGGTCGAGTCCCAGGCGATCACGCCGTACACGTCGGCGGTCTCGGGCACCTCGGGCAAGCTCAGCGCGGACGTCGCAGCGCTCGCCGCAGACCCGACGAACGCGACGCTCCTGCAGCAGGTGCAGACCGACAGCGCGACGCTGTCCGCCGTTGCCGCGGGCGGATCGTCGGTCGCAAACGGCGTGGGCGGTGCGTTCGACACCCTCGCGGCGAAGACCGGCAGCTTCGCCAGCCAGACCGCGGGGCTCGCGTCCGGCGGGGCGCAGCTCACGTCGGGAGCGCAATCCCTCGCATCCGGTGCGACGTCGCTCGCGTCCGGTCTGAACAGCGGCGCATCCAAGGCTCCGTCCTACACGAAGGCACAAATCAGCAAGACGGCGGATGTCGCATCCAACCCGGTCGGAGTGTCCGTCGATCGCAAGCACGAGGTATCGTCAGCGGCGCAGATCATCGCCACGCTGTTCGTTCCGCTTGGCCTATGGATCGGCTCGCTCGCCGTGTTCCTGGTGCTGCGTCCGCTCACCCGTCGAACGCTGTCGTCAACGGCAGGCAACGCCCGGCTGGTGCTGTCGTCGATCGCGCGAGCCTCCATCGTGACCGCGGCGCAGGCGCTCCTCCTGGTGCTGCTGCTCCACACGGCGGTGGGCGTCAGCTGGACGCTGCTGCCGGCCACGATCCTGTTCTCACTCGTCATGGCCATCGCCTTCACGGCGTTCCACTACCTGCTGACCATCGGCCTCGGGCGCGGAGGTCTCGTGGTGTCCCTATTCCTGCTGGCGATCCAAATCACCTCGACCGGCGGGCTGTACCCGATCCAGTTGCTCGCCGGGCCGTTCCAGTTCCTGAGTCCGCTCCTTCCCCTCACCTACGGCGTGCGCGGGATGGAGGCGATCATCTCCAACTCCGGAGTGGGGACCGCGATCGGTGCAGCCGTTGCGCTCGTCGCGTTCGGCGTCGGCAGCCTCCTGATCGCGCTGCTGGCTGTGCGTCGCGTTCGTCGGGCACGGGCGCTGGGACTAGTGCCCGCTGCCGCCTGACGCAGGCACCGCCGCTACCTACCACGATTGAACGACGAGTTACCACCCGGGGAACGTTGCAGTCGCGGCTGCTACCGTAGCTAGCGGCATTTTGCGGGACTGGGGCAGGCGATGAAGACGACAAGCAGCTACGACTTTCTCGTGGTGTCCAATCGCCTTCCCGTCGATCGCGTTCTTCCCGCGGAGGGCGAACCGTTCTGGAAGCACTCGCCCGGTGGTCTCGTCACCGCCCTCGAGCCGGTCATGCGTCGAAGCCAGGGCGCCTGGATCGGCTGGGCCGGCCAGCCGGACCTCGAGTTCGAGCCCTTCGAGAGTGACGGCATCCAGATCGTCCCGGTGACACTCCGCGCCGAGGACATCGAGAACTACTACGAGGGCTTCTCCAACGACTCCATCTGGCCGCTATACCACGACGTCATCGCCTCGCCCAGTTACCACCGCGAATGGTGGGAGAGCTACGTCGCGGTCAACCAGCGCTTCGCGGATACGGCGGTTGCGATTGCCGCGGAGGGCGCGGTGGTGTGGGTGCAGGACTACCAGCTACAGCTGGTCCCGAAGATGCTGCGCCAGGCCCGGCCCGACCTGGTCATCGGTTTCTTCAACCACATCCCATTCCCGCCCTACGGCATCTACTCGCAGTTGCCCTGGCGAACCCAGATCATCGAAGGGGTGCTCGGCGCCGACGTCGTCGGGTTCCAGCGAACGCAGGATGCGGCTAACTTCTCGCGAGCCGTTCGTCGCCTGACCGGCAACGTGACGAAGTTCCCGTACATCGAAGTGCCCGGCCTGGACGGTGCGCCCGCCCGACGCGTGCTCGCCAAGGCGTTCCCGATCTCGATCGATTCGCAGAGCTTCGAGGAGCTGGCGCGCAAACCCGAGATCCAGGCCCGTGCTCGAGAGATCCGCGAGGGGCTCGGGAACCCGAAAACGGTCATGCTCGGCGTTGACAGGCTCGACTACACAAAGGGCATCGGTCACCGGCTGAAGGCCTTCGGTGAGCTGCTCGAGGAGGGCAGGCTCACCGTCGAGGACGTGACGCTCGTGCAGGTCGCAAGCCCGAGTCGCGAGCGCGTGCAGGCCTACATGCAGCTGCGGGACGAGATCGAACTCACCGTTGGCCGCATCAACGGCGACTTCGGCACGATGAGCCACACGGCGATCAGCTATCACCACCACGGCTACCCGCGTGAAGAGATGGTGGCGCTGTACCTCGCCTCCGACGTGATGCTGGTCACCGCGCTTCGGGACGGAATGAACCTGGTCGCTAAGGAGTACGTGGCGAGCCGCTTCGACAACGACGGCGTACTGATCCTGAGCGAGTTCACCGGCGCCTCCGACGAACTCCGGCGGTCACTTCGTATTAACCCGCACGACATCGACGGGTTGAAGGATGCCATTGTGCAAGCAATCGACATGCCGAAGGTCGAGCGCCAACGGCGGATGCGCACCATGCGCAACCTGGTGCTCCGGAACAACGTCGACCGCTGGTCGGCAGGCTTCCTGGATGCGCTGCGCGAAGTCGGCGAGAACGGCCAGGCGAGCGACGACGACGATCCGCTCGGAGAACTCGAGTGGACAGTCGAACGGATTCGCCACAGGTGAGCTCATGACCGAACTCGGGTTGCCCCGCGAGCTCGTCGGCGCTCTGCGAGAAATCGCGCGAGTACCACGACTCCTCGTCGCGCTGGACTTCGACGGCACTCTTGCGCCCGAGGCGGATGATCCGGAGCAGGCCCGCGCGACTCCGGAGGCTCGCGCCGCCGTTCTCGAGCTTCTCGCGCTGCCCGGCACCCGTGTAGCGCTTGTCTCCGGTCGCGCCATCGCATCGCTCGAACAGGTCGCCGACCTGCCCGACGAGGTTCTGCTGGTCGGCTCCCACGGCGCAGAGATCCGCCTCGACCACCCCGGCGATGCCGTGAGCCTCGACACGGTGGAGATTCGGCAGGTGTCGCTGCTCAACGACGTGCTCGCCGAGGTCGCCGATTCGTTCGACCAGGTGTGGCTCGAGTCGAAACCGGCCGGGTTCGCTCTCCACACCCGCCTCGCGACCGATCACAACTCACGTGTAGCCCACCTCGTTGCGCTCAGCGAGGCGACGGCGGAGGTCAAAAACGTGACGGTCCGGCACGGCAAGGACGTGCTCGAGTTCTCGGTTCGCAATGACACCAAGGGCGACGCGATCGAGCACCTTCGCGGGTACACGTCGGCCAGCGCGGTGTTCTACGCGGGCGATGATGTCACGGATGAGGATGCGTTCGCGGCCCTCGGCCCGGACGATTTCGGCCTGAAGAGCGGTGCGGGTGACACGATCGCCGCTCACCGCGTCGCCGGTCCGACACAGGTCGCGCAGGTACTCGCGCTGCTCGCGGAGTTCCGCGACGGCACCGCGCACGAGCAATAGCCCTCCGACACGCTCTGCGCCGCCTTCCTAGGCGGCGCTGATGGTCGCGGCGACCTCGCGAACGAGCTCGACCACGTTGCGCACCGCGAGCCGCTCCGCACGATCGCGCCGCATCAGGATGAAGATGCTGCGGTTGTTATCGGCGCCGCGCAGTGCCTTCAAGACGATCTGCCCCGGGTACGAGAGCGCGGCCGTGTAGCGGGGGAGACCCGCGATCCCGAAGCCCGACGCGACGAGGGCTTCGATGATGTGGGTGTCCGCGAACTGCTGCACGACATTCATCGGCACCTCGGGAGTCGACAGGGCGCGGTTCAGCCACGCCTCGAACGGGTAGCCGAACGGGTTGCCGATCCAGCGCTCGCCGATCAGGTCCTTCGGCACGAGGAATTCCTTGTCCGCCAGGGGATGCGAGCTCGGGAGCGCGATGTCCAGCGGTTCGGTCATCACCGGGACGACGATGATGTCCGCGTTGCTCTTCGGCAACTCCATGTCGTGCGCGAGGACGACATCGAAGTCGGCGGTCAGCGCGGCGAACCCGTCGGACGGTGGGTCGCGGTCGGAGCAGGTGACGATAAGACCGGGCAGCGCGTCCACGCGAGCCAGTAGCCCCGGCAGGAACATCTGGCCGCCGGTCGGGAAGGTGGCGAGCGTCACACTGCCGACGGGGGTGTTGCGGAACGCATCCCACTCGGCCTCGGCTTTCGCAATCGCGACCGACATCTCGCGGGCCGTGTTCGCCAGCGCACGACCCGCATCGGTGAGGACGAGACCGCGTCCGACCTTCTCGGTCAGTGGCAGGCCGGCCTCCTCCTCGAGCCGGTGCAGCTGCTGCGAGACGCCGGATACGGTTTGGTGCGTCTCGCGCGCGACGGCGGTAATGCTGCCGCGATCGGCGAATTCGCGGAGGAGATTCAGCCGGACGATGTCCACCCGATCCTCCTATAAATTAGTTAATCAGGACTTCAGTCTAACTCAATAAAACTTAACTGGTGCTTTATGAGAACGACTGTGATCATTAGAGAGACAAACCAGCGTTCTACCACCTACTAAGGCACACCATGTTTCTGCTTCTTCTGTTCGCAGCCGCCGCAATCCTCGGCATCGTTTTCACCATCCGCGCAGTAATCGTCGATGGCCCGCAGCGCGTCGCGACGCGCCCCAACCAGCTCATCCGCTGACCCTGGGCGGTCGGCGCCCCACGGTCGTCGGCAAAAGGGGCACGCCGCGTAGTTCTACACTTTGAACATGTCGGAAAAGCCCGCTACTGCCGCACGAGACATCGATATAAAGCCGCGCTCCCGCACCGTCACCGACGGTATTGAGGCTCTGACCTCTCGCGGAATGCTCCGCGCCGTCGGCATGGGCGACGCGGACTGGGAGAAGCCCCAGATCGGTATCGCGAGCTCGTGGAACGAGATCACCCCCTGCAACCTCAGCCTTGACCGCCTCGCGCAGGCGTCGAAGGAGGGTGTGCACTCGGGCGGCGGCTACCCGCTCCAGTTCGGCACCATCTCCGTTTCCGACGGCATCAGCATGGGCCACGAGGGGATGCATTTCTCCCTGGTCAGCCGCGAGGTCATCGCCGACTCGGTCGAGACCGTCATGCAGGCCGAGCGCCTCGACGGCTCCGTACTTCTCGCCGGATGCGACAAGTCGCTGCCCGGCATGCTCATGGCTGCGGCGCGGCTCGACCTCGCATCCGTGTTCCTCTACGCCGGCTCCATCGCACCGGGCTGGGTCAAGCTGAGCGACGGTACCGAAAAAGACATCACGATCATCGACTCCTTCGAGGCGGTCGGCGCGGTGCGCGCCGGCAAGATGTCGATGGAGGATGCCAACCGCATCGAGTGCGCATTCGCCCCGGGCGAGGGCGCCTGCGGCGGGATGTACACGGCTAACACCATGGCGTCCGTTGCTGAGGCGCTCGGGATGTCCCTGCCGGGCTCGACGAGTCCGGCATCCGCCGACCGCCGCCGGGACTACTACGCGCACCGGTCCGGCGAGGCAGTAGTCAACATGCTTCGCCTCGGCATCACCACTCGCGACATCCTTACCAAGGAGGCGTTCGAGAACGCGATCACCGTCGCCATGGCACTCGGCGGCTCGACGAACGTCGTGCTCCACCTGCTGGCGATCGCGTACGAGGCCGACGTCGAACTGACCATCGACGACTTCAACCGCATCGGCAATAAGGTCCCGCACCTCGCCGACATGAAGCCGTTCGGCCGCTATGTGATGAACGACCTCGACCGCCACGGCGGCATCCCGGTGCTGATGAAGGCCCTGCTCGAGGCCGGCCTCCTGCACGGCGACTGCCTGACCGTCACGGGTAAGACGGTGGCTGAGAACCTGACCGACCTCGAACCAATCGACGCGATCGACGGCAAGGTCCTGCACACGCTTGACAACCCCATCCACCCAACTGGCGGCCTCACCATCCTGAAGGGCAGCCTCGCGCCCGAGGGAGCGGTCGTGAAGACGGCCGGGTTCGACGCCGACCTGTTCGAGGGGCCGGCGCGCGTATTCGAGCGCGAACGCGCCGCAATGGACGCGCTGACGAACAACGAGATCGAAGCCGGCGACATTGTCGTCATCCGTTACGAGGGTCCGAAGGGCGGACCTGGTATGCGCGAGATGCTCGCCATCACCGCCGCCATCAAGGGCGCTGGGCTCGGAAAAGATGTACTACTCTTGACCGACGGCAGATTCTCAGGCGGCACAACCGGCCTGTGCATCGGCCACATAGCTCCCGAAGCGGTGGACGCAGGTCCTATCGCATTCGTGCGCGATGGTGATCTGATACGGGTCGATATCGCAGCTCGCAAGCTCGACCTACTGGTCGAGCCGGCAGAGCTGGAAGCTCGCCGCAACGGCTGGGCTCCCCTACCTCCGCGTTACACCCGCGGCGTCCTCGCGAAGTACTCCAAGCTCGTGCATTCCGCTGCGGTGGGTGCCGTTACCGGCTAGCTTCGCGCGCCCGATCACCACGTTCCTTAGAAAGCTAGTAATCATGCCAACGGAAGCAGTTCCGGCCCCCACCAGTACGGCTGCGAAGCCCACCAGGTCGGGCCCCGCCGAGCCCGAGATGCTCACCGGCTCCGGGGCCATCCTTCGCTCACTCGAGCACCTCGGCATCAGGGACGTCTTCGGCCTGCCGGGCGGTGCCATCCTGCCGTTCTACGACGAGCTCATGGCCTCGACCACGATCCGTCACATCCTCGTCCGTCACGAGCAGGGCGCGGGCCACGCGGCCGAGGGCTACGCCTCGTCGACGAACGGGATTGGTGTCGCGATCGCCACCTCCGGCCCCGGGGCGACCAACCTGGTGACCGCCATCGCGGATGCCTACATGGACTCCGTGCCCCTCCTCGCCATCACCGGCCAGGTCTTCTCGACACTCATGGGTTCGGACGCCTTCCAGGAGGTCGACACGGTGGGCATCACGATGCCGATCACGAAGCACTCGATCCTCGTGACCCGTGCCGCGGATGTGCCGTCCGCGATCGCGTCCGCCTACCAGATCGCGACGACGGGGCGACCCGGGCCCGTGCTCGTGGACATCACGAAGGATGCCCAGCAGGAGTACGCACCGTACATCTGGCCGCCAAAGGTCGACCTGCCCGGTTACCGGCCGGTGCTGAAGGCGCACGGCAAGCAGATCCAGGCCGCCGCGCAGCTGCTGGCGGACGCGAAGCGGCCCGTACTCTACGTGGGCGGCGGCGTCATCCGGTCCCAGGCATCGGCAGAACTTCTCGTTCTGGCGGAGCACACCGGCGCGGCCATCGTCACGACCCTCATGGCCCGTGGCGCGTTCCCCGACTCGCACAAGCAGAACCTCGGAATGCCCGGGATGCACGGCACGGTTCCGGCCGTGCTGGCCATCCAGGAGAGTGACCTGTTGGTGTCGCTCGGTGCCCGGTTCGACGACCGCGTGACCGGCAAGGTCGCGGACTTCGCGCCAAACGCCAAAGTCGTGCATGTCGATATCGACCCCGCGGAGATCTCCAAGATCCGCGTCGCCGATGTCCCGATCGTCGGCGATGCCAAGGATGTCATCGCCGACCTGACTGCCGCCTACGACGAGGTAGTGAAGCAGCAGGGCGCTCCGGACCTTGAGGACTGGTGGAATCGACTCGACGGACTTCGCAAGGAGTTCCCGCTCGGCTACGACCTGCCCGACGACGGACTGCTCTCACCGCAGCAGGTCATCGAGCGCATCGGCCAGCTGACCGGACCGGAGGGCATCTACGCCGCCGGCGTCGGACAACACCAGATGTGGGCCGCGCAGTTCATCAAATACGAGCGCCCCAACGCCTGGCTGAACTCCGGGGGAGCGGGCACCATGGGCTACGGAGTTCCCGCAGCCATGGGTGCAAAGGTCGCGAACCCCGACCGCGTGGTCTGGGCGATCGACGGCGACGGCTGCTTCCAGATGACCAACCAGGAGCTCGCCACCTGCACGCTCAACAACATCCCGATCAAGGTGGCGATCATCAACAATTCGTCGCTCGGCATGGTGCGGCAGTGGCAGAACCTGTTCTACGACGGTCGCTACTCGTTCACGGACCTGAACACCGGTCACATGGGCGACGGAACACAGTCGCGCATGGTGCCGGACTTCGTGAAGCTCGCCGACGCGTACGGTGCCCTCGGGATCCGCGTGACAAAGCCGGAGGAGATCGACGCGGCGATCAAGCTGGCGCTCGAGACGAACGATCGGCCCGTCGTAATCGACTTCATCGTGAGTCGCGACGCCATGGTGTGGCCGATGGTGCCGCAGGGTGTCGGCAACTCGTCCATCCAGTACGCCCGCGAGCACGCCCCGACCTGGGACGAGGAGTAAGCCATGAGTTCACACGTGCTCTCCCTCCTCGTCGAGGACAAACC